>CAXMSB010000050.1:0-25246 GCA_964195615.1 uncultured Granulosicoccus sp. | reverse complement strand
TCGTCTTCGCCGGTGGTTTCGCCCATGCCTACGCTTTCTAATAGCTGAAGAAAAGCTATTGCAAGATGTGAGAATCGCGAGCGAGGTCGGGCCCGATGGTCCGGCCTCGCTTTATGTTTACTCTGGAAACGAGTGCCGCGGTTCTAGTCGTCGTTGTTGATATCGACGTCGACGAGGAAGTCTTCGCGCAGGAAGTTTCGTCCCAAGAGCAGGGGATACTCCATACCGTTGCGGTTGTTGAGCGTGACCAGCACCTTCTTCTCGATACCCTTCCACCGCAGTTTCAGCGGGACTTTGTAACGACGTTCTCTGGTGTCAGAGGTCTTGATAATGACATATCCGGCGATGCGACCCGAAAGCCAATGGGTCTCCTCGCTACGGTTCTTGACCTTGAAGCGGACGACCTTGCCGATGTTGTCGACCCATTTTTCTGCTTCATCCTCAATCACCATTTCCTCGACGTGCAGCGAGCAGCTTTTTGACCCTGTGTCGACCCGAGCGCGGAACAGCAGCCCGCTCTGTTTTTCGAGCACTGTGGTCGTGGCGCCGATGACTCGCTTTTCTTTCTTGGGCGGCGTGGCATCGTCGACCGCTTCCTGCTCGACGGGTTGCGGTTGCGTCTCTTCCTCATCGGGGGAGATTTCGATCTCGGGGTCCGATTCTTCGTCGACGTTCTGTTCGCCACTATCAGCATCTTCGGCGTCGGTTTCTTCGGAGCCAGCTTCCTCGACGTCCTCGGCGCCAGCTTCCTCGGCACTGGCATCGTCAGAAGTCTCCTGCTCGGCGGCAGGTTCCTCGCTGGTCTCGGGCTCAGAATCGGACGGGGCGACAGGCGGCGTGTCCGCCGCGGCCCGGCTCGTCAATGCCCCGCGGCCCGTCAACGACAGTAGCACAACCGCAACCAGAATGGCGACCGGCCACAGATGGCTGCGTCCAAACCCCTTTGCTTCACTCACGGCTTCTCTCTCCTCTGTGTCGGGACGACCGACCAAAAATGGAGCGGCATACGCTCCCTTTCTTGGTGCCTTTCCATCTGCCTGTAGAGAATGGACCTCCCTGCCATTCCAGCCCTACCATGACAACCCGAGGGCACCGCGACGGGCGACCCCCACAGGCCTCTGGGACAGGCTCTAAGTGGTATATGTGTTGATATTGTCGGCGATTGTCCCCCAGAATGGAACCGGGCGGCTCGGGATATGCCAGGAAAAAACGACTTCAGATAGGCCGCACACCCGGAACGTCTGCCAGCTATAATGGCGACATTCAGTTCATGATTAGTCAGAACGACCCCCCCCACGAAGGACTGCCCCGCAGACGGGCCATAGGTGTAGTGTTGTGAGTGCCAGGGTACTAAGTCAACTAGTAGTGACAGGTTTTGTCTTGTTGGGGCTGCTGACAGCGGGCCTCCGCTATCAGGCCCGCCATGAGTCGCAGATCGCTCTGGAGGACAGTCTCTGGGAGTTGACCTACGAGCTGAAGTTCACCGCCAAGGAACCCCTGGCCGGTGAACCCGATGCCACGTTGCGGGTCGGCTTGCCGACAAACCGACCCCACCTGGAGATTCTCAAGGAGGTGTTCATTCACACGGGATTGGACGACGTACTTCGCCCGCCGTCACGGACAACGGGTAATCGTGAACTCGACCTCACCACCGAGCGTGGTGGCCAATACGACGTTGCCGCCAAGTTTAAGCTCAGACTCAGCCCCGAAACCTCTTGGGGACCGCAGCAGTCTATGGAGAGCCTTACGGAGGTCTCCAAAGCAAGGTTCATCCGCAAAGAAAGCGACTTTCCCGTCCAGAGTGCTGGAGTTCAGAGCGTGGTTCGGCAGTTCTCTAGGGAAGACGACAATGTCGCCAAGACGTCGCAAGCACTTTTCGAACACTGCATGAATCTCGAGGTGCCCGGCAAAGACGACTTCGGCGCCGACATCGTGGAATGGGCACTGGCCAACAAGACGGCTTCCAGCCTGGGGAAAGCTCGGTCGATGGTCACGCTTTGTCGAGCGGCGCACATCCCGGCCCGATTGGTGGCCGGTTTCGAACTTCGTCAGTCAGACAATCCCAAGCCTCACATTTGGGTGGAGGTCTTCTACGGGCATCGTTGGGTCCCCTTCGATCCCGCCTTGGGCTATGCCCGTAGCATGCCGATCCAGTTCATCTCCATCCGCCGTGGCAGAGAGACGGTGGTGGGTGCCATGAGGGCGAACGAAGTGCAGGCGAAGTATAGCATTCGTAGTATGCGACCGGCACCGGTCGTTCTCGAATCCGAATTGATACCCCCCTTACAGATATTCGACCTCACACGATTGCCGTTGAAAATGCACGAGGTGTTATCCCTGATGTTGTTGTTGCCATTGGGGGCGTTGATCACCGCCTTCTTCCGCAACGTGATCGGCATTCGCACCTTCGGAACTTTCTCTCCCGCCTTGCTGGCGATGAGTTTTATCTACGCCGCCTGGGGTACCGGAATTGTCATTTTGATCGTTGTCGTAATGACCGGCCTGGTGGGCAGATCGCTCTTGGAAAGATTACATCTTCTGATGGTGCCGCGGTTGAGCATTGTGCTGACCTTGATCATTCTCTGCGTCGCGTTCAGCGTGTCACTGCTCGATTACCTGGAGTGGACTCATAGCGCCCAGGCGGTGTTGCTGCCGATGGTGATCCTTACGATTTTCATCGAGCGATTCCACGTGACGGCCGAGGAGGACAGTGTTGCATTCGCTCTGCAATTGGTATTGGGTACGACCATCGTCTCGGCCTTCTGCTATCTGCTGCTGAATTCGGATAAGATCGGTCAGATGCTCTTGGTCTATCCCGAGGCCCATTTTTTCACCATTGCCGTGTTCATCCTGATAGGCCGATATTCCGGATACCGCTTGGTCGAACTGTGGCGATTCCGCGATCTGGTCAAGTCCGACAAACCGTAATACGCAGTTGGTCGCCCTGAGAGGCGTTTGTCCCGATGAATAATGACTCCAAGCGATTTTGGGCCTGGCCCGACGAGCTCGCCCGTAGCGGCATCCTCGGCATCAATCAGCGCAACGTAGGCGTGATTATCGAGCAGAATCCGCGGCACCTCTATCCTCGCGTCGACAACAAATTGATGACCAAGGAGATCTGCGAGGAGCGCGGAATCATGGTTCCCGAAACCTACGGCGTACTCCACGAGCACAGCGACTGCCGACGCTTTCTGCAAATGATCGGCGACCGCAGTGAGTTCGTCGTCAAGCCGGCCAGCGGCGCCGCGGGGCGGGGAATTATCGTGATCGCCAGCCGCGCCGGCAACACTTTTTTCACGGCGGGTAATCGGGAAGTCACCTGGAGCGATCTTCGTTACCATCTCTCCACCATCCTTTCCGGCTTGTATTCGCTGGGTGGCCAGATCGACAAGGTGATTGTCGAGCGTCGCATTGTCAGTCATCCGCTGTTGATGAGCATTGCCGTGGAAGGAACTCCCGACGTGCGGGTCGTCATCTATCGGGGCGTACCGGTGATGGCGATGATTCGGTTGCCGACGACACGATCGGGAGGTCGTGCCAACTTGCACCAGGGCGCCGTCGCTGCCGCGGTCGATCTCGAGACGGGCGTGACCTTCGGAGGCGTGTGCGAGAACCGTGCCATCACGCACCATCCCGATACCAAGAAGCCGATTGCCGGGATCGAGATCCCCAGCTGGCGCGAGTTGCTCGACGCCGCCATGCGCACCAGCGATGCGTTGGAAATGGGCTACGTCGGCGTCGATTTCGTCATCGACATCAACATGGGCCCGGTCGTTCTAGAAGCGAACGCACGTCCAGGGCTGGCGATCCAACTGGCCCATGGCCAAGGAATGCTGCCGCGGCTAGCCTTCATCGATTCGCTCGACGAGGAATTGCGAGTCGGCCAGCAGCGATGGGAGCTCCTCCCTCACGTGGCCAAACTCTCTGCAACGCCGACTCCTGGCCTGCCGAGCCATTAGAATGCTCCGGTTTTCGCCGGACGCATCCTCAATCGTTTCTCAGAAATTCAGGAAACCGAGAAACCAGCCATTGACAAAGGATTACAAGTGTAGTCTAATGAGCACAGAATACAGACGATTGGGCCCCGCCCATGAGATCCTTGGCAGTGACCTGGAGGAGACACATGGCAAAACCTTCGCGAAACAAGCCCGATCGGGCGCTTTCCGGTGCCGAATGGGAAGTGATGAAAGTCTTCTGGGACCAGGGGCCGCTGGCCGCTCGCGACGTCTACGCCGCGTTGCCCAAGAACGTCAAGTGGGCCTATAAGACGGTCAAAACGCTGCTCTCCAGACTCGTCGCGAAGGGGGCCCTCGATTACGAGCAGGTCGGCAATAGCTATCTCTATCGGGCGGCAGTCGCCCGTGAGCAAATGGCCCGCCACGAAGTTCGCGGAGTCTTCCAGCGGGTGATGGGCGCCGCTCTATCGCCGGTACTCGCCAACTTCATCGAGGAAGCCGACCTCACGGACGAAGAAATCCGTCAGTTGAAGCAAGTGCTCGACGATAAGCGGCGCAACTCTGCGGCTAAGAAGAAAAAGAGGTAGCGACATGTTTGCCCTCCATACTGTGACTGAGCAGTGGTTTCGCTGGATTGTGTCTGCCAGTTGGCAGCTCGCGCTGTTGGCGACCGTGGTCGCGCTGGTGTGTTGGGCAACTCGGAAGGCTTCGCCACGGCTGCGCTACGCACTTTGGCTGTTGGTGCTTGTGAAAGTATTTCTGCCCCCATCGCTGACTGCGATATGGGGAGTTGGTCACTGGGGACTTGGCCCGTTGTGGGATGTTGCCCAACCGGTTGTCCCGCAGTACTTGGAAGCGCCGCGACAGCTCGCACTTTCTAACGAATCGGAAGGCGTCGACCAGGAGCCAGCTTCGGCCACGTCGCCTCTGGTTGCCAGTTGGTCACTTGAATCGTTACTTTTCTTCGTCTGGCTTGGCGGTGCGGTGCTCTTCGTCGGCGTCGTGCTGTGGAAATATAGCCGATTGGTGCGATCTACGGCGCGCATGGACCGAATTGACGAAGGCCCCCTGCGTATCCAATTGGAAAGAATCGCTGACCAGATGGGCGAGCCTCAGGTTCCCGATCTGTTCATCTCTCCCACTGCGGCCAGTCCCTTTCTTTACGGCGTGCTACGTCCCGCCATTGTCTTGCCCCAGCAAGTCGCACAAGTTTTGAACGCCGCGGAGATCAACAATGTTCTTCAGCACGAGTTGACTCATTGGCGACGGCGCGATCCTTGGATTGGCTGGGTGCAAGTGGCAGCTCAAAGCCTCTTCTGGTTTCACCCGCTCGTGTGGTGGGCCAACGCACGCCTGCGTCACGAACGCGAGTGCGTCTGCGACGAAGCCGTGCTCCGCAGCAGCGAATGTGAGCCCGTCGGCTACAGTCAGGCACTCTTTCATGTGATCTCCGCCGCGGGCGGTCGTTCGCAGGTGCATGGCAGTCTGGTGGGCGTTTTCGAACGAGCCACAAACATCCAAAATCGACTGGAGGAAATCATGGCCTACCAACATGGAAAACGCGAGTTCGGCCTTCTGTCTTTGGTGGCAATCGCAGCTTTTGCCATCGTTTTCCTGCCGATGGGTCTCCCGCAGGGGATCGCCCAGCAACCGCTCGAAGAGACCGCCGCCGTGGAATCCAAAAGGTCGGACTCCCAGCCGAAGGCGAGCGACTCGGCAGCAAGATCGGGGCCGCCCAGGATGGTCTCTTCGACGCCGCGTGCGGGGCAGACCGACGTCGACCCAGCTCTCACGGAGATCACCGTTACCTTCGACCGCGACATGCAAGGCGGTATGAGCTGGACTGGCGGCCCGCCACTTCTGCCGACGCCTGATCCCGAGAATGAACCCTATTGGAGAGACAGCCGCACCTGCGCGCTGCCCGTCCGCTTGAAGGCGGGAAAGATCTACCGAGTTGGCATCAATTCCAAGAGTTACCAGAACTTCAAGAGCGTTGGCAACCGGCCGGCACTTCCCACCGCCGTCTACTTTGCCACGCAGGGGGCATCCAAGAAACTTCAGCAACAGGTGAGACGTCCCAAGATCGCCAAGCTCGCTCCCGCCAATGGCGCGACCGACGTTGACCCCAAGCTGAAAGCCCTGCGCGTCACCTTCGACATTCCCATGGGTGGAGGTTTCTCCTGGACCGGTGGCGGCGAACACTACCCCACCATCCCCGAAGGGAAGAAACCATCCTGGAGTAAGGACGGCCGAACCTGCGTGCTGCCAGTGCAGCTGAAGCCCGGTTGGCAATATGAACTAGGCTTGAATAGCCTGCACCACATCAACTTTTCCAGCAAATGGGGCGTACCGCTCGAACCGGTTGTCTATCGCTTCCAGACATCGGGCACCTCAGAGCCGGAGCCCGAAACATCTAGCTCGGGCGCCGATAGCCGAACAAAACGGATGCGCCATTTAGTCGAGGACTTCTTTCAAAATAACTTTCGTGATGTAAAGCAACGGCAGACCGTCGAGTGGGGACCGGTGACACGCGACGACGAAGGCAACTGGACCATCCAGTACAAATACTCCACCAAGATCTGGGACGAAGATGCCATGATGATGCTCCAGGTTTTCACCTTCACTCCAAAGGGGGACTTTGTTGGTTGGTACAACGCGGAAGGGTATCCCCGCAAGCTTGAGAAGGATGCGACGGAATAGGCCGTACACTTCGCTCCCAGGGCCGACTGCGGCCCCGGTCGTTGATTGACCCTCGGTAGTTCGGGCACTACATTGGTGGCGGTTGGGGCCTCCGTGTCCGCTTGAACTTCTGTCTAGGGAGATAGTGCCGTGAAACGCTCGTTGATGATGTTGGTGTTGGTTGTGTCCGCCGCGGTGCCGATGGGCTACTTGGCCGCTCACTGCGAGGTGCCCTGTGGCATCTACGACGACGGGGCCCGCTTCAAGCGGATGATGGAGGATCAGACGACCATCGCCAAGGCGATCGATAGCATTGCCCAGTTGACCGATACACAGGACGTGACGGTCGTTAATCAGCTAGCCCGCTGGGTGGCGACCAAGGAATCGCACGCCACCAACATCCAGCACACCATCGCCCAGTACTTCATGACGCAGCGAATTAAGGCGGCCGACGCCAAGTACGTCGAAAAACTCACCGCCGCCCATGCCGTGATGGTAGCAGCCATGAAGTGCAAGCAAGACGCCGATCCCGCCACGGCTAAGGCCTTGGAATCCGCGATCCACGACTTCCAGCACGCCTACGGCGCCGACCACTAAGCACAATACCCCACCGGTTTGCCTAATCGAAAAACCTCACAGCCCTGGCCCTCCGGCCAGGGTTTTTCTTTTTGGAAAACCATTTCCCGGTGCGTCGCGTAGTGAATTCCAGGCGGCGGCGCAACCAGGGGGGCGCCGCCGTGGTTTTTCCTCATGGTCACCGGAACTTTCGCGATGTTTGCGCACTTCTCGCCCATCAGCGTTTGGCTGAGTTGCCTGTTGGCGGTCACCGGCAGCGTGGCTCGAGCCGATAGCCCGTCGATTGCGTTCGACTTTGGCCGCACGGCTGAATGTCGTGACGTGACGTCGGCCGACTCTGTGGCCGTGTTCCCGCACGAAAAGATCGTCGAATTGCGGCTCCGCGTTTCGGTTCACTTGCTGGAAGGCAATGTTGCCGACGTCGAGGAAGTGCGGATCGAAATCGGCGATTGCGACGCTCGCATGCGGGTCCACGCCTTCGAGCCGAGCACGCGGCTCGAAAGCCGTCACACGGGCGACATCCGCCGTTCGACCACCACCGAGCACACGGGGTCGCTGGCCGCGTCGTTGGGCGGCGAACTGCCTGTGCCGCTGGGCGAAATGGTGGCCCACGTTACGCCGACCATCGGCGGTGGCATTTCCGATCGCGAAGTGGTTACCGAGACCGAGCACCGCATCGCGCCGCAGCATGTGGTCGTGGCCAGCGGCACGATTGGGCAGGAACACGGCGTGTTTTTTAAGTTACGCAGCTCGCCGCTTTCGTCGCTGGAAGGGGTGCATGAACTGACGGTTCGGTTTGTTGTTCCCGAGCAGTGGCGGGGCGATTCGGTCCGGGTTTGCTGCCGGGCCACGGGTCAGGAGAAATTCCTCTGGATCAAACAGCAAAGCACTTGGGGCCACGTCTGTGCTCCGGTGGCGCTGTATCTCTCCGGCGATCTCAAAGCCCGGCAGGCGGCCGAGCGGTATGCGAAGCAGTAGGGGGCATGAGGTCCAGAGTGGAGGGTCTAGAGTCTAGAGCTAGATGTTGTGGTCGGTCCCTGCAACGAACGCAGTATCTTGTGGTGTCTGGGGGCGAATCGCTCTGGAGAAAAAATTCCTCTGGAATTGGGCTGTTTGACGACTGCTTCAACCGTAGATCTTGTGGTCCCGACTGAGATTTCACAAATACATTCTGAGCAAGGCATTGGAGAAGGCCGAAGCCGAGGTCTAATTGCATTCCTCAACCAGCAAAACACCCCCAAACGCCACCAACAACTTCGGCGAGCCAGAGGGGGAATGGTGGAATTCGGATTTGGGAATTCAGATTGCGGAAGGGGGAAGAGTCGAGAGTGGAGAGTCTAGAGCCAGAAGCGGCCGTCTGTATCCTGAAGGGATTGGACTCCAAAGCCCAGGGTCGACGCGCAGCGGCGCACCCTGGGTACGCGATCGATCATGATATTTACCCCGCAGGGGTTAGACAGATCTGTGTAACCCTTGCAGGGTAATCGGACGTAACGTGATCTGCTGACCCAGGGTAGGTCGCCGGAGCGACCAACCCTGGGCTATGGGGTAAAACCCTTTCAGGGAAGGCAGATTGGGGATTGCGGAATGGAACAGGGCCTCTGGCCGAAAGCCATTCCCTGAACCCCGACCCCTGAACCCTCCCTGCTTTGCCCCGGCCACCCGCTCCTTCTCTCTCCGAACTCTGCGTGAGACCTTTCCCTGGGCGCCTTGTACCCGGTGGCAATACGGCTGGGGGCAATGCGAGGCCTCTCGCAGAAAATCCGCAGAGTTTGACCAGTCTGCCCAGTCGTCAGCCGAGCGTCGAGAAACGTGCGGTTCGTGGGACTTTCGCCCCTGAATCGGGCCCTCGAATTGGCGTCAAGCGGCATCTGCACGCAAGCGAGCGAGCCAGAATACCGATCTAAACTGGTAGCAGCCCGGCAACATGCTGTCAGGCCTGGGGTCTATCCAGCTTGGCTAGCCGGTTTGGCTGGCAGACGCAAGGCGGCGTCTGACAACGCTGTGAGACTCGAACTCGGTACACGTCGTCTTGGGCAGGAGGCCTTGGTACATGCCGTGGAAGCGAAGAAGTCCGCTCTGGCCTCTGGTAGGCGCATTGGCGCTGTTGTTGGCATTGGCCGTCGACGCGCCCCGTGGTTGGCAACGGCCTTTGCCAGAAGGCTTGTCGTGCCGATTGCCGGCGCCGACCGACGCCTCGCACTGGACAGCGATCGTGTTGCAGCCGGAGCCCGATTGCGTCGAGCCGCTCCAGCCGTATTGTTCGCCCGTCGTGGCGCCCGTGCTGCCGCCGATTCAGGCCGACAGCTACTCGCTGGAAGACTTTTCGTTGGAAGATTTCGACTTCTCGGCAGCTCAGCTTCCCGAGCGGCTGCCCTCGCGTCGCCCGTTCGACTTCGATTCTCTCTTGGAAATTCGTGATCGGCTGATGACTGTGGTGGGCCAGTTGCCGGCTCTCTCGAAATCGGCACTGAACAAGCAGGTCGCCGCCACGCCGAACCCTGTGCATGTGAGCGGCCCCAACGATCGACTGGCGATGCGCACCGAGCCGGATCGCTCAATCGGCCCAGAACCTGCCGAGCCAGTGGAGCGCCCCGCCGAGGTGGAGTCCCCAGCGGCTACGCCCCTGTTGCGCTACTCTCCTAAATCGCTAATCACCCAACTCGAGGCCGTGCCCGAAGAGTCGCCCGCTTTTGACTGGGCCGAACAGACGCTCGCTTTGGTGCGCCAATTGGCTGCAGACCCGACCACTGAATTGGCCGACGCGCCGCTCATTGTCGCCGGGCTGCAAGCTCTCGCCGAAACGGCAAACGACCAGGCGCATCAGCTCGCCGATCACGCGGTGCAACACGAGTGGCTGCGTGGCGTGCAAGCCGTCGAGCGACGCGCCGCGATCTGGAAGACGCTGTTCGAACTGAAATTGCAGGCGATCGATTCCGCGTGGCAAGAGCCGGTCTCCGCTGAGGCAGACGTGATGCCCGTGTTGAGCGAAGTGGCTGCGCGGCTGGAGGGAAAGGAAAATGGCGAGGCATGGCGTGAGTATCTGTTGCTCGATCGAATCGCCGTCGCGACCAGCGAAGGGGCCGGCGTCGACGCGAAAGGGCGACGGCAACTCGCACAGGAAGTACTCTCCCGCATGGCCGACAAGCGGCTCACCGCCGCTCAGAACGAATTTGTGCAGACCGAAGTGTTAGCGAATCTTCGCGAAGCACTGCGGCCCTGGGCCCAGGGTCCGATCGACGTCGAGATGCTAACCGCCTTGGTCGAACTCTACGAAGCCCGGCCGAATCTCCGCTACGCGGCTGCCCTGTCTCAAATGCAGCAGCGGCTTCAATGGTCGCCGGTTGCCCAACATCAGCAGTTGGCCGCGCACTTGGACCAACACTATCGGGGCGCGAACATGCGCGTGGCGCTGACCGACGACCTGATGAATCGCATGATGCCAAAGCGCTCTTCCACCGTCTCGTCGGTGAACGAGCGGATCACCGGGACCAAGGTCAAAGGCCGAGCACGCACGGTCACCCAGGTGCAGGTGCGGCTGCTGCCCAACGACGAGTCGTGGCAGGTCGCCCTGGAAGCCAGCGGTGCCGTGTACTCGAAGACGCGTTCGCAAACCTGGCCCGCCCGGGTGCAGAACTCGGCCAAGATGTTTTACAAGGCGCACAAGATGATCTTGATCGACGGGCAGGGGATGCGCATTTCCAAGGCAAAGTCGCATGCCCACGGTCGCAACGACCTGATCGGCGTCGACTCCGAGTTCGACCCCGTCCCCCTCGTTGGCTCGTTGCTCCGCAGAGCGGCCCGACGCCGCCACCACGACTCACACCCGAAGGCGCTGAAGCAAGTCAAGTCGAAGGTCGCCCGACAGGCAAGAACTCGGATGGATCGCCAAGCGAATCCCAAGCTACACCGCCTGGAAGAGAAATTTGAAGACAACGTCCTCACGGCGATCGAAGGGCTCGCGCTCGTCGCCGAGCCGCTCCAGATGTTCACCACCGAAGATCGTGCCGTCATGGAGTTGCGGCTGGCCAACACCACGCAGTTGGCGTCGAACACCCTGCGACCGCTTGCACCCTCCGACAGCATGGCGAGCCTGCAGATGCACCAGTCGGTGCTGAACAACGCGGCCGCCGGCCTGGGGCTGAACGGCAGTCGCATGACGCTCTTGCAACTGCACGAATTCATCACCGAGAAGTTCGGCCGAGCTGGCGCGACGCCTCCCGAGGACATGCCCGAGCGAGCGGTGATCGAATTCTCCGCCCACGACGCGATTCACATCATTTGCCAAGGGGATCGTCTGGAGTTGGTGCTCAACATTCGCGAAGTGGCGCACGGCCGAGACAAGATCCGCAACTTCGCCGTACACGCCTATTTCCGTCCCGTGATGGATGGCTTGAACGTACGACTGGTGCGCGACGGCTCGCTCCAGTTCGACGGTCGCAATCTGCGCACTGGACCCCGCGTGGTGCTGCACAGCGTTTTCGGCAAGCTGCTGCTCAAGAATCAGGAGATGCCGCTGCTGCGTCGCGACATCAACGACCCTCGCCTGGAAGGCCTGATGGTCACGCAACTGGTGATCGACGACGGTTGGATTGGATTGGCGCTCGGCCCCAAGTACCCTGGTCGAATAGCGTGGCGCACGCCTTCCCGCAATCTGAAGTAGTTCAGCGGGTATCCACCGAGGTCGGTAGCAGGCGCCGCACGGTGTGAATGGTGAGCCCCACCAGCAGCACCATCGCGAGAGCGTGATCCACGAGCAGCAGCAAGCTCAGTCGGCCGCCCAACGCGGCATGGGTCTGCGAGGCAATCGCAAAGCTCCCCAGACAGCCATACACCGGCAAGTTCAGCAGCGCCATCGGCCCGGACGCAATACTCAAAAGGGCGCCCCAGCCGATGAGCACAATCGCCGCGGCAATCGGCACGCCGTCCATGAGCTGCGCCACAACCACCACGGCCAGCCCCACGCCGATCAGCGCAGCGCCGCGCTTCTTGGGTTCAAGTGTTAACGAAGAGAAGGGCATGGCAGACGCCAAGGGAAAGGAGAAGAGCCGAGGACGCTCCCTCCATTCTGATTGGCGTCGACGGCCGCGCCTAGCTGCTACAAGCTACCCACCCGCAGAACCAGAGGGTTTTTCGGCGGGGTCTTCATCGGCCGCTGGAGCGGTCGATTTCCGATCGGCTTCGGTGCCGGGTACGATGCAGGCGCCTTTCCAGTTTTCTTCCATGATTTGCCTGAACTCGTCGCCGTCGATGGTTTCGCGTTCCATCAATTCTTTCATGATCGCTTCCAGGGCGTCGCGGCGTTCTTTGATGACGCGTCGGACCCGCTCCAGGGCTTCGTCGATGATTCGCTTGACCTCCTCGTCGATCTCGCGGGCGGTCTGCTCGCTGTGTAGCTGCGCGCTGCCGAACTCGCCGCCGAGGAATTGGTTTCGGGCGCTTTCGCGGTACTTCACGCGGCCCAACCGGCTCATGCCGTAGTCCATGACCATGCTGCGGGCGATCTCGGTGGCTTGCTCCAGGTCGCTGGTGGCGCCGTTGCCGATGTCGTCGCCGTAGATCAATTCCTCGGCAACCGTGCCGGCCAGGGCAACCTGAATCTGAGCATCGAGTTGTTCTCGGGTCCACATGAAGCGGTCCTGTTCGGGACGCCGCAGGACGTAACCTAGGGCGCCCATGCCACGCGGAATGATCGAGATTTTGTGTACCTGATCGGTGTGGGGAAGCGAGTAAGCCATCAGCGCGTGCCCGCCTTCATGGTAGGCGACGCGGACTTTCTCTTCATCAAGCATGATCCGACTTTTCTTTTCCAGTCCAATGGCCGATCGCTCGACTGCTTCGTTGAACTCGGACATGCCGACGGCCTTCATGCCATTGCGGGCGGCAAGCAGGGCGGCCTCGTTGACGATATTCGCCAGATCGGCCCCGACGAAACCACTGGTGATCGCCGCCAGGTTTTTTACGTCGACGTCGTCGCCCACGCGGATGTTCTGCAAATGAACGTTCAAAATCTTCTCGCGGCCGGAGACGTCAGGGCGATCGACCAGTACGTGGCGATCGAAACGGCCGGGCCGCAACAGGGCCGGATCGAGCGTCTCGGGCCGATTGGTGGCGGCCATGACAATCACGCCGTTGTTGGTGGTAAATCCGTCCATCTCCACGAGCAAAGCATTGAGCGTTTGTTCGCGCTCGTCGTGGCCGCCCATCTGGCCGCTGCCACGGGTCTTGCCGAGCGCGTCGAGTTCGTCGATGAAAATAATGCACGGGGCGCGGCCTTCGGCCTGCTGGAACATGTCGCGCACGCGAGCCGCCCCGACGCCGACAAACATTTCGACAAAGTCGGACCCGCTGAGGCTGTAGAACGGCACGCCCGCTTCGCCGGCGACCGCCTTGGCCAACAAGGTCTTGCCGGTGCCCGGGGGGCCGACCAGCAGCACGCCCCTGGGAATGCGTCCGCCGAGTCGCTGGTAGCGTTCAGGGGTTTTCAAGAATTCAACCACCTCGCGCAGCTCATCGACCGCTTCGTCGATGCCAGCGACGTCCTCGAACGTAACCTCGATGTCTTCCTGAGCAACGAGCTTGCCGCGGCTGCGGCCGAAAGCCATCGGAGAACCAGCGCCGCCCATGCGGCGCAACATCACAAACATCAACAATAACAACATGCCCGTGAGCATCAACACGGGCAGATAACTCAACAGCTTGCCGGGCGGAGCGGTGACGGTGTGCTGGAGATTGTTTTCGCTGAGTAGCGTTTGCAGTCCGTCTTCGGTGGGCAGTCGGTAGGTTCGGAAGGGAAGTCGCGTCTTCTCTTCCCACTTGCTGACGCCCTGTTCTCGGATCTCCGTATCAACCTTTCCAGTTACCTCATACGTGCCGACCTTGATCTGATCGAGATTGCTGAGCCGAATTTCGACGGGCGGCTTACGATCGGTGTCTTCCACCAAGATAGAGTCCGGCAGAGGGGGGTCCTTTTCGGCATTGTCGGGATTGCTCACTTTGATGAGACGTTCCAGATCGTACCAATCGACGGTGAGTCGATCGTTCTTGCTCCAGACCGAGCTCAACAAGAGCAGCAACACGCCGAAACCGAGCACGTACCACACCAGGTTGCTTCCCTGGGAGGCCGGCTTCTTTTCCGGGGAACCTTTTGTTTTGTCGTCGGAATCTTCCATCGTGTGTTGCTCGTGTTGTGGCCGGGGGGCACGGATCTCGCCCTGACAAGTGCCAGCCCCCTAGTGCTTCGACAATATCTGAACTCAGAGTGCCGACAAAGCACTCGGATCGGGTCGTATCAGTCCATAGTAAGATAGCACCCGCGAAAAAACAACGAAGCTTCTCTCCGCCGGCGGCGGGGGTCTGTGGGCCCCGGGGCCCCGGGGAGCCCTGTCGGCGGGTTGTGGCCCGTGCTGTGCAACCCTAGAATGGCCAGCTTGCACCCCTGCTGGGGACGCCAGCTGTGTGGCGACTGTTGGGCGGACAATCCTAATGATTGTTACGTCACTCACATCCGTTTGGTGCGCATCTTTGCTTCCAAATAGGAAGCGGCCCCCGCCCCAAAACTGAGCCGTAGGCGCTAGCCTCGGGTTTTTCGCCACTTCACCCGACACTTGCGCGTTCGGTTCATATTGAACTTGGAACGACTGACGTGAGATATTAGATGTAAGCTTGATAGCGTGGTCGCCGGAACTGCGCGGACTTGTTCCGGCCTACAGCCTACGTTTGAGATTTCACCTCTCACGCCCCCATATCCCGATGCCGCAGATGATGTCCCAACCTCCAGAGTCTGAATCCGCCAAACAGATTGCCGTGCTTGGCTCCACGGGAAGCATTGGCGTCAGTGCCCTGAAAGTGATCGCTGCCAGCGGCGGACGGCTGCGGGCATCGGCGCTTTCGGCCCATTCGAAATTCGATTCCCTCCTGGAGCAGGCCCAACAACACAAGCCTCGCTGGGTAATCGCCACCGACGCCAAAGCCGCCAAGGCCTTCGATTGGTCGAAGCTTCCCGAGGAGTGCGAACTGCTCACCGGCCCGAACGCCCTGGTCGACGTCGTGGGCCGCGACGAGGTCGACCTGGTGCTGGCGGCCATTGTCGGCAGTGCGGGGCTCGAAAGCACTTGGGCCGCATTGGAGAACAATAAATCGGTCGCCCTGGCGAATAAAGAGACATTGGTCATGGCCGGCCCGTTGGTGACCCAACTCGCCCAGGAGCGGGGAGCGTTGCTGCTGCCGGTCGACAGCGAACACAGTGCGATCTTCCAGGCGCTCAAGTCGGGTGAGCCTGCGGAGGTCGAGCGGCTGGTGCTCACGGCTAGCGGCGGACCGTTCCGCGAACTGTCGGCCGACCAATTGAAGCACGTCACCGTGGCCGAGGCCCTGGAACATCCGGTCTGGGAAATGGGTCCAAAAATCACCATCGACTCGGCCACCATGATGAACAAGGCGTTGGAGATCATTGAAGCCCGCTGGCTATTCGGCATCGACGCGGACCGGATCGACGTGATAATTCACCCGCAATCGGTGGTGCATTCGATGGTCGAATTTGTGGACGGGTCGATCGTTGCCCAGATGAGCCCGCCTGACATGCGGTTGCCGATTCAATACGCGCTGGAGTATCCCCACCGCAGGCCCGGCGTCGCCCAGCGGCTCGACTGGCAGCGAGGCTTTTCCTTGGAATTCGAACCCGCCTCCGCGGGTCGATTTCCCGCCCTGGATCTGGGGCATGAAGTGGCCCGGGCCGGCGGCACCGCCGGGGCCGTGCTGAACGCCGCCAACGAAGCTGCCGTTGGGGCTTTCCTGGCGGGTGAGCTACACTTTACCGAAATCGTTCCGGCCTGCCGGAGCGTTCTTGAGTCGCATTCATTTGAAGCGAATCCATCACTCAGCCGGCTGGTCGAGCTCGACCGGTGGGCTCGCGAGGAGGTTACACGTTGGGTATGTGCATAGTTGCTAGTTTAGATCCCGCTCAAATCGGGCACTGGGTGCTCGTGATCCTACAAGTCGCGCTCGGCTTGGGGGCGGTGATTTTCGTCCACGAACTAGGCCACTTCGCGGTCGCCAAAATGTGCGGCGTGAAGTGCGATAAATTCTTCATCGGTTTCGACATCGGCGGCTACAAAATCAGCCGCAAGTGGGGCGAGACGGAATATGGCATCGGCATTCTGCCGCTGGGCGGCTACGTGAAGATGCTCGGCCAAGACGACAACCCGGCCAACATTGCCGAGCAGGTCCGCGAATCGGAGGTGAGCGGCTCCGAAGTTAAAGCGAAGGAGATCACCGGTCCCGATGGTGAGACCTATCAGGTCGACCCGCGCAGCTACTTGGCCAAGAGCGTCCCGCAGCGGATGGCAATCATCTCGGCGGGGGTGATCATGAATGTCATCTTCGCCTTCATTTTCGCCGTGATCGCATTCGGCGTCGGCGTGCCTTACATCCCCTGCATCGTGTCGCAAACCTCGGTCGGTTCGCCGGCCTGGGAAGCGGGCATTCGCCCCGGCGACGAAGTCGTCCGGGTGGGCGACGTCGAGAATCCGACCTTCACAAATCTGCGCGGCGGAGTGACCCTCGGCGATTTGGAAAACGGTATTCCTTTTGGAATCCGTCGTGCAGAAACCGGCGAACTGGAAAACTTGATCTTCAAGCCGAAACGCGGCCGGGGACTGGCCAAAGTGGGCATCTTCCCGCCTTCGTCGCTACGCTTGAGAAAGGAGATGCCCGTCCAGGAGGGCACGCCTGCAGCGAACGCGTCGCAAGAATTCGAGGCTGGCGACGAAATTATCGCCGTCGATGGCAGCCCGGTGAAAGACTACCGCGAGTACGTCGCTCATCTGGCGACCAAGGCCGATCAGCCGCTGGAAATCACCGTGCGCCGCGGTGCCGTCGTGCCGAAAGAAACTCCTGACGCACCGGGCGAGGGTGGCGAAGAAGTTACCATCACTGTTCAGCCCCGTCCCATGCTCCGTTTGGGGCTCGTCATGGAGAAGGGCAAGATTGTCGCCGTTCAGGAAGGCACCGAAGCGGCCAAGAAAGGCATCCGGCCCGGCGACTTCATCGACGATGTGTCGCAAGCCGACGACTCCGCCGAGGCCCAGGTCGCCGAGACGGAAGGGATGTTCGACGACCCCATGGCCTGGCCCGAGCAGTTGCGAAAGCTGGCCGAGCAGAACCGCGCCATTCGGCTCAAGCTGCGTCGTTCGTCGGACAGTGATGGACGACAGACGCCCGACCAAACCATCGACCTGCCGCTGCGCAAAGTCACTTGGCTCGAACCGTCGTGGACCCCCAACGAACCGCTCTCGATTCCCGCCCTGGGCATCGCCTATCGAGTGCTCAATCGAGTGGACGAAGTTCAGCCGGACGGCCCGGCCAGTCAGGCCGGCCTGCAGAGTGGCGACGTGATTACCAAGGCCGAATTCATTCTGCCAAGATCCTCAGCCATCAAAGAAATCGACCCGGTCGAATTCGGTAAAGAGCGGCAGCACAATTGGCCCAAATTCATGGAGCAGATCCAGGTTTTGCCCAGCGGCACGAAAATCAAACTCACCTACGACCGAGGCGAGGAAACCCTCGACGCGACCCTTGCTCCCGAGACGAGGGCGGGCGAGTTTGTTCCCGAACGCGGTTTTGTTTTCCTACCGATCCAGCGGATCCGCATGGCCAGCTCGCTGGGCGAACAAATCAGTCTGGGCTATGGCGAAACGGTCCGCTCGTTGACCCTGGTGTTCCGCTTCCTGGAGAAACTAGGCACGGGACAGATCCCCGCCACCGCGCTGGGCGGGCCGGTGACGATCGCCCAAGCGGCTGGCTATTCGGCCTTCGAAGGCCTGGGCAAGTTGCTCGTGTTTCTCACGATCCTCAGCGCCAACCTGGCGGTGATCAACTTCCTGCCGATCCCGCTTCTGGATGGCGGCCATATCGTGTTTTTGGTCTATGAAGGTCTGCGCGGTCGACCGGCCAGTGAGAAATTCGTCGTTGCTCTGCACACGGTCGGTTTCGTCTGCATCATCTCGCTGATGCTGTTCGTGCTGTCGCTCGACCTGGGCATCATCCCGCGAAACCTGTAGCAAAGCATCGTTCTCGTTCCCATGCTCTGCGTGGGAACGAGAGAGCCCCCTCGCTCAGAGCGTGATCACGTCGACCTCCTGTCCGGCCTCGTACTGGCAGTCGCCCGCGGGCAAGATCGCCAATGCGTTTGCCCGAGTCAGCGCTGCCAAATCCGCCGACCCCCGCCAAGCGAGTGTTTCGACCGTGGGCATGCCCGCTTCGCGGCAACCGAAATCAATTCGACAGGGGTAATAAGTAGGCCGTCCACCCCGATGGCCGATCGGATGCGTCAGCACTCCCCGCTGGCTTTTCGGTGGCGAGAAATCTCCGCCTGCCAGCGCCCGCAGCGCCGGCTTCACGAAAACCTCCAGCGACACCAGCGTGCTCACCGGATTGCCCGGCAAGCCGAACACCAGCGTGCGCTGCTCATCGCCCTCGCACACGCCGAACCAAACCGGCTTGCCCGGCTTCATTCGCACCCCGTGAAACACCTTGACGACGCCCAACTCCTGGAACACATCGGGCACGAGATCCATCACGCCGACCGACACCCCACCAGTCACCACAAGCACGTCCGCCTCCAGCCCCATTCGCATCCGCTCTTTCAGAGCCTCAACGTCGTCGAGCCCAATGCCCAGGTCGATCGGCGTCGCGCACGCCTCGTCGAGCCCCGCCATCAACAGGGGGCCATTGCTGTTGTAGATCTGTCCCGCCGCGGTTGGCTGACCCCCCTCGACCAATTCGTTGCCCGTGGCGAGCACCGCCACGCGCGCCGCGGGAGTCGCTTGCACCCGATCGCGACCAATCTCGGCCAGCAGCCCAATATCAATCGGCGAAAGCCGCCTGCCAGCGTCGAGCAACTGTTGGCCCGTGCGAAACGACGCGCCACGTTTCATCATCCCCGCCCCGGAAACGGGCAATTGCAAGGGCAACTGGACGGTCGACTCGTCGAGGAGCTTGGTGTCCTCGTGTTTGATGACCGCGTCGGCGCCGTCGGGCAACGGTGCACCGGTCATCAAGCGAATCGTCGTGCCGGGCTCGACGGCATGGTGCGGCACAGCGCCGGCGATCACCTCTTCCACAACCCGACGCGTTGGCGTGGCGTCATCCGCGGAAACCGCATATCCATCAAGCATCGACTTGTCGAACGGCGGCGAATCGACCGTACTCACCACCTGCTCGGCCAAACGCAACCCGAGAGCCTCTCGCAGGAGAACTTCCGAGGGAGCCAACTGCCGGGCACAACGGCCAACGTGCTCCAGGGCTTCTTCCACGGTGATCATCGTCTAAGCCGCCAGAAAGTTGCGCAGAATATCCATGCCTACATGCGTGAGAAAACTTTCCGGATGAAACTGCAAGCCGAACAAAGGGTACTCGCGATGGGCGACCGCCATGATTTCGCGCTCGCCGTTGGGCGATTCGCTCCAAGCGGTCATCTTCAGTTCATCGGGAAGCGTGTCGGGACGAATCACCAGACTATGGTAGCGCGTCGCCTGAAACGGATTCTCCAGTCCCGCGAACAGCGCGGAACCATCGTGGTGGATCAGGTCGGTCTTGCCGTGCATCAGCCGGTCGGCCCGCACGATCTTGCCGCCCAGCGCCTGGCCAATTGACTGGTGCCCCAAACAGACGCCCAACAGGGGCAACTTGCCCGCGAACTCTCGGGCGCACTCGACCGAGATGCCCGCCTCGTTGGGGGTGCAAGGGCCGGGCGAAATGATCACGCGGTCGGGCCGCCGAGCGAGGATCTCTGCGACCGTCGTCTCGTCGTTGCGATCAACGCGAATCTCCAGCCCCGAGTCGATTTCACCCAACCGCTGGACGAGGTTGTAGGTAAACGAATCGTAATTGTCTATGATCTGGATCATGGCGCAAGGAATCTTGTCAAAACGATGTCCATTCAACTCACCAAATAGACACGGGCGGAAGCTCGCTGGTGCGCTGCGGCAGCACTAGTGTACCGAGAAAACCGGGTCACTGGATACCACCCCGGAAAGACAGGAGATCGGCCAGCATGGTCAAACTACTGATGATCGCGGCAGGGGGCAGTGTGGGAGCACTGCTGCGGTATCTGCTGTCCGGCCTGGTGCATGCGACGACAGACAGTCCGTTCCCACTGGGGACGCTCGTCGTCAATGCGGTCGGTTGTTTTCTGACCGGCTCGTTGTGCGCCTACTTCGCCGGCCCCCAACTGATTCGCGAGGAGTACCGAATCGCCCTGCTGGTCGGTGTACTCGGAGCATTTACCACCTTCTCCTCATTCAGTTGGGAAACATTGTCTCTCGCCAGAGATGGTGGGATGCGGCTGGCGTTGGTGAACGTGGTGCTTTCCAACGTACTGGCGCTGACCGCCGTCTGGTTCGGCTATCGGATCACTGAAAAATGGTTTGGAGCATGACATGATGAAAATTCCAGAAGACGGTTGCCTGCTGCGAATCTTTATCGGCGAGGGCGACCGGTGGCACGGCGCGCCGCTCTACGAGTCGATTGTTCTGAAAGCTCGTGAGTTGCACCTCGCCGGCGCCACGGTCCTGCGGGGCCCCATGGGTTTCGGCGCCAATAGCCGCTTGCACACTTCCAAGGTGCTGCGACTATCGGAAGATCTGCCCATCGTCATCGAAATCGTGGATAGCAGGCCCAAGATCGATGCCTTCCTCCCGCACATCGACGAAATGGTCCAGGAAGGAATGGTGACCCTGGAGCGCGTCGAGGTCCTCAAATACCGGGCCGGCGATTAGAGTTCCCAGCTAATCAGCAAAACGCCGTAGGCCAACATGAAGAGTGTGATCAATTGCTGATACATGGCTCGCGACGACTTGACGTAGATGAAATTTCCGACCGTCAGGTAGGTTCCCAACGCCACGATCGCCAAGGGAATACAGGCGAGGTGGAAGGCCTCGATGTGCAGCGCCAGCAGCACAAGAATCTGTGAAACGGCGAACACGAGATAGCCGTAGGCAATGTTGGCGCGTGTGCACTCTTTGTCGTCGTACATTGTGGTCGCGAATATGGTCAACAATCCGCCACCCATGTTGGAGATGCCATGCACAAGGCCCATCAGCATCAGGTAAAGTTTTGTGTGTCGCCGGAGCACTCTGACAAGCGCCTCCTGCAGACCCTTATTGAAGCGTGCAGTCGCAGAAAAGATGAGCGTCACGCCGACTAGGAGTTTGATGTCGAACGTCATCAGCTTGCTCAACACCAAAGCGAGCCCCACCACGATGAAGGGCACGCAATAGACGAAAATGCTTTTTCGCAGTTCGCCAATGTGGCTGCGGCCGCCGATCGCCTGCATCAAGCTGATCAACACCGAAGAGGGCAGCAGATAGGCAATCGTCTGTTCAAACGGACAACCGAGCAGAAGCAAAGTCGGAGTGCCAAACACCAGCAGGCCCACTCCGAAAACGGACTGGACCGTGGAGAAAAGAACAACGATGACGGCCAAGAGCCAGATGTTTTCCACGGGACATTCGATACTATTTGGCTCTGTCCGGAAATCGGGCGGAGCAAGCGGACGGGGTTTCCGGCGGACGAGGTTTCGCGGCACACGTGCCTGGAGGGAAAGGCACTCCGGGCGCCGGGCACCTCGCAAGCGTCTTGAGGGGTCGCATACCACTCATCCTAAATAGAAACCATGCTACTCAAGCAAGCGAAAACGCCGGAAAACATCAGGCCGCGACAAAAAACCAGCCTGGCCCAACTAGGATCCCTATAACCTGCACATATATAACACTTTAGGGAGATTCTCGCCACGAAAAAGGGGCCGCGCTCTCGAGCACGGCCCCAGGGGGTTGTTCCCGCCGCATGGGCGGCGGAAACGAGGGAGCTATTTCACATCGATCCGCTTCGGCTGAGCCTCGGGGGCCTTGCCTACGGTCACGTGCAAGACTCCGTCAGTCAGCTCGGCGGTGATCTTTGCGGGATCAACCAGCTTCGTCAGGGCCACCTCGCGGACGGCTTTGCCGTAGCCGCGTTCTTCGTGCCAATGGTTGGCCTTTGTTTCAGGCGCTTTTCGCTCGACGGAAATCGTCAACTTGCCCTTCTCGAAGGTCAGCTCGACGTCCTCACGTGTCACGCCGGGGACATCCAGCTCGGCGTGATACGCGGCGTCCTCTTCCCAAACGCTGGCCGGTGCGGAGTAGCCACGTTGGCGAGGCTGCGCGACCGGAGCCAGGAACTGGCCCAACAACGCGTCGAACTCGCCGAAATTGGCCGGGAAATGATCGTTCAGTCGATTTCTGCTTGTGCACTTATTCATGGCTTACGCCTCCTTTTCTGCGATTCTCTGCTGGGCGAGTCGGCCGCAATTTCAGGCCGGAAACCTCGCGTAACGTTCGCAACAAAGAAAAGCAGCCCTTGTGCCAATCTTCTCCGAGACTTCCAGGAGCAATGCGTAACATCAATTATGATAGTATGTTACGAATTTACTTGCCGGGATGAATCGGGCCTAACGTGCCATATCGGCAGGTGCCAGAGTGGCAACTGCGCCTCCCAGCCGAGTCGGTGAATGCCATTTTGGCATCTTCTGGGGGTCTACTTGCTGTGTACCACGTAGGAGCCACGAAACTTCACCAGCGGCCCAGATTCGTCGGCAATCTCCGACGCAATTTCGAGCTTGGTTTTCCCCTTGCTTCGCATCAATTCGAAGCAGTACGCCAGCTCGTCTGGGTCGATCGGCAAACCCCTGGCAACGATGTCGCTGGTGACCACCGGCCGGAGATAGCGGATTTTTCCACGTCGAATGACAATGCTGCCCGGCAGACCTTCCCGGCCGAGCAACATAAAAATGGTGCCCCAACCGACAATCGTGCATAGCGCGTTGAGGCTGCCCGCGAAGGCCGAGAATTGGTGGTTCTTGTTGGGCTCCAGCGGCATCCGCATCGTCAAGCGATCCTCCTGCCAGGAGACCACCTCGAAGTTCATCGCCTGGCAGATCGGTATTTCATGGGCCAGCGTTTGCTCCAACTGCGCCAGAAGCGGTTCGTCCATGGTTAGCCAAGTTCCGCCAGAATGAAGGCAGCTGCGCCAGAGGAGGGTGGAATGCGAATTAGCATGACGAACGCGAAAAAGGGGGGCCGAACAGTGGTTTCAAGCCCTCCATGCTACCCAAACCGGCCCTCCCCGACCAGCGCCATCCCGTCCCGGTCACAGGCCCAAGATGAGTAGGGCCGCGTAGTTCAGTTCGTTCGGCCGAACGCCGTTGGGCGTGCTGTCGTAACGGTCCACAACTGAGAATTTGAGGCTCAGATTCTTGGGCCGGTCGAGGGCGATCTCCCAGCCCACGTCCGACACAATGCGATAGTGATCGAATTGGTCCCACTCCGGATAGTAGTCGACCCTGGCCGAGAGACGCTGCGTCCCCGTGAGTTCGTGCTCGTAGTCCAGGCCCATGAGCGCTTCGGGCGCCCACTGATTGTCTGGTCCGCCAAACTCTCGCGAGGAGCCACCGCCGAACCGCCCGATGAAGTCGATCGTCTCTGTGTCGAAGAGTCGATAGCCGACGCCCGTATTGACCGACACGCGGAGGTCGTAGGCCTGGAATTCGTCATACAATGTCTGGTGAAGAAAGTAGAGCGACCAGGGCGATTCCTCCAGCCGACGGTCGACACGAAGATCCAGCAACGCGTTGTTCTGGGTCTCCACGTTGTTGGCCGTGTTTTTGTTGTAGACCAAACTCGTGTCGATTTTCCATCGCTTGGTCTCCCGTTTGAGATGACCACCCGAGCGAAGGCTGATCGATTCGTTGATGCCTTCACTGCCGTTGAGGCCGAATTCGACGCCGATGTCCCACGGCACAGGCCCGAACCAATAGGCGGGCTCATGCCATCCGGGCGGTCCCGAGGAAACGATTGGCTCGCCTTCGATCGCTTCGGCTATCGAATCCTGGAGCAGCTCCGCGGTCGCGTCGGTTTCAGCCAGCGATGCTGGCGGAGGGTCAAAAGTCAGAACCTTGGACTGAGGCGTTGCAAGACCGCTGCCCGGCGGCGGCAGAACTGGCGGCAAGTCCGACGTCTGGCCGTAGGCCGAGGCGCAGCTCAAAGCACACATCAGAACCAGCCGCTTCGACCACTTCGCAAACGCCAACGGTGCACTCCAGACAAATGCTTCCGACAGATTCTCAGAGATGCTAGCAATGCCATCGCCAAATACCCCATCCGACGGTAGGGATATACCAATCGTGCCAGCCGGCAGCAAGAGGAACCGAGCTCCGCCAGCGGCAGACGGCACAAAAAAAACAGGGGCTGAGCCTCGTCGAGAGACTCAACCCCTGGATAGAAATCACTTCGTCTGAGTGAAAGCGACGGTTCAGTTGCAGCAACCACTGCAGCAAGGCACTTCGATTTCCTTCTCGACCATATTGCAAACCCTCACCTCAATCTCCTTTTCGACCTGGACCGGCACGCATACTGAGTAGGTCCGCGTCTTTTCTTCAGGCACGCACTCGTAACGGCACACCGTATAGGTGCGAGTTCTCTCATCGGGTACGCAAACGGTGTAGCATACTTCGCGCGATTTTTGCTCGCATTCCATTCGGCAGACCTTGTACTCTCGAGTACGAGTCTCAGGACGGCACTTCCGCACGCACACAGTGCGGGTTCGCTCTTCAGGAACCATCTTGCAAACCTTGTAGGTCCGCTCACGCGTCTCGGTGCGGCACTTCCGTACGCAGACCGTGCGAGTGCGATCTTCGGGGACCATCTTGCAAACCTTGTAGGTCCGATCACGCGTCTCGGCGCGGCATTTACGCACGCAGACCGTTCGGGTGCGATCTTCCTGACGAGTCAAGCACACGTCGTATGTGTAAGGCACTTCTTCGGAAACGCACTTGTAGGTCGTGCACTCGATTTCCTTTTCTTCGCAAGTCGGGACCCAAACACGCTTGCAGCAAGTACGGACGCATTCGCCACAATCGCCGCACCCCGAACCGCAGGTAGGAACTTCAATCGTTTGTGTTTCCCAATATCCGCCGCGAACGGTTATCGTCTTGGTCGTCG
>CAXMSB010000049.1:0-2149 GCA_964195615.1 uncultured Granulosicoccus sp. | reverse complement strand
TGTAAACTGTACCCATCCCGCCTTCGCCGATTTCTTGCAGCAGCTTATAGGGTCCAATTCTCTCGCCGATTCTTGTGTCAGAATTCGCCTCGAACGATTCCGTCGGGGATTCCTGTCGCCCTTCCAGGAAATCACCTGCCTCGCGTTGGGCGCGCAGCAGTTCATGGACTCGGTTGCGCAGTTGGTCGTTTTCGCCGCAAACGTCATTCACGTAAGCCTTAATCTGCTCAGCGCCTGGCAGATCGAGGGCCTCGAAGAAGATTTCTTTTGCCTTCGTTTCGATTTGGCTCATGGCATGGTCCTTGGGAGGCAGGCTTTACAGACTAATGCCCCGTTTACTTTCATTTTGCACGATGAAATTCCATATTTTTTGGATATTCAACCCAGAGGGCGTTTCATTCACTTTGAATCCGATCGAACAGCCACGCCCGCGCATAGGCCCAATGGCGGTCACCTTGCCTCCGCGTGAGCCCCAAGGTCTGTGCTGCCTCCTTGAGCGAGAGACCGGCAAAAAAACGCAGCTTGACCAAGTCTGCGGAGATCGAGTCCTGCTCGGCAAGCAGCTGCATCGCTTCGTCCAATTCGATCAAGTTTTCGTCTGGTGCGTCGATTGCCAGCGAGATTTTCGACAAATCAATGCGATGACGGTCACCTCCTCGCTTTAGCCGCGCTTTATCACGCGCGCGATTCAATAATATTCTCCGCATCGCTTCGGCAGCCGCGGCGAAAAAATGACCGCGCGAATCCCACCGTTGGGCCTGTTCCACGTCGACGAGCCGAAGATAGGCCTCATGCACTAGCGCTGTCGCTTGCATCGACTGACCTGGGTTTTCTTTAGCCATCTTCGCCGCGGCCAGCATGCGCAACTCGTCATAGACAAGAGGTAATAGCTCCTCAGCGGCCGATGGGTAGCCCGATTCGATTTGAGACAAGATTCGCGTGACGTCGCTCATTACTCACGCGATTATAACCGGCCCAGCATTCAACACTGTCGGCCGTGTTGAGTGCGAGTGAGCCGTTGAAAGAATCGAATCGAGAAACGTTGGAATGATGGCCGAAGCCGTAAACTCCGGTCCCACGACTTCTCGGCGCCACTTCACCCCCCGACAGAGGCATGGCTCCGCAGGAGGGGCGATTCCGAGCAAAGGGTCGATTGTTCGGACCAGTAACAGCACGACCGGCCCCTCTCAGTCTGACTGAACAGTCTTGCCGCCTTCCCGATAAAGCCGGTTGAGTTGCCGCGCCTTGGTCACCGCAGCCAGCGGCCCAAGCGCCAGCGCCGCAGAAACAGCAAACACCAGCCACATCCACCACACGCGTTCGCTCGGTGGCACGTGCCGCAGATAGTGCTCACTAGCGATGCCCACGAGCAAGATCACGACTATCCCGACGACAAGCGCGCACAACATCGCGATTCCGGGACGCCTCCACCCGGCAACAAGGACGCCCAAAGCCGTGACGAACAGCGCCGGCAGGCAACCAATGGTCACCGAGACATAGGGCATCAGGCTCCACCGCTTCTCGAGGAACGCCATCGCCGGGTTGTCTAGATCAACAAATGCCGAAACCTGTGCACCCTGGGGATAGCGCTCGACCACCGCGCGCATCGCAGCCGCACGCCCACCCTCCCCGACGGGCCAGACTGTATCCGAAGTCCGCGTCTTGCTCTCGTACTCGTAGGTGAACTCAATATCCGCCCAGTACGACGTCGTTGTGGTGTCCGGCCCCGGTCCGGTTTTCGTGGTCGATCGTCGGACATCGCTCGAGACGATGGTCGCCGGTACGCTGATCGCGAAGTCGTTCAGGCGGGCCTGGCGGTACATGGTGCTCCGACCCATGTACACGAAGAACCCGCCGAGACCCGCGATTGGCACACCGAACACCAGAACGAACATCAAGAGACAGCCAACGTTGGCGCTGAGCAGCGCCTCCTGGATCTTTTGCCAACGATCGATGCCGACCCGAGCTATCATGCCGTGCCAATCTCAGTGGTCCGCAATTTGCCATCCCTAATCAACCACAGAAGTCGTACCCGTCATTGTAGCGACTCCCTCTGAGCCGTTGGGCGGTGTCGCGAGTGACGATCGGGTGCCCTCAGAATTGGTTCAGTTGATGGCCAACTTCGAGAACTTCGCCCCCACGGCTTCTC
>CAXMSB010000048.1:0-2876 GCA_964195615.1 uncultured Granulosicoccus sp. | reverse complement strand
CCCGGCGCAGCTCCCCAGGTCGAGGTGATGGTGAAGGCGGGAGGGGCGGCCCCCCTTTTGTCGAGCCTGAGCCGAGGTGCTTATCACGCGGCCTCCGTCAACAGTTCGTCCAGCTTGGCTTGCGCCGCGATGGCCCATGTTTGCCACTTCGGGATCTGAATCGCTCGCTTGCCGGCGTACACCTCCGCCGGAACCCAAGGATCGCCGCCCACCTCGGGCACCAACGCCCAGTGCGGTCGCCGCTGGTTGTAACGCTCGCGAAATTCGGCCAGGCACTCGCGGGCATGCTGCGGGTGATCGTACAACCGCCAGTAAACCTCTTCCTGTTTGAGCGTGCGGTGAAACCGCTCCAGCAGGCCGAGCTGCGTCGGCGTGCGATACGCAATCCGCACGTGCGAATATTGGTCGCGGACAAACGCGGCGAACCGCTTGGCGATGAACGACGAGCCGTTGTCGGTCACCAGAAACGGCCGTCTCGCCAGCGGGCCGTGCAGACGTTCGGCTTCTTGGCGGGCCAGCTTCAGGCCGTGCACCGTTTCGACCGCCGAGTAGCTGTGCGTCAAATGACACGCCAAAAGATAACGCGAGTAGTAGTCGATCACCGTCACCGCATACCACCAGCCGTAGCCGGGAATGTGGATGTAGGTGACGTCCATCTGCCACAAATCATCGGGTTTTTGCGGCAAAAGCTCGAACAGCTTGCCCGCCTGGTACAGTTCCGGTGCCCGCGGACGACGCTTCTGCAACAGGCCGTGATCCTTCATCACGACGTACGCCTGGCGATCCTTGACGTCGCAGCCGTCGCGGCGGCACATCACCGCGATGCGATGGTAGCCGTACCAGGGATTGGTGGTGGCCATGTTCACCACGGCGTGGAGCACCTCGCCGGGGATCGGCTGCGGCTTGGGGCCGGGACGCTGGCGATCCTTCGCGGCGACCGACCGGCGATACCAACTGCTGCTGGCGATGCTCAACTGGCGCAGCACGCCCGTCAGCCGCGTCGATTCCCGTTCTTTGATTTCCTGTTCGACCATCGTGCGTGTCTGTTCGTTCAGGGGGACTCGCCCGAAAGTTTTTTTAAAATGCGGTTGGCGACCGTTAGTTCGCCAATCAGTTGCTCGCGATTTTCGATTTCCTTCTCCAGTTCGGCGATGCGGCGTTGCGGCCCGCTGCCGTTCTTGCCGCCGCCCAGCGCCGCTTCTCCCGC
Source organism: uncultured Granulosicoccus sp. (assembly GCA_964195615.1). Lineage (GTDB taxonomy): Bacteria > Planctomycetota > Planctomycetia > Pirellulales > Lacipirellulaceae > Bythopirellula. The sequence continues at coordinate 1,669 of CAXMSB010000048.1, read as the reverse complement.
GGTGAGAAATTCATCCCGCCAGCGATGCAGCGTCTGCTCCGACACTCCAAAGCGACGTGCCAGGCGGGCCGCCGGCTCCTCCCGTCTCAGCAACGCCAACACCGCCTCCCGCCGCTGGGCCACGCTCAAATCCGATCGTCTTCCCATCCTCCACACTCCTTTCGGTTAGAAGGACATCCCCTATCTATCCCGAAAGAAGCCTCACTCCGCAAGATTCCCAAGAACCCTTACCTATACAAAAAACTGCTTCGCGTTGCTGCATCGCTTGCGGACCGTGTTGTCGGTCAGTGGCCTTCCCCCCTAAAACTGAACCAGTCTTCATGAGAGAATCGCATCCGGGCGCAGCCCGGAAAGGATTTTGTGAAGATGAAGAAGATACGACACACGACCCCTCAGATTATTGAGAAGCTTCGGCAGGCAGATGTTGCCTTGGGCAAGGGCCAGAAGGTTCCCGACGTCTGCAAGGCCCTGGAGATTACCGAGCAGACCTATTACCGTTGGCGTCAGAAGTACGGCGGGATGGCCCCCGAGATGGCCAAGCAGCTAAAGTCTCTTGAGAAGGAGAACGGGCGGCTGAAGAAGCTCGTGGCCGAGCAGGCGCTGGACCTGGAGATGTTGAGGGAAGCCGCGAAGGGGAACTGGTAAGCCCCGAGCGGAAGCGACGTACCGTTGAAGAGGTGTGTCACCGCTTGGGGCCAGAAAAAGCCCCTGAACGTCGAGTATGCCGCGTGCTTGGTCAGTCACGCAGTACCCAACGTTATGTAAAACGTCGACCGGCGGACGAGGCGAAGCTTTTGGCGGAGATGAGGCGAATTGCCCGTCGTCTTGCCCGTCGTCGGCCACGTTTCGGCAGTCCACGGATTTACGATGCCTTGTGCAAACGTGGTTGGAAGGTGAATCACAAACGCGTTGAACGGCTCTGGCGAGAGGAGGGTATGCAAGTCCCGAAAAAGCAGCACAAAAAGCGTCGAATTACGCTTGGTGGCAGCGAAAATAGTTGCGTTCACCGTCGTGCCGAGCGCCCCAATCATGTCTGGAGCTACGACTTCGTCGAGGATCGCACCGAGAAGAATCGCAAGCTGCGGATGCTGGTGGTGATTGATGAGTTCACCCGCGAGAGCTTGGCCATCGAAGTCGCGTGGTCGTTCACGGCGGCCCAGGTGGTTGAGGTGCTCGGCTACTTGTTTGCAGTTCGCGGCGTGCCGGAGCATCTGCGGAGCGACAACGGCCCCGAGTTTGTGGCTCGGGTCGTAACGCGCTGGCTCTATCAGGCAGGAGTAAAGACGTTGTTCATTGCCAAGGGGAGCCCCTGGGAAAACGGCTATGTTGAGAGCTTCAACAGTCGCTTCCGCGACGAGTTGCTGAATCGCGAGTTATTTGTCGGCTTGGAAGATGCTCGCTGGGTCGTCGATCGTTGGCGACTCGATTACAATCACCAAAGACCACACAGTTCGTTAGACTACCAGACCCCGGCGGAGTTCGCCGCCCGCTGCCTTACCTCCGCTCCGAAGTCTGCTTCGGCTAAGCCTCAACAGCCTTCTCCGCTACGGCAAGGCAGCGGAACCTTAACCCCAGATCCTCTCACAAAGGCTGGTACATAGAATGGGGGAAGGCCACTGCCACCTACAGAAACGCCGAAAGCCTCATCTGAATCCAGCAAGGTTCCACC
>CAXMSB010000047.1:0-25166 GCA_964195615.1 uncultured Granulosicoccus sp. | reverse complement strand
GCCGGAATTGGTGATGTCGTTCGCTATGTTGACCGTGGGATTGCCCCCACCATTGGTATCATCGCCTCTCACGACCAGGGCGGAACCAATGCCTGTATTGACAATCAGTCCGGTGTCGTTCGGGTCGTTGACCGCGATCGTGCCGCCGCCTTCGACGTAGAACGTGTCGGCTCCCGCGGCACTTGCGTTGAGATTGCTGAAGTTGATGGCGGCGCCATCGTTGTTCATCAGCGTGACCGCGCTGTTGCCACCGGTATCGAGCGTGGTGGCCCCCGCAAACGAGAACGTGCCACCAGTGTTGTCTTCGATCAGAATACCGCTGCCCGTGCCGGTGTCGTCGGTGACGTCGCCGATGACCGAAACCGCGCCGCCGGTCATGTCCTGGATGTCAGCGACCCGTCCGGCGCCTGTATTCGTGACATCAGCCAGAATCGTGAGCGAGGGATTGCCGTCAAAGCTATCGTCCCCAACGACGACCAAGGCAGAGCCGGCGCCTGTATTGCTGATGAATGCCGAGTCGTTAGGATCGTTGACGCTGATCGTCCCGCCGCCGCTGGCGACAAACGTATCGGCTGCGCCGGAAGTGGCTTGCAGTTCCTGGAATGAGATCGCCGTGCCGTCGTTGTCCACAAGCATGACGGCCGAGTCTGCGCCCGACGTCGAAACGTTAGCCAAACTGGAGAACGTGATCGTGCCGCCCGTGTTGTCGTGAACATAAATACCTTCGCCGCCGAGAATCTGTTCGATCTCGCCCACAATCACACTGCCGCCGGTGCGACCGGTGATTTCTATCGCGTTGCCGGTGGCGTCTGTAATCTTGGCATTGGCGCCCAGTACTCCAGAACCGCCGTCGACGAAGATACCCTTGCCGACAGCGCCGTCGATTGTCACCGAGTTTTCGATCAGCGAGTTACCTGTTACGCCGGTAAAGCTGATGGCGTCGCCCGTCGGTGTGTTGATGTCCAGGTTAGCCAAGTGGGCAGAATCGGCCAGATTGGCGGCGACAGCCGTCACTCCGTTGTTGATGACGAAATTGTTGATCTCGTTGCTAGTATGGTTGTCCAGATCGAACACCGTACCCACGCCAGCAATGGTTGGTGCAGTTACGCTCCATGAACCGGCCGAGGTTTCCGGCAAGATGACGAGTCCCTGTTCGGCGGAATTCACAAAGTGCTCGACTAAGACTCCGTTGGGATCGAGACCTTCGCCCAACACGCGTTGCCCGTCTTTCGTGGCGAAGTTCCCAGCCAAAGTGGATCCGGAGTGTACGAAAACAATGTTGTCGTCGCTGCTGCCCGCCTCGGCGGCGGCCAGGGTCTTGTACGGATTCTCAATCGTGCCGTCGCCGCCCGCCGGGGCGTCGCTGTCGACGTGTACAAACACAAACTGTTCGTTCGAGACCGCATCGGTGAGCGGATCGATCGGGTTATCGAGCAACTCCTGGGTGGTCGCAATGTAATCGTTGCGCAACACCGGTTCGCGGAAGCGGTCGAGCAAGGTGCCGCAGGGCTGGTTGCCGCGGTTAGTGCGGCCTACGAACCAGGTGATGCCAAACATGACGTTCGTGTGATAGATGTCGTCGTCGGTCACCTGCAGCGAGACCGACACGTCGGGCACGGCATAGCCGCGCACACCGGCGCGGTAGCCTGTGGTGTCCATGCCACTGCCGGTGAGGTGATAGCCGCTGAGAAAGCCCCAGGCATCCAAATCGCGAATTCGCTTGGCGCCTTCCAGGTCGAGTACCGTCAGAGCCGTGTCGCGGTAGAACCGTTGCAGGGACTCCATCAGAGCGTCGCCCGCGAAAAAGGGTTCGCTGCCCAGCACTTCGATCAGGTCGCCGTCTTGGGTCCGCTCCAGTGGGAAATTGCCTTGGAATCGCAGGTCGAACGAGTCGCCCAACGATTCGGCTGCTATGCCCAATTGATTGAAGAAATTGTCGGCACTGGTGCTCTGTCCGTCGCTCCAGAAACTCAGTCCGTTGATTCGTTTGGAGTCGGGGCCGAAACCCAAGTCGGACAACTTGCGAAAGCCGATGCCCGCATTGTACCCGCCGCCAAAATCTTCGCTGAGCGTGGCCTGGCCGTCCAGAAAGATCGTCGAACCTTCCTGACTAAACACTTTCATCGTACCCAAGGTGACGACGCCCTCTTCGGTGCCGTAGCCTTTGGTGTGGTAGCCGAACCGAAAGGCCGTGCCGAGCTGACGATTGAAAAAGCTCCCCGAACCCGAATAGCTGGCGGGAATCTCGGGTACAAACTCACCACCGACTGCTCCTCCGGAACCGTCCTGCGCAAGGCTCACGGCAGCCAATGCCGCGACCAGCCAGAGACTAGCCAAGAGACGTAAGTGGGTAGTGAACAAAGATGCCGGCTTATCCATGCCGAAGATCTCCTGTTTCCTCAAAAAGGAAAGCTATCCTGGGTGTCGAACTTGCTCGGTCGATGGAATCACCTTGCCCGTGGGCGGCGAGCGTCGAGGCGCACCACGACATGCAGCTTGTGGCAAACGTCCACGGACGTTGCGCAACGGGGCCTGTTGGCAAAGGGATCATCGAGATCATCAAGTTGGAAAAGGGGGTAGAAGAGTCGCCCAGCTAATGCAAGGCCGGCGGATATTAGGAACCGACACCCCATGAAGCAAGAGCAATCCGCCCACTTATCAAGAAATCTTCCCGCGAGAATGCTAGCGGCAGAATGCGTCCGTCGACGCCGCCTGGAAGAAGAAGCTTGTCTAGAAAGAGTGTCAGCCGCTGACGATCCAGAGCTAGGACCGCGGGCCCTTTCGCACTGCCAGCACCATCAAAAGAAGCCCGGATTCTTCGGAGAGGCCGGGCTTCTAGGTCTGATTTGTCGTGAAACTCTTAGGACCGCGGGCCTTTCAGCACTGTCAGCACCATCAGCGCCCCGATCAAAAGCACCAACGCCGGCGGCTCGGGAACGCTCACTACCTGCAAGCCTCCCGAGGAGGGGGAAGCTACCGCCGAGGGCGTCTCGGGAAGGGTCGCAGAAAAGGTCTCGCTGGAAGGAGGAGCCGGGACGAAGGAAGTAGGATCGAGAACATATGCTCGCTCAACAAACACTAGCAAGTTGTCGTCGTTCAAAACGGGAATGTTGCTGCTAGCCAATCCCGCACTGGGGTCAGAGACCTGATTCAGTCGCATGATGTAGTCGACCGTCGACATGTCTCTAACTTCGGCAAAAGGCACGAAGCCACTGGCATCGAGGAAGGTGTTGTCTCCCAGGCTAACAAAGAAACTGCTCGTGCCCGTGTTAGGATTGCTGCTCAGTGCCAGCGAAACCTGTCCACGCGTGTTGGTCAATTCCGAAGTATCAAAATCGACCGTGCCATCACCGTCAAAGTCGACGATCACTGGATCAAAACTCTCGACTGATCCGAAAGCGTCGAAAGAAGAAAATTGTTGTGTATCCGTAAAGAACCCGCCAAACTGCAGGACAAAGTCTCCCGCGGGATCGTCGGGATTGCCAGGGTCTGTGGCAGCACGATTAAGCACGTTGTTCTCATATCGGCCGTCCTCAACATAGGCCAGGATGTTGTCCACGTGCCCCCGCAGCTCCGGAAGTCCCATCGGATTCAAGACAAGATCGATGTTGCCGACGTTCGTGTCGAACCGAACGACCTGCGCCGTTGCGACCGGGACCAGAACCAAACCGAGAATCAGTGCCGTGAAGAATCGTGTTGCCATCAATCTGCTCGCTCAGTGGGGGGTGCCTCGGGAGAAGTCTTGGCCGCTGGAGCCAAGGGTGTTCCGTTAAGTCCAGAGTAAACGGAGGCTACACTGCCGTCAAGAAATTCGCCCCGAACCCCGCGAAAACCGCCACAGCCCGCACAAACGGCCCGTTAGTCGCCACCGTCCCGGTGCCGAGACAACGTCGCACTACGAAACCGCCACGACGCGATTGAAGTGCAGTTGCACTTCGCCCGCCACCACGCGGCGGACCCCTTCGACGAGGCAACTGGGTTCGTTCTCCGTCTGGCCTTGACGAACGATCTCGTCGATTGGCGTGCCGGGCGGGACGGTGAATGTCGATTGATTGATGATCTGGTTGCCCGCGTCGAGTTCCGGCACGATGAAATGGCAGGTGGCTCCGTAGGTGAGCATCCGCGCGCCGTGGGCGTCGTGGTAGGGACGCATCCCCGGAAAACTGGGCAGCAGGCCGTGGTGCAGATTGATGATCCGTCCGCCCGCGTATTGCCACACGCTCGTGGGCGGCAGAATCCGCATGTAACGGGCCAGCACAATGTAGTCGACCCGCAGCTCGTCGCAGATATCGATCATTCGCCGATCGTCCGCGCTGCCGTCGCTGCTGCCGATGTAATACCACGGCAGGTCAAACTCATCGGCCAGAGGGCGACACGCCTCGCGATTGCTAATCATGACGGTCGCTTCGGCATCGATCCGACCGGCTCGCACCGCTTCGAGCACCGCACGAGGCGTCTCCTGGCGATAGGTGGCGCAGATCGCCAGCCGCGGCTTGCGTCGTTCGATCTTCGGCGACCAGGTGCGAATCGACAGCCCCGTTCGTTGGCTGATTTCATCCATCGATGCGGTCAATCGTTCGGCAGCAGACGGATCGATATGCACGCGCGTGAGCATCGAGAAGATCGACTCCTGGTCGTGATCGAACATCTGGATCTCGGCGATGTTCGCGCCCAGATCGGTGACGCAATGCACAATGGGATCGGCCAAGCCGCGATTGTCGGGGCCCACGGCAGTGATGACGTATTGCATGACGGTGTACGGAGCGTGTGTCAATGAGGTGGAAACCTTCCAGCGTAATCTACACCGGGGACATTGTCACCGCCAAACAGATTCCCTGAAAGAGGTTGACACTTCAACCTCTTTCAGGGAAGTGGCACTCGACGGGTTCCTCGAAACAGGTTTTTCCCATCCGCCCCGGGGCACGCTTCGCTTTGCCCCGGCCACCCCGAACTTCCCCTCCGCGTCCCCTGCGCCTCCGCGTGAGACCTTTCCCCATGCGGCCAGAAAACGTTGCTGAATTGACCGGCATGGTTTGCGATAAAACGGGCAGCGCGCGGTTGCGACGTCGCCCTGATGGCGTGATAATCTTTGGCAATCAATCTTGATGTCCAACGAGGAGGCGACATGGAATTTTCCGCTCGAAATACGCACGGCCTTACCGCCAAGTGGATCACCCGCGGCGCGACGCTCGCGGAGTTGCACGTGCCCGATCGGGACGGCCAGTTGGCGGACGTTGTGCTGGGGTTCGACGACGAGTCGGGCTACCGCTCGGGCGATAATCAGCACTTTGGCTGCACGACCGGTCGCTGCGCCAACCGGATTCGCGACGGGCGGTTTACGCTCGACGGCGTCGAACATCAGTTGGCTCGGAACCTCGGTACGAGCCACCTGCACGGCGGTTCCGAGCGAAGCCTCGATAAGGTCGAGTGGCACGGCGAACCGCTGGCCGATGGCGACGGCGTTCGGTTTACCTACACCAGCCCCGACGGTGAGGAGTCGTATCCCGGCACGCTCGATCTGGCGGTGACCTACCGGCTGACCGAGGAAGACGGCGTGCGGATCGAGTATGAGGCGAGCACCGATCGGCCCACGATCGTCAACCTCACGAACCACAGCTATTTTAATTTGGCAGGGCACGGCGCAGGGAGTGTTTTCGATCACGAGGTGTGGATCGACGCCCAGCGCTACACGCCGAGCGACGAGACGCTGTTGCCCACGGGCGAATTGGCCGAGGTGGTGGGCACGCCTTTGGATTTTCGCACGTCTCGTACGATCGGCTCACGGATTGCCGAGTTGGTTGAGACGCCCTTCGGGGGTTACGATCACAACTACGTGCTCGACGGCGATATCGGAACGCTCCGAAAGATCGCCCAGGTGCGCGAGCCGCAATCGGGACGGGTGATGACCGTCGAAACCGATCAGCCTGCCGTGCAACTCTACACGGGCAACGGCTTGAAAGGTCAGACCGGCAAGCAAGGCCAGACTTACCCGCGTCACTCCGCTTTGTGCCTGGAGACGCAACAGTACCCCGACTCGCCGAATCAGCCGCAGTTTCCTTCGATCGTACTGCGACCAGGAGAACAGTATCGCCACGTGTGCGTCTATGGGTTTAGCGCGGAGTAGCCCCGCCAGTTGTCATTCCGAGGTCCGCCGAGGAATCTCCGGGTGGCCGGGGCAAAACGCTAGTGTGCCCCGGTCGGCGACGCTTACCGGGGCACGCCCTGCGGGACTTTGCCCCGGCCACCCAGCCTGCGACGGCTCTTCGTTGGAATCGAAACGTAGCCGGGAGCCGCCGCTACTCGTCAAAGCCGAGTTCGAGAATCTCGAAGTGATTGGTGCCGCCGGGGACCTCAATCTCGGCTTTCTCGCCCACCTTTTTTCCCAACAGCCCCTGAGCGAGCGGGCTGGTGACGAGGATTCTTCCCAGGTCGTAGTCCTCTTCGCCGGCGCCGACGAGCGTGAATTCTTCCTCGTCGCCGAAGTCGAGATCCTTCACCTTCACGGTGACGCCAAACACGACCTGATCCTTGGGCATGGTTGCCATGTCGACGATGTCGGCTCGGCAGAGTTTGTCTTTGAGCAGATTGATTTTCGCCTGGAGCATACCCTGGCTTTCCCGGGCGCCGTGGTACTCGGCGTTCTCGCTGAGATCGCCTTCCGCACGAGCGGTGGCAATCCGCTTCTCGATCACGGGCATCTGCTCGTTTTCCATGTCGTAGAGATCGTTCTTGATTTTGTCGTAACCGGTGCGGGTCATCGGGATGCGATCGGACATGAGAACCTCTCAAGACAACAAAACAAAAAACGGGCCTCCCTTGCGAGAGACCCACTGCAGGAGTTTATTGTGTCGCGGCGGCCCGCCCGTGTAAAGACGGGCATCGGCAGATGCTCTAAACCAGGACAGGGCCTAGTTTTCCCCCATGTAGAGCAGGCAGCCGCAGGCTTTGCAAAAGACCGGTTTGGAGAGCAGTAGTTCGTTCTGCATGTTGAGCGTGGCCAGATTTCCGCACGCCAGGCAAACGCCGTCCTCGGCCAGGGCCATGCCGTCAGCCCCCTTGCTGCGAATCACTCGGCGGTAGTCCTCTTTCATTTCGGTCGGCAGTTGCTTCTCCAGTTCGACCAACTCGCCCTCCAGCCGCGCGACGTCGCCTCGAATCAGTTCCGACTCGCTGGCGACGGAATCGCGGCATTTGCTGAGCTCCGTCCGGGCGGCTTCGAGGTGAGTCTTAGCCCCTCCTGCCGCTACCTCCAACTGATCCCCTTTTTCCATCGCCTCGAGAATCTCGTCGGCCAGCACGCTGTTGGCCATCTCCGAGGCGGCGATTTGCTCCAACAACGTCTGATACTCTTTGTTACTGCTACAGGCGTTCAGCTTCGCTTTCAAGTCGGCGATTTTGATTTCACCCGACTTCAGATCGAGCTGCTTCTGGTCGGCAAGCATCTTGGTCTGCTTCACACTCTCCTGAGCAGTCGCCAGATCGGCCTCGAATTTGGCGACGTTCGCCTCCCGCGCCTTGATTTGCCGGGGGCCGCGGTCCAAGCGTTCATGCAACTCGGCCAGTTGACAGTGGATGCGGTGCAACTCTCGCAACACCGCTGCAGAAACTGCCATAGAAACTCTCCGTATCGCGTAAGGGCCGAATCGCTCAAGAGAACGTCGATCCCAGGAAGTCTTCGGGGGAAACCGTCCATTGTAGCGATCATTTGCTGCTCCAATAGGGTGGATGAGGATTCCGGCCATTTCACGGGCCATGCAAACGAAAAAGGCCCCGACCAGGGCGGTCGGGGCCTCGCTATCCTGGAGAGTCGGCTGTCGATCAGGCCGCGGCGGCAACCTCGTCGGGCAGTTCTTCCCAGACTTCTTCTGGGGAGACCTCCGGACTATCGGCCACATACTCGCTCAGTTCCGAACTGCGGACCGGGTTCTGCAGCTTGGCGACCGCCTTGGCCTCGATCTGCCGCACGCGTTCGCGGGTCACTTTGAAAACTCGACCCACTTCCTCGAGCGTGTAGCAGTAGCCGTCGGCCAGCCCGTACCTCAGACGGACAATTTCTCGTTCGCGATAGGTGAGCGTCTTGAGTAACTCCTCAATCTTCTCGCGCAACAGCCCGTTATTAGCCAGGTTGAGAGGGTTCTCGGTGTGGGCGTCTTCGATGAACTCGCCGAAGCTGCAATCCTCGCCCTCGCCGACGGGTCGGTCGAGGCTCACCGGCGTACGGCCGATGTCCAACACGTGGAGGCTTTCCTCCAGATCGATGCCCGCCGCGAGAGCCGTTTCCTCGTGCGAGGGGAGCCGACCCAATTCGTGCTGCAGCCGTTTGGCCGTTTGCTGCAGTTTGCTCAGCACGTCGATCATATGCACCGGAATGCGAATCGTGCGGGCCTGGTCGGCGATGGCGCGGGTGATTGCCTGACGAATCCACCACGTGGCATAGGTCGAGAACTTGAAACCGCGTCGGTATTCGTATTTGTCCACCGCCCGCATCAGGCCCGTGTTGCCTTCCTGAATCAGGTCGAGAAAACTCATGCCCCGATTGCGATACTTCTTGGCGATCGACACGACCAACCGCAGGTTGCCGCTGGAGAGCTCGCGTTTTACTCGTTCGAACTCCTTGAGGTGCTTCAGCAAACGTTGGCAGCGATTGCGGAGGCTGGTTGGCGTTTCCAGTGTTTGCTGCATCAGTTGCTGCAACTCGCGTCTGACCGGTTCGATGCGGCTCGCACCGGCGCCCTCTTCCTTCAGCTGAGTCAGTTGGCTTTGCATTCGGTCCATCCGCTGCGAAAAACCCTCCAACTGGTTCATCAAGGGCTGCACGCGACGAGTTCGCAGACTCAGCTCTTCGACCAACTGCACCATCTTCTTGCGACGGCTGAGGTAGCTGGCTCGGGCTCGCTTTTTTTCCTCCGCATCAGCCGAACGGCTCGCCAGCACCGCGAAGTCGCCCTGTTGGGCCTTGAGCAGGTGGTCGAGCGTCGCCAGATTGTGCGGCATGCGGGCCGACACCTGTTCTTTGGTCAGTCGTTCGGTAAGCGACACCTTGATCGTGCGGTCAAACGGTAGCTCGCCGGCGTGAACCCGCTTGAGCGTGCCGACGGTGGCCTGCAAGGCGGAGAACGAGCTTAGCAGATCGCGACGAAATCGCTTGCGAGAGAGCTCGATCTTTTTGGCTAGCGTGATTTCCTCTTCCCGCGTTAAGAGCGGAATCCGACACATCTGCGACAGATACATGCGGATCGGGTCGTCGGTCAGCTTCGGCAATTCTTCGGCGAAGAGCCGTTCACGCTCGACATTGTCATCCGGCTCGGTCTCGGCGCTAAGCTGCGGGCATTCGCCTTCGACCAGTTCGATGCCCAGGTTGTCGAGTAGATCGAGCAACCGATCGACCTGGTAAGAGTCGGTTGCTTCGTCGGGAAGAAAATCGTGCGCCTGGGCGTAGGTAAGAAAGCCTTGGGTCTTGGCGAGATCAACGACTTGGCTAAAAGAAATCTTTTCGAGGGTCATATCAAACTCCTCCGGCACTTCCTGTGCTAGAAAAAGTTAAGGCGGGATTGAGCGCTGGAGTTCACTCTCTGCGGCAGTGATAGCCCACGGGTTGCAACCCGTGGGCGTTGCGGGGATTCCGCAGAGTGGGGAACTCATTTTCGCTCGCGCCGGTCAAACACCTTACCCATCCGTGGGTGCGGAACCTGTTTGGCGGCGCCGGAAATCGTTAAACAGCTCGGAAAGTACCTCCTGTTCATGTTCGGGGTCCAATCGATTTTGTTTCAAATCGGCCAACTGGGATTGGTGGTGGGCCGAGAGTTTTTCTTCTGCGATTCGGGCCAGCAAGTCGCGGACCCGCTGGTCAGTGTCGCTGGAGAGCTTATCGCGTCCATGTTCGTCGCAGTCGACGAGCAGGTTCTTGGCATCGGGATCGTCGGTGGCAAGCATCAACTGGTCGTACGAAGGAATCTGCCCCGCGTGCATCGCCTCAAGGGCTTGAACATAAAAGGTGCGACAGACGTCCGAAGGAATCTCCTCGGGCGTGAGCACCTCGGCCAATCGGGGCAGGAACTCCGGCTGATGCAAGAGCAGCTCCAACATCTCCCGCTCCCAAGGAGAAAGCGTTAAACGTTGTGCGGAACGCCCCGTCTCGCTTGCCGGTTTCGCCTGGTCCTGATAACGACTTCGGGAAGCGATTTCGCGTCGCCGCGCCGAAAGCCGCGTGTGCAGCGCTTCTTCCGTGACGCCAAACTCTCGGCCAAGCCGCGAGAGAACCTGCTGCTCGCGGACGAAGGCGGCAGAGGTTGCCCCCATTTGCCGGGGCAGAGCACGCGCAAGCGCCGAGAGGATTTCCTCCACCGCTTGGGCGGAACGATGAGTGCCAGGGGCCGATGCCAATCCGTTGGTCACAGCGTTGATCTTGTGGTCTAGTGCGTCGACCGAAGTCGAAAGCAGTTGTCGAAATGCGTCGCGTCCTTGCGTGGCAATAACATCACATGGATCGGCCCCTTCAGGCAAGGTCAGAATTTGTAAATCTATTTCTTGTGCGACGAAGAGTGCTAGCAGTTCGTCTAGGATCTGCATGGTACGACGTTGTCCCGCTTCGTCGCCGTCGAGCACCAGCGTTACGCTATCAGTGAATCGACGTACCAAAGGCACATGACGTTCGCCCAGCGCCGTGCCCAACACGGCCACCGCATTGGTGATGCCATGTTGATGGGCCATGATCACGTCGGTGTAGCCCTCCATGACGACAATGCTCTGCTCGTGGGCGATGCCCGTACGCGCCAGATCGAGCGCGTAGAGTTGGCTGCTCTTGTTGAACAGCGGCGTCTCGGGGCTGTTGATGTACTTGGCCTCGGGCCGATCGGGGTCGCTATCGCCTACGCCGGGCAGCACGCGTCCGCCGAAGGCGATCGGCCGCGAGCGGACGTCGCGAATCGAAAACATCAACCGGCCGCGAAACCGATCGTAATAGCCGTCGCCCGATTGCCGTGGACTGACCAGCCCGACGCGCTCCAACACCGCGGGAGAGCTGCCTGCCTGGATGGCCCGTTGCAACAGAAAATCCCAACTCACCGGGGCGAAACCCAAGCGAAACTGTTCGATGCTCTCGGCCGAGACTCCCCGCTCGGCAAGATAGCGTCGGGCCGGTTCCGCTTCGTCGGCTTGTGCCAAACATTCGCAGTACTGTTTTTCCGCCCAGGCCATGGCCCGCAGCAGGTTGCGGCGATCGAACTGGCTTGGCTCGTCGCCCTGTTGCTTCGAGGGCGCGAGCGTAATCCCCGCACGGTCGGCGAGCATTTCGAGCGCTTCGCGAAACTCGAGGCCTTCCATCCGCATCAGAAAGCTGAAGATGTCGCCCCCGATGTCGCAGACCCAGCATTTGAACGACTGTCGTTCGGGGTTCACCTGCAGGCTGGGTCGAGAGTCGTCGTGCCAGGGACAGAGCGCGACGTAGCCGCGTCCCTGCCGGCGCAGCGCAACGTAGCTGCCCACCAGATCGACGATGTCGACCGCTTGGCGGATCTGCTCTTTCGCATCCTGCAATTCAGAGAGAGACACGGTGGGTTGTCTTTTCCTATCCCAGAGTCAAACGCAATTTGTATTTGGTTGTCAGTTGTCAGTTGCTAGTTGTTAGTTACCAGAGGGCCCCAGTAACTAGCATCTAGCAACTAACAACTACTGCACTACAGCGAATCGTTTCGCGGTCGTGCGGCAACGGTGACGGTCAGCGTCAAACGGTCAGGGCCGTTTTCGCCCCGGCGTACAATTTCGACGGGTACTTCCGATCCGATTTCTGTGGCCGCGATCGATCGGCTCATGAGTGTGGGGTCGGAACACTCGACGCCGTCCCACGACAGTATCACGTCGTGTTTTTCAATGCCGGCATCCGCGGCAGGTGTGTTTTCTTCGACCTTCAGAACCAGTACGCCCTGATCGCGTTCGATTTCCAGTCGGCGGGAGATGGGGTCGGGCACCTTGCTCGGCTGCACGCCCAGCCAGCCGCGTTGCACCGAGCCGTTGCGACGTAACTGCTCGTAACTGTCTCGGGCGATGGTGCTGGGGATTGAAAAACTGATTCCTTGGTACGTTTCGCCGATGATGGCTGTGTTGATGCCGACCACTTTCCCCTCGGCGTTGACCAAAGGCCCGCCGCTGTTGCCAGGATTTACGGCGGCATCGGTCTGCAAGAATTCTTGATAGAGGGATCTAGATGGGCTAGCGTAGCCATGGCGTTCCTTGGCGCTGACGATGCCGAAGGTAATGCTTCTCTGCAGTCCAAAGGGACTTCCCAGGGCCCAGACCATCTCGCCGACGGCCAATTCGTCGCTGTCACCCCATTCGGCGGGAATCAAATCGTCCAGCTCCGTCTTGAGCACCGCCACGTCGACCAACTTGTCGCGTCCGATAACGCTCGCCGCCCCGCGCCGCCCATCGCTGAGCTGTATCTCGGCGGTATCGACTCCTTCGACCACGTGATGGTTGGTAATGATGTAGCCGTCCGAGTCGACGATGACCCCCGAGCCTTGCCCGTGCCCATGTCGCCGGTGGGTGCGGATGTTCACCACGCTCGGCCCCACGAATTGGGCCAGCAACCGCGAGGCGTTCGATACCTGATTAAGATTCAGATCGCTGCGATGTTCGCGGGCGAAGTCGTACTGCGCTCGTTCTTTGGCCGAAGTGAGAGCGTACTGAACACGCCCCGCGACCGACGGAGCCACCAGCACGGCGAACAACAGAGCAAAAATCCAAAGCAGCCGCCTCAGCCGTTTGGCCTCCAGGGTATCCGCAGATTTCTCGGCCGGCGTGGGCGTGGTCGGAGGAGTCGAATCTTCGTACATTACTTCGGTTCCTTACGTCGAAAGCGTCTGCTCAAGCTGATAGGGCCCCGATACAGAGTCGCTCTAGCGATTATACTATGATCCTCCGATTCCTGCTGGCGGGTCAACCAGCCGTTTTTTTGACTTCTGGGGCAATTTGCACCCTACGCCCGGTCGAGCCGAATTAGCCATGCCACCACGTTTCTTCCCCCCACCCACGCATTCCACGCCCGACGGGCTCGTCTCGATCGGCGGCGATCTGAGCTGTGAACGGCTGCTCGACGCCTATCGGCACGGCATTTTCCCCTGGCCCGTGGAAGCCGAGGACCCGATGCTGTGGTGGTCGCCCGACCCCCGGGCCGTCTTACCGCTGGAGGGGATGTACGTCTCCAAGCGTCTACAGCGGCGGCTGCGGTCCGGCGAGTTTCAGGCCACCTGCGACCGGGCCTTTGACGAGGTCATCCGCGGCTGCTCGGCCGGTCCCGGACGCGAAGAGGGCACCTGGCTCACCGACGAGATGATCGACGCCTACGGAGCGTTTCACCGCCAGGGGCATGCCCACAGCGTGGAGGTCTGGCAAGACGACCGGCTGGTTGGCGGCGCCTACGGCGTGACCGTGGGCGGCTTGTTTGCTGCGGAGAGTATGTTTCACCGAGTGCGGGACGCCTCGAAGGTGGCGCTGGCGAGACTGGTGCAGCACCTCAACTCGCGGGGCTATCAGTTGCTGGACGTCCAGCAGTGGACGCCGCACACGGCAACCCTAGGCGTCGTGGAAATTTCACGCGACGAGTTTCTGCAGCGGCTTGCCGAAGTCGTCGATCTGCCCGTGACGTTCGGCGAGCAACTAGAAACATCGTAAGCCGCGAGGCGCTAGCCGAGCGCTCGGCTAGCGCCTCGCGGCTTACTACTAGGTTAGAAGTGGGCGCAGCACGCGGTGGCTGATCTCTAGCGATTCTTTGCGGAGGTCGAGCGAACCTTCGTACTCCTCGTCTTCGACTTCCACGCACACGGGTCCGTCGTAGCCGATCTCGGCGAGCGTGTCGAACCACTTCCGCCAATCGACGTCGCCCGAGCCGGGGATCTTCGCAGTGCTGCGCTCCATGGGAAGCGCCAGCGAGCCGAGGTCGTCGAGCTGCTGGCGTTCGACGCGCATGTCTTTCGCGTGCGTGTGAAAGATGCGCGAACCGAACTCGCGAATTGGCTCGATGGGATCGATCAATTGCATCTCGAGATGCGAGGGGTCGTAGTTCAAGCCGAAATTGGCCGACGGAATGGTCTCGAACATCCGTCGCCAGATGGCCGGGGTACGCGCCAGATTCAAACCGAAGGGCCAGGTATTGGGAAACAGCATCGGGCAGTTCTCGATGGCGATGCGAATACCTTGCTGCTCGGCATGACGCACCAGGTCGGGCCAGACTTGCTCGAACAGTTGGAAATTCTCTTCCAGGGCGAGCGTGTGATTGGCGCCGACGAAGGTGTTGACCGTCGGCAGTCCCAACAGAACCGAGGCGGCGATGACCTGGGGAAGATGCTCGCGAGCTGCCTGGGCCTGCTCGGTGTCGGCCGAGAGGACGTCGGAGTAGTAGCCCAACGCCGAGATGGCCACGCCATGTTTGTCGCAGAGCGCTCGCGTGTCGTCGGCCTGAGCTTGCGTAAAGTCGGTCACGTCCAAGTGCATCACGCCGCCATACTTGCGATCGGGCCCGCCCGGCGGCCAGCACATCACCTCGACGCAGTCGTAACCCAACTCTGTCGCATGACACAGCACTTCTTCGAACGACAGATCGTGAAGAATCGCGCTAACGAAACCGAGTTGCATGGGGAGGTGACAGGGGTCAGAGGTCGGGGATCAGAGAACGGAGGCTTATATCTTCGAGAATGCTTGATCTAGATCTGACCGCAAATCTTCAAACGCTTCAAGCCCCACGGAGAGACGAATCAGACCGTCGGAAATGCCGTGTTTGGCTCGGTCAGCGGCGTCGTAGCTGGCGTGTGACATTGAGGCGGGCTGCTCGATCAGGGATTCAACCGCCCCCAAACTCACCGCCAACTGAAACAGATGCGTCGCTTCGGCAAACCGCTTCGCCGCGGCGAAGTCGGCACGTAGATCGAACGACAGCATCGCGCCAAAGGCTCCGTCCATCTGCCTCTTCGCCAACTCGTGGCCCGGATGACCGGGCAAGCCTGGATAGAGCACTCGCTCGACCTGCTCGTGATCGGCTAGCCACTCGGCCAGTTGTAGAGTCGTGCGAGATTGTTCCCGGACCCGCAGCTCCAGAGTCTTGAGTCCGCGGGTACAGAGGAACGATTCGAGAGGTCCCATGATCGCGCCGGTGGCGTTCTGCACGAAGTACAGCTCGTCGAAGAGCGTTTTGTCGCGGACGACCAGGGCGCCGCCCATCAGGTCGCTGTGGCCACCGAGGTACTTGGTGGCCGAGTGCATCACGATGTCGGCGCCCAGTTCCAGCGGTCGGGTCAGCACGGGTGTGGCGAAGGTGCTGTCGATTCCCAGCAGGGCCCCGTGGCGATGGGCAACCTCGGCACAGGCGGCGATATCGGTGATTGAAAGCAGCGGATTGCCGGGGCTTTCGATCCACACCAGCTTTGTGGCTGGCGTGATCGCGCGCTCGATGTTCGTCGGATCGGACGCGTCGACTAGCGTCGTGCCGATTCCAGCGCGATTGGTCACCTTGTGGAGCAACCGATAAGTTCCGCCGTAGATGTCGCTGCCGGCGACGATGTGGTCTCCCGAGTTGAGCATCCCGGTAACGCAGTGCGTGGCCGCCATGCCGGTGGAAAACGCCAACGCGCCGCAGCCGCCCTCCAACGAGGCGAGCGTCGTCTCCAACGCTTTGCGCGTCGGGTTGCCGCTCCGCGAATAGTCATACTCTCCCCAATCGCCGGCGCCAGGCTGCGCGAAGGTGGAGGCCAGATGCAACGGTCTCACGACCGCCCCTGTCTCAGGACATTTTTCGTTGCCGTCGTGGATAGCGCGGGTGCGGAATTGCATGAAAGTTAGGGGTGGGGAGTCTGCAGGGCAAGAGTTCGGGCAGTGTGACGCGCAAAGCCTGGGGGTTGCAACCCCCAGGCTTCGATTCTCATTCCGCGAGCGCTTGTCGCAGGTCGGCGATCAGATCTTCCGCGTTCTCGATACCGCAGGAGAGCCGGATCATGTTGTCGGGGATGCCGTACTGCTTGCGCTCTTCAGGCGTGCATTCGTAGTAGCTCATCACCAAGGGTTGCTCGATGAGCGACTCGACGCCGCCCAGGCTGGGAGCAATGCGCGGGATCTGGACCGCGTCGACGACGTCGGCCGTGGCCCGCCAGTCGGCGTCCTTCACCAGAAACGTGACCAGGCTGCCGTATCCGCGCATCGTCTTCTTGGCGACTTCGTGATACGGATGCGACTGGAGGCCCGGATAGTAGACCCGCTCGACGCGAGGATGGTTCTCCAGAAACTCAGCCACCCGCTGGCCATTTTCATTGTGCCGTTGCATCCGCAGCTCGAAGGTCTTGAGGCCACGTGAGAGCAAGTAAACATTTTGCGGGCTGTTCACGGCGCCCATGATGCCGCGGAGGTTGCGAACTGATTCCATCTTCTCGGTGGTTCCCACCACGACGCCTGCCAGCAGGTCGTTGTGCCCGCCGAGATACTTGGTGGCGGAGTGCAGCACGTAGTCGATGCCCGCTTCGATGGGTCGCAAGTTGTAAGGGGTGGCCAGCGTTGCGTCGATGAGCGTATCCACGCCGTGCTGCTTGCCGATCTCAGCAAAACGATCGAGATCGACGCAGCTCAAGTGCGGATTGGTCGGCGATTCGCTGACCAGCAGCTTGGTGCGGGGGGTGATCGCCGCCTCCATGGCGTCGTAGTCGCACGCCGCCACTTGGAGCGTGGTGACGCCGAACCGCGACAAGTGCTTGGTGCAGAACTCGCGGCTACGGTGATAACATTCGTCGAAGAAGATCACCTCGTCGCCGGCGTTGAGCTTCGCCATCAACAGGCCCACAATCGCCGCCATGCCGCTGGAAAACAGTGCGGCATCTTCGCCCCCTTCCAGCGCGGCAAGTTTCCGCTCGACGCTCCATTCGCCCGGGTTGCCATAGCGGGCGTACTCTCCACGCGGTTGCTTTTGCTCGATGAAATCGATCACCGATTGCGTGTCGGCAAATGTGTAGGTCGACGCGCAGAAGATCGGATCGGTAATCGAGTTGCCCGGCTTCTGTCGGCTCTCGCCTGCGTGTACCGACATCGTGGAAACCTTCGCCGGCTGTTCTGGCCGAACATCGGAGGCGGCCGTGTCGGGGGTCGGTTGATCGCCAAGGGGTGGATTCGACATTTTGACGTGACTCATGGGACTAGTCAGGGTTCGAGGTTGAGCGCATTAAAAAAACCGCACATGCTCTCGGCAGATGCGGCTTGTTGCAGGCCAGCTGATTGAGTTGTTGTTTCCCACCGAATGTCCGGTGTTCCACATTGGCTCTTTAGCAGTGTCGGCTGCAAGCGGCCACAAATCCCGAGTTGCTCCAAATTCTACGCAACTGGCCGGCCAAACGCAAGCACCGAATGGCCGGGGGGACGAAAAAGGGTCATTTTCCCCCCTCCGCAGGTCTGCTGGCACCGGTCAGGGAAGACGCAGTGCCAGCGGCGGTCGATCTTGACCGGCTGCCGGCGGCCTGGGACCATTCCCGCCCCGCAGATCTTACCCACAAGTTACCCCGCTGGAACTGCCATGTTTGGGCCATTCATGTTGCGGCCGTCTCGTGCGACGGCTTCTCTGTTACTGATTCTGTTCGCGGCGAGTGCCGGTTGTCGATCGCCGTATTACGCCGACCGGGGCGCCGGCATCGGCGCGCTGGCTGGCGCGGGCGCTGGGGCGATCATTGGCGACGCCACCGGCGGCAACGCCGGCACGGGAGCACTGATTGGGGCAGGGCTCGGTGCGATTACCGGTGCGGCGGTGGGCGACACAATGGACGAGATGCAAGCGCAGAATCGGGCCGAGATCGCCACCCAAATGGGTCGGCAGGTACAGACCGGCGCGGCAACGATCGAAGAGGTGGTGGCGATGTCTCATTCGGGCGTCGACCCACGACTGATTCAGAACTATGTGCGGACCTCTGGCATGGCGCGACCGCTCTCCGCAGCGGACGTGATCCACCTACACAATCAGGGCGTGGCCACCGACGTGATCCAAATCATGCAGACCCCACCGCCGGTCGCCGTGGCGACTCGGCCCGGGCCGGTTGTGGTCGAGGAGCACTACTACGGCCCGCCGCCCTGCTACGGCCCCCACTTCGGCTACTATCACGGCCACCATCGCCGCGGCCCCCGCACGAGCGTTGGGTTTTCCATCTCGAAATAGTCGACTCTGGGCCGGAACATCTACAAGCTTGCCAGTAGCTGATCGTATTCGGCGTGGGTACCGATGAAGAACCAAATGATGGTGTCTTGATCATCGCGCACGCCGACTGCTCGATAGGATCCGGTAACTCTCACGGACCAGAGTGGCAAAGTTGTGTGGAGCGATTTGAATTGCAGGCCGGGATGCATGGGGTCGGCTTGGAATCGTCGATACGCGTCCCGCGCCCGTTGCTGAATCTTGCGGGGGAGTTTGGCGAAACTGCGACGAAATGACGGGTGCAGGAGGGAGGTCACAGGTTGTCCGGATCGAGCGACTCGCATTCGCCGCGACGTTCGGCCTCCAGCACGTCTTGGACCAATCCCTGAATCTTGTCTTCATGCTTGGCGGTGGACTTCTGCCACCGCTCGTCCTCTTCCATTTCGTGGAGCAGAAGTTGAGCCAGAGCATCTTGCCGGTCTTCCGACATTTGCCGCAGTCGCTCGATGGCTTGTTCCAATGTTTTCGTCATAATGCCAATTATAACACGTGGGTGTGTGAGAGGCGAAGGTCATAAAACGTGGTCTGCTGCTCCGGGCCCGTCGGTTTTCATCAGTCCGAGCCCTTCCCATCTTGCCCCTGCGCGTTCACACTTCTGGGTATGCGTGCAGAAGTGATTGCCATCGGCGACGAACTCACCACGGGCCAGCGGCTCGACACCAACAGCCAATGGCTCAGCCAGCGTCTTACGGAACTGGGCGTGACCGTGGCGTTTCACACGACGGTGGGCGACGACCTGACGGACAACGTCGCCGCGTTTCGCACGGCCATCGCGAGGGCGGAGATTGTGGTCGTCACCGGCGGATTGGGTCCGACGGCCGACGACCTCACGCGCGACGCCCTGGCCGCGGCGACCGGCGCCTGCTTGGTTCGCGACCCGTCGATGCTGGAGCAGATCCGACAGCTCTTCCAGCAGCGCGGCCGCGAGATGCCCGAGCGAAACGCCGTGCAGGCCGATTTTCCTGTTGGATCCAAGCCGATCGCCAACCTGCATGGCACAGCGCCGGGGATCGAAATGCGCATTGCTCGCGAACAAGCAAGCTGCACTCTGTTCGCGCTGCCGGGCGTGCCGGCCGAGATGCATGAAATGTGGTTCTCCAGTGTCATGCCGCGCGTGCGAGAGCTGCAGCCCGAACCGCGGGTGACGCGGCACCGTCGCATCAAGTGTTTTGGCGTGGGCGAAAGCCACCTGGAGGCGATGCTGCCCGATCTCATCCGTCGGGGCCGCGAGCCGCGGGTGGGTATCACCGTGAGCGACGCCACGATTACGCTGCGAATCACCGCCAGCGGCCCAGATGAGTCAGCATGTCTCGCCGCGATGGAGCCGACCATTGCCACGATTCGCGAGAAGCTTGGCACGTTGGTGTTCGGTGAAGAGGACGATGAACTGGAACATGCGGTGGCGCGGCTGCTCGCCGAGCGGAAGCAGACGGTTGCCGTCGCCGAGTGGGCCACCGAGGGACTGGTCGCCGAATGGCTGTCGGCTGCGACCGGCGGGTCGCTGCCGTTGCGCGGGGGATGCACTGTCGCGAGCCGCGAACAGCTCGATGCACTGATTCAGCCCGCGACGATGCCCGCCGACGCCGAGCCGCACGATTCCGCCACGGCAACCGCGCTGGCCGAGGCCGTTGATCGTGAAGAGCAAGCAGATTTCGCGATCGGCATCGCGGCATTCCCTCCGGAAACGGATGTGTCGGACGCTCGCGTGTGCGTGTCGTTGGTCACGCCTGCGGGAACGCGAAAACTTCGTTTTGGCTGCGCCTCGCATCCGGCGATCATGCGGAGCCGCACCGGCAAGCAAGCGCTTAACGCACTGCGTCTGACGCTGTTGGGCTGACCTTCTGCGAGCCGAGCGGCTATATTGCCAGGTATGACGCAACTACGACTAGCCGCCGCCTCACTCAATCAAACGCCGCTCGCCTGGGACGACAACCGCCAGAATATCCTGGCCGCGATCAGCGCGGCACGCGATGCGGAAGTTGGCGTGCTCTGTCTGCCCGAACTGTGCATCAGCGGCTACGGCTGCGAGGACCAGTTTCACTCAAGCGGCCTGCACGATACCTCCCTGGAAATCCTCAGCGAAATCATCCCCCACTGCAGCTCGCTTGCTGTTTCACTCGGACTGGCGCTGCCCTTTGACGGTGCAATCTTCAACACTGCCGCACTAGTCTGCAACGGCAAGCTGCTCGGCTTCGTCGCCAAGCAAGAGTTGGCCGGCGACGGCATTCACTACGAGCCGCGCTGGTTTCGGCCTTGGCCGGCGGGAGAGGTGCGCGAGATCACCGTGGCAGGTCGGCCCTATCCGATTGGTGATTTGTTGTTCAATTGCGGCGGCGTGCAGATCGGCATGGAAATCTGCCGCGACGCCTGGGTGCCAAACCGTCCCGGGATCCGCCTGGCCGCCCGCGGCGCGGACGTGATTCTCAACCCCAGCGCCAGCCACTTTGCATTTGCTAAGCAGGAGGTTCGCCGCCAGATCGTTCTCGACGGTTCGCGCGACTTCCACGTCAGCTACGCCTACGCCAATCTGCTGGGCAACGAGTCGGGCCGGGCAATCTACGACGGCGGCACGCTGATTGCCAGCGGTGGCGAGATGCTGGCCGTGGGGCCCCGCTTCTCTTACGCCGATTTACTGTTGGCCACGGCCGACGTCGACGTGGCCGCCACGCGCCGCGCTCGGGCCTCCGCCAAGCGTCCGCAGCGGATACACGGCGCCATGGGTGGCGCAACGCTCGAATGCCAGTTCACGCTGCCCACCCCAAGTACGCCACGCAAACCGACCCAGCCGTCGGCCTGGGACAAGTCGCCGCCGGCGAAAGAGGAAGAGTTTGCCCGTGCCGTGCCGCTGGCGCTGTTCGACTATCTGCGTAAGAGCCGTGCCCAGGGTTACGTCGTCTCGCTCAGCGGCGGCGCCGACTCGGCCACCGTTGCCACGATGATTTGGCTGATGGCGAAGTTGGGCGTTTCGGACGTGAGCGCAGAGAGATTTTCTGCGAAACTGGCACATCTAATCCCTCCCCTTGCCCCTCCCTTCAAGGGAGGGGGATCGGAAGCGGACTTCGTCCAGAAGTTGCTCACTTGTGTCTACCAGGCCACCCGCAACAGCGGCGACACCACACGCAATGCGGCTCGCACGGTCGCGGAGGCGATCGGCGCCGAGTTTCTGGAGTGGAACGTCGACTTCGCAGTCGACGGCTACATCAAGACGGTTTCCCAGGCGATCGGTCGGCAGCTTACGTGGGAAGATGATGACGTTGCCCTGCAAAACATCCAAGCTCGCGCTCGGGGGCCGGGGGCGTGGTTGCTGGCCAACCTGCGGGGCGCGTTGTTTCTGGCGACCAGCAACCGCAGCGAAGCGGCCGTCGGCTACGCTACGATGGACGGCGACACGTGCGGCGGGCTGTCGCCGATCACCGGTATCGACAAAGCATTTCTGCTCGAATGGCTGAAATGGATGGAAACGAGCGGCCCGGCAGGCGTCGGTCCGCTCCCGGCCCTGGCGGCGGTGAACAACCAACAGCCCACCGCCGAGCTGCGCCCGCCAGAGCAGGGCCAAACCGATGAAGGCGATCTGATGCCGTATCGCGTTCTCGACGCCATCGAACGGGCCGCCATTCGCGACAAGCTGTCGCCCGTGCAGGTGTTCGAGGCTGTTCGCGCCCAATTCGAAGCGTACCCAGTTGAGCAGCTCGGACAATGGGTCGAACGATTCTTCCAGCTTTGGTGTCGCAATCAGTGGAAACGCGAACGCTACGCGCCGTCATTTCATCTCGACGACGAAAATCTCGACCCCAAGACTTGGTGCCGATTCCCGATCCTCTCGGGGGGATTTGCACGCGAGTTGATTCAGTTGAATGAGTATCTCAATCGTGTTCGTTGACGGATTACTATTGCCAGTCTTTCGGTTGTCGGACGAGCCACCTAACCAATGCTAGGATCACGCAAACCACTGCAAATAACAGCAAGACCGCTCGGAGTCCCATCCACTCAGCTTCGGTGGTTTCCCCTGCAAGATCGCCGTCGGAGACGCCTCCTACAGAGGTTTTCTGAGCAGCCGCGGAAACTGTGCGGCTGGGCAATGTGTGTCAGTGCGTCGATGTGCGAGATCGAATCGCTGGGGGGAAACCTGTTACAATCGGCGACATTCCGGTAGATTCAAGTGAGAGCTATCGGATCGCACCGGTCCAAAATGCCATGTCATTTCTTTTCGCGAGAGTTCCATGATGAGAATCGCTGATCTGTCGAAGCCAACGTGTGGATATGTTTTGGGGCAATACTGTGCTGTTATCGCCTTGACCATTTTGGCACCGGCAACCGCGGCAACGGCGGCCGAGCCAGAAGCCACTGAGGCGGCCGCGTCCGACGTAGCCGAGCTTCGCTTTCCTGGGAAGAAGAAGCGAGACGCACTGGTCAGCTCCGCGGAGCAACTCGAGACATGGATTCGGGCCGACTCCGACGAGGTGGCCCTCCACGTTGGCCTGGCCGATGTCAACACGTTTCTTTGGTGCTATGGTTTCGTGCCACACGCGGAAGTGATGCCGCGTTGTGAGACGGCAGCACGGCGGGCGCTGGAGCTAGATCCCGACCTAGCGGCCGCTCACACGGCGTTGGGAGTCGTATTGCTTGGCCAGCGGGACTGGGACGCCGCCGAGCGAGAGCTGCGATTGGCGACCGAGTTGGAACCGGGTCGGGCTCAGGCGCACCATTGGTACGCCCTGTATCTGGCCGCGATGGATCGGCACGAGGAAGCGGAGAAGTACTCGCGGCGGAGTTTCGAGATCGACGCGTCGTCGGGCATGAGAGTTGCGCGCAGCTCGATCCTTTACTTCAAGCGAGATTGGCAGGGCATGATCGACGTGCTCATGCCCTCGATCGAACAAGATGCCGACTATGAAGCAGCTTACGATTGGCTCGGCATGGCCTATATCCAACAGAAACGATTCGACAAAGCGATCACGACGTATCGTCGGGCGGCGGAACTTGCCGACGGACTGGCGGAAGTGTTGGGCGGATTGGGCCATGCCTATGCCGTCGCCGGCCGCGAAAAAAAGGCCCGACAGGTGCTCGACAAGCTGCACCGGATGGCCGAGCGCTGGCACGTGCCGCCGGTGCAAATCGCCTTCGTGCACGTGGGGCTCGGCGAAAAACAGCAAGCGCTCGATCTGCTCGATACGGCCTATGAACAACGATCGTGGGAACTGGTCTTCCTGCAGGTCGAGCCGTGGCTCGATGATCTCCGGGCTGAACCGAGATTTATCGAACTGGTAGAGAAGATGAAGTTTCCCAAATAGCGTGTGTCACTTCGGGCGTCTGATCCTACTCCTACAGCGCTAGGTCTGATAGAACCACGGAGTCGCGGAGAGCACGGAGTTACTGCAGTGACTGGGGTTTTCTCAAGATGTTCCCGTCGTCTCTTGTGCAACAACAAACAGTGGCGGCCAAATCGGGCTTCGATGTCGAGAAATGCCATCAAATGCTATTCCCAAAGCCTTTCTTCTCAGTGTGCTCCGTGACTCCGTGGTAATACTTAGGGCTGTATTACTACGCGCTGCACTCATCAGATTAGCGAAGATAAGCGGAGATGAGTGTTCCCCAAATCCGTCGCGAGTTGTCCTTTTCAAGAGGACTCGGAATTCCTGCGAATTCGTCCAAGATCGACGATCCGCATGCGAATACCGTACATACACGTCTGTTTTCTTGAAGAAGGATGACATGGCCGATTATGGTGTTCAAAATGGCGATGACCCAACCGTCATCGATCGAAGCACGACTGGCAAGAGGTTTCTGCTGACCATTCTGTTCGTGATCATCGTGCGACTCGTGGAAGCCGTTCTGGCGATTGTCATCGTTTTCGAACTGTTCTATTCGCTGGTCACGCGGCAGCCTCCTGCGCCTCGGGTCACTCGCTTCGCCCACCGCATGCTTCGTTACGGGCTTGAGATTGGCCAATACATGACTTGCAACACGGACAGGTTGCCGTTTCCCTTCGAAGAGTTACCAAATGGGAATGAATCGATGGATCTCGGTTCGGCAGCGACTCCCTAGTGCATGATCCTCTACGTTCACATCTGCTGGGACGGCCATCCATATTTCGCGGGCTTGCGCGATGCTGCCCGTCAATTTTGGCTGCTGCTGATCGTCGCCGCTTTGGCAGCTACATTTGGGTTGGCTCTAATCTAATGGCATGCCAGGGCCTTGTTGGGCACGCTCCAGTCGCATCGCCTCATAACGATGCTGGAATGCTTCCTCGAGATGGCCGGTCTGTTTCAGTGCGACGGCCAAATTGTTATGGGCTTTGGCGTAGTCAGGTTTTAGCTCGATGGCTTGCCGAAAGTGGGTAATTGCTTCTTCGAGCTTCTCCTGGGCGAAGAGTGTGTTACCGAGATTCAACTGGGCTTCGGCATTGTTGGGATCGGCCGTGATCGCCTGCTGAAAATGCTCGACGGCTTCGTCAAACTTCTTCAAACTCGCCAGTGCCGCACCTAGATTGTTGTGATACCTGGCATCGTCGCCGGCGATCGCGATTGCCCGACGATAGTGAGAGACGGCTTCGCCCATCTCGCCTTGCGATTGCAGCACGAGGCCGAGATTGTAGTGGGCTTCGTTATTCCCGGGATCCGACGCAAGCACCCTGCGATAGACGTCGGCCTGTGAAGGTTGATCGAAAGGTGCCATCGAGGGAGGTTCGAATTTGAACCAGAAGTAGCTACCGACCACCACCGAGACCGTGATTGCCACCACCACCAGCAACCCCCAGTTTTGTGCGGAGGTCGGCTTCGAGCCATTCTGCTGCTCTTGCTGCTTCGACTTCCCTTGTTGCCGTGACATGTGTTTAACTCTGTTCCAACGATTTTTCCAGGTTTCAGGCAAGTGCCGCCCAGCTCTTCATCTGCATTATAGGTCGGCTGAAACGCTACCAGAACTGGAGCATAGGACCACGCCCTTGGCAACAGCCCAA
>CAXMSB010000046.1:0-12477 GCA_964195615.1 uncultured Granulosicoccus sp. | reverse complement strand
GTTTTCGCCCCCACCATCCAAGCCAGAATCAACAGGCTTCCCGATCCTCCTCCCAATCAGCCGTTTGCGACTTTTGGCACGTCATTTGCGCGGCCTGCCAGCGAGCATCCGGAACTGGTGATCGCTGTCTTCGCGGGGGGGAACACGAAGTCGATCTCCGAGCAAATAGCTTATCGAGTCTACCAACAGTTGATGACACCCAACGGGAGAAACACCCAGTACCCCCCCGGACGGACTCGAGCCGAACTCGACGTCTTCAACACACCGCCTCTATCGGACGCAGACTACTAATCGCTCCCACACTGGCACTTCCCACCTGAAACCCGAACCCTCAACACGGGCCCCGGCGACGTTACAATGGAAGGTATGCCTTCGCTTCGTTCTACTCATTGCGTGTTGATTGCCGTCTGGTTGCTCGGCGCGTGCCTCGTGCCCGAGGCTGCGGCTGTCGAGCGGGTGCTGGCCAACATTGATGGCGAGCAGCGCAATCTCACCGGGCAGGTCGTGTTGGAAGACTCCGCCGGCGGTATGTTGCTCGAGACCGACGAGGGGGGACTGTGGCCGCTGACGGCGGACAAGATTCGCAGCCGTACCAGCGATGCCGAGTCGCTCACGCCGCTCGACAAAGACCAACTGGCCGAACGGTTGCTCGCCGAGATGGGCCCCGGCTTTCAGGTGCATGATTCGAAACACTACGTGGTCGTCTACAACACGACACGCACCTACGCCGAGTGGAGCAGTTCGCTGCTCGAGCGGCTGCAGAGGGCGTTCATCGCCTACTGGAAGAAGAAGGGGTGCGACGTCGACGTGCCCAAGGCGCCGTTGGCCGTGCTCGTGTTCAGCGATCCCGATTCGTACATGCGCTACGCCAAGAAGGAACTCGGCCCCGGCGGCGGCAACGCGATTGGCTATTACAGCCTGTTCACCAATCGCATTGTGATGTACGACCTGACCGGCATGCAGGAACTGCGCAGGCAGAACAGCAAGCGAGGGACGTTGCACGACATCACCGCCCTGCTGAACCAGCGGGCGGCCAGGCCGTTGGTGGCCACCATCGTCCACGAAGCGACGCACCAGATCTCCTACAACTGCGGACTGCAGACCCGGCTGGCCGACAACCCGGCCTGGCTCAGCGAGGGGCTGGCCATGTTTTTCGAAACGCCCGATCTCTCCAGCAGACGTAGCTGGAGCGGCATCGGCAAAGTCAACTATTCCCGCTGGGATCTGTTCCGCAACAACGTGAACGCCGGCAAGGAAAAGAACCTCGAATCGCTGATCGCCAACGACGACCGCATCCGCGAACCGCGCTCTGCCGTGGATGCCTACGCCGCCTCGTGGGCTTGGACCTACTTTCTCATCAAGTGGCACCCGAAAGAGTACACGGCCTATCTGAAGCAGCTTGCCGAGAAGCCCGTGTTGACGATGGACGACCCGCAGACGCGCTTGGCCGACTTCCGCAAGCATTTTGGCGAGGATCTGCGCGCCCTCGAAGACGAGTTCATCCGCCGCATGAAGCGTGTCGACTGAGTGGCACACAAGCAGCGTTGCCAGTTCTGGGTGGCCGGGGCACGCTAGCGCTTTGCCCCGGCCACCCCAATTCGGGCTCAGGCTCACTCGCAGACTATGATCCAACCGTTCGTGCGCAGGCTGCCCAACAGCCAGGGCGCCCGCAGAGGTTGGCGGCGGGGGACGTCTAGCGGTATCCGCTTGAGAACGCGAAGTCCGGCCGCTTCCAGGTCGGCGGCCAGCTCGCGCCAGCGGAACACGTGCAGAAACATGCTCGGCAGGCCACGGTACGGGAACCACTTGTCGCCGACCTCGACGTCCTTGCGAAACGGACTGGTCACGAGATTGCCGACCAGCCAGATCAGTCCCGGGGGATCGCGGAGGTTGTACCAGAAGTTGTGTACGTGTAGCACGAATCGGCCGCCCGGTTTCAGGATTCGCCGCACGTGGCCCAACGCCTGACGACGGTTCGCCCGGCCGCGGATCATGCCCAGCGTGCTGAACAGGCAGATGGCGTGGTCGACCGCATCGTCGCGCACCGCGCCGAGCTGGACGAGGTTTGCCTGCAGGCAGGCGATCGGCAGCCGGTCGAGCTCCGACTTCTCCCGCACCACGCGGAGCATGTGCTCGGAGAGATCGACCGCCAGCCCCCGATGGCCGGCCTTGACCAGTGGTAGCAGTGCCCGACCGGTGCCGCACCCCAAGTCGGCGACCAGCCCCGGCGGTTGGAGAAACTCGGAGAGCACTTGTTCGTCGTGTTCAAACAGGCTGTTGAAGGCGAAATAGTCGTCGTAGTCGTCGGCAATCGACGGCGAGCGGACATAGTCCCAGAGACTTCGGGAAACGCCGGGCGGTAATTGCCAGCTAGGGCGATGGAGTTTCGTCATACGGCTTGGGGAACCATGAGAGCTGCAGAGTCCGCCACCTGTCATCCCGAGGTCCGCCGAGGGATCTCCGCGACCCTGCCAACCCGCGACGCGACGGAGATTCCTCGGCGGACCTCGGAATGACAGCAAGGGCAACAATCGACTTTGCGGTTCTCCTGGGTCGGAAACAGGGGTGCTTGTTGAGTGGCTCGGGCGGCAGTATAATCGCGGGTTCGGTTCCCGCCCAGTACGCCGGCAGGCACTTGTTGCCCACCCCGCCGGCCCACCATATATATTTTCCACGACCGGCACAGAGCCCGGTCCATCTCTAGACGATTGAAGGAGAGAGAGATATGTCGATTCGAGTAGCCATCAACGGTTTTGGTCGTATCGGACGCCTCACGTTTCGCAACCTGCACGCCCGGTCCAGCGAATTCGAGGTCGTCGCCATCAACGATCTGACCAGCAACCAGATGCTCAGCACCCTGCTAAAGTACGACAGCACGCATCGTCGCTTTCCCGGCCAGGTCGAGTACGACGACGAGAATCTGATTATCGACGGCAAGCCGATCCGGGCCTTGGCGGCTCGCAATCCGGCCGAATTGCCCTGGGGAGACATGGGCGTCGACGTGGTGATTGAGAGCACCGGCATCTTCACCGCTCGCGCAGGGAACGGCAAGCCGGGCTACGACACGCACCTGGAAGCCGGCGCCAAGCGCGTCGTCTTGAGCGCCCCGGCCAAGGACGGTGCGGATCTCACCTGTGTGCTGGGCGTAAACGACGACAAGCTCACCCCCGACATGAAGTGCATCAGCAACGCCAGTTGCACGACCAACTGCCTGGCGCCGGTTGCCAAGGTGCTGCATGAGTCGTTCGGCATCGAAAAGGGCCTGATGACCACGGTGCATGCCTACACCAACGATCAGCCGACGCAGGACCAGCCTCACTCCGATCCCTATCGTGCCCGAGCTGGTGCGGTGAACATCATTCCGACTTCCACCGGCGCCGCCAAGGCTGTCGGGCTGGTCATCCCCGACCTCAAGGGCAAGCTCACGGGCATCGCCCTGCGTGTGCCGGTGCAGACCGGCAGCGTAGTCGACCTCACGGTGGCGTTGTCCAAGAAGGTGACCGAAGCCGAAGTGAACTCGGCCATCAAGGCAGCCGCGGAAGGCCCGCTCAAGGGAATCCTTTGTTACACCGAGGATCCGATCGTTTCGACCGACATCATCGGCGACTCCCACAGCTCGATCTTCGCGGCCGACTTCACGCAGGTGATCGACGGCGACATGCTGAAGATCGTCAGCTGGTATGACAACGAGTGGGGCTACAGTGTCCGCACCGTCGATCTGATCGCTAAAATCGGCAAGTTCTAAAGCGGATAGAAACCCTGTGGGGAACGCCTCCATGGCGTTTCCCGCAGGTCTTCCCGCGCAGCAGCCGTTTGTGAGCTATGTTATCTATTGGAGCGTGGGTTTGCCTGAGGCCCCGCTCGAAGTCTCCTCATCGGGTGCCTTCTCCTCCACCAGCCTGCATGACCACCGCTCCTGGTCTCGCTAGGCCCAGAACTCATTTCACTAAGCGGTCTTCCAGGGGGCATTCTATCGTGGCACTGAACATCGGCGCGACTGGTATCCAACTAACTCTGTTGAACAACAACCGGCGCACCAGCGAAGGATTGGGGCGCGCCACCGAGCGGTTGGCTACCGGGCTGCGGATCAATCGAGGCAGCGACGACCCGGCCGGGCTGATCGGGGCGGAACAGCTGCGTGGCGACCTGATCGATCTCGGTGCGCAGACCAGAATCAACAGCACTCTGCAGCTGCAGACCAACGTCCAGCAACAAGGTCGACAGATCGCCTCGGACGTATTGATCGAGGTGCGCGGACAGATTGTCGAAGCGAGCAACCTCTCTGCCTCAGAAGAACAAACCGAGGCGATTCAGCAGCAGATCGACCTCTCGCTCGACGCGCTCGACACGTTGGGCTCGATCAGCGGCTTTACTTTGCCCGCGGAGTTGGAAACTCTTCGGACGGGCGGCTCCAACAGTATCGTCGACGGCAATACAGCCGAAGCGATCGAGCTGATCGACGAGCAGCTCTCGACGATCAACCAAGCCAGTGCCGCGGCGGGAGCTTATCAGAAATACACGCTCGACGTCGATCAACGGCTGGCCGAAGACAAGGCGGTGGCCACCGCTCAGGCGCTGAGCCTGCAGGAGGACGCCGACTATGCCCAGGAGACTTCCAACCTAATCAAGAGCGAGATTCTCAGCGAAGCCTCGATCAAAACGATCGCATTGGCCCAGCGGCTCCAGAAGGAAGGCACCAATCTGCTGCTCGACACCCTGCTGTAGGCAAAGCCGTGGGATTGCAATCCCACGGCTTTCGCGAAGTTACAGTTCTTCGAGAATCTCAGGAGGCAACTGCGGGGTCGCTCCCCGTTGCGACGCCACGTAGGCGCCGACCCGATTCGCCAGATCGACGATTCGCTGCGTGGGCCATTTCAGCAACAGTCCCATGACAATTGCCGCGCAGCAGGAGTCGCCGGCGCCGACGCTGTCGGCCTGCGCGACAGGGGCAAACGTGGGAACCTCGCCTTCGATCCGCTCACCGCGGCGGAACAGCACCGTTCCCCGTGCTCCACGTGTGAGGGCGAGCAATTCCAACTCGAACCGCTCGCAGAGCTGCAACGCCTGCGCGTCGACGTCGGCTCGTTCGATCTTGAGCAGGCGCGAGGCAACGCCCAATTCCTCTTCGCTGAGTTTCACGACGTTGGCCGCAGCAAAACTGTTCTGGACTACTTCCACGCTGAAAAACTGTTGGCGGAGATTCAGGTCGCACACCCGCCAGGCCTGCGGGGCGGCGGCGAGAAACTGCTGGATCGCCGCTCGGCTCTCCGGCGAGCGCTGCGCCAATGTGCCGAAACAGACGGCCGAGCAACTCACGGCCAAGCGGTCGGTCGATTCGGTGCGCTCGATGTGATCCCAAGCGACATTCTCGGTAATCTCGTACTCGGGATGCCCGGCGTCGTCGACGGTCACCTGCACCGTGCCCGTGGCATAGTCGGGCAATTCCTGGAGAAAGTCGACCGTCATCTGGCGAGCCGACAGCTCCTGGCGAATCTGGCTGCCCAACTCATCCCGGCCGACGGCGCTGACCACCGCGCCACGGCCACCGGCCTGACGCAACAGCTGATGGGCGTGAACGGCCAAGTTGACCGGCGCGCCGCCCAAAAGGGCTCCCTCGGGAAAGCAGTCGAACAGTGCTTCGCCGATGCCGACGACGGTCGGTCCGTCAGGTTTCTCATTCATGCCAAGTTCCAGTCAGTTCTGTTCGTGAGGCGTCAGCCCCGATCTTTGGCCGAGCGGCAGGGGCCGTCAAGGTTACTTGGCCCCAGGGCGGGCGAGTGAGGGTGTTTCTTCGCCTCATCGACGGCAACATGCGGAACTCTTGCCACGTCTGGGGTCAGTGCGAACGGCAAAACAGTGCTCGGCACGTCCCGGCACGGCAGTTGCTTGATCGTGATGCAATCCTGTCCACAAACTGTCTCGTGATCCAACGCTTATGGCCTCGACTACCCCGTCTTCGTCGAAACGAATCCTGGAGCTGGACGCCCTGCGCGGTCTGGCCGCACTGGCGGTGGTGTTGTTCCATTACACGACCCGGTACGAACAGTTGTTTGGATACGCCGAACCGCTGGCCGCCAGCGTGGGGTGGGGCGATTATGGCGTCGACCTGTTCTTCATGCTTAGCGGCTTTGTGATTCTGATGACATTGGAGCGAACGGCTGGCGCGTGGCGGTTCGCCTGGGGTCGATTCTCGCGACTCTACCCCGCCTACTGGGCTTCGGCGGCTATCACATTTGCGGTCGTCTCGGTGTGCCGACTCCCTGGGCAAGAGGTCACGCTGAGTGAGGCGCTGTTGAACCTTACCATGGTGCAGGCTCTGCTGGGAGCTCCGCACGTCGACGGCGCGTATTGGTCGCTGCAAGCTGAGCTGATTTTCTACGCGAACATGCTGCTGTTGTTCCACTGGGGCGCGTTTCGCAGGCCTGCTTTCGCCGTGGCGCTCTGGCTCGCGGTGGCCGTTGTCGTACGGCTGGCCGGCGGTTACGCGGAGGCGTACTGGCCATGGGCTGCGGAACTGCTGAGCAAGCTGGCCACCGTGGCGAGCTTGAAGTACATTCCCCTGTTCGCGATCGGCATGCTCTTCTACTCGAATCGCCAGACCGGACGTATCTCGAAGGCCAGCGTGGCGGCGATCGTTGCCTGTCTGGCGACGATCGGCTTGTTCAGCGGGCTGGCCACCGTGGCGGTCGACGCGTTGCTCGGCGCGGTGTTGCTGTTGGCCGTTCACTCGCGACTTGGATTCTTGTCGTGCCGACCGCTCGTCGCCTTGGGGGCCATTTCCTACACGTTGTATCTAGTGCATCAGAACATTGGTTACGTGTTGATTCGGGAGCTGCAGCAGTGGGGTGCAACGCCTTGGATCGCGATCGCCGGGGCGACGCTCTTCTCCATCGCGATTGCCTCTTGGCTACATCGACAAGTAGAGAAACGGGCCATGAAGTCGCTCCGTGGCATCGACCCGGCTCGATATCTGACCGGGAGGCGTGCTGCCCGAGTGAATCCGTGAAACCGCATTTTTCGAGGCCCGTATGACAACTGTCCTGTGAGCCTCCACAGGCCCCATGGTTGCAAGCTCTGTGGGAGGCGTCTCCAGACGGCGACCGTCGCCAACCGGGGCCTGGGTCGCCGTCTGGAGACGCCTCCTACAGGGGTTTCCCCCTTCGTTTGCTGTATGAAAACTCCTGTTGCTGCCTGCCGTTTGCTGGCAGTATCTGCAGGGTCGTGGTATTATGGGAGTTGACAACTAGCGGAACATCATAGGCGGAGTGAACTAATGCATCGGGAACAGAAGAGGCTTCGCAGCCAAGGAGCTTGGCTGCGCGGGGAGAGGGTCTATCGGCTCTCGGCTCCGCTTCTTGCGTTGGCGGTCGTGTTTCTGTTGAACGCGCAGAGCGCCACGGCGGTTTATGACAATCTGATCGGGTATCCCGAACTGCAGGCCCAGTTGGGCGGCGGCATCCCCACCGGTAGCGGCATTGGCGTGCAGCACGTCGAGGCGCCATCGTCAGGCAATTATGCGGCGGATCCCAACAATTCCGATTTCTCTGGAAAGACCTTCACCAACGTCACTTACAACGCGGGTGTGACGCAGAAGTCTTTGGTACCATCCAACCACGCTCGCAGCGTTGGCTATAACTTCTATGGGAACACGCTTTCCATTGCACCGGGCATTTCCTCGATCGACTCCTACGAGGCCAACCATTGGTTGGGCTTTAGCATCAGCGGGAGTTCCGCGACCCCTCACGCCTCGGGTTTCTTGAACACCCTGCAGAGCGCGGCCACATTGCCCAAGACGACCTCGGCGCGAATTGCCAATCACAGTTGGATCGGTGAGTTCACTACTTCCTCGGTCAATTCCGAGGTACTGCGGCGGCTCGATTTTGTCGTGGAACAAGACGACCTTCTCAATGTCGTGGGTATCCAAAATGGCTCCAGCGGCGATCTCATCTTGCTTAAATCCGCCTTCAACGAGATCTCGGTGGGAGTGACGGAGGGGGATCATGTCGAGGCCACTCTGGGCGTCGATAGCACCTACACGGCTGGCCGCGTGGCTCCGAATGTCGTGGCGCCGGGATTCAATGTACCCAACACGGTAACGACCACTAGTCTGGCAACCCCCATGGTGTCGGCCGTGGGAGCCCTATTGCTGGAGACGGCCCAAGATGGCAATCTTTCCAACGGTTTGATCACTAACCGCACTCGTACGATCAACCACGCCGAAACTTCCGAAGTCATCAAGGCTGTAATGATGGCCGGCGCTGATCGGGCCGTCGACAACGCGGTCGGCGCCGATTTGACCGATTACCTGATAGATACCAGCAACAACCTGGATCTCGACTACGGAGCGGGGCAGGTGAACATTTTCCACAGTTACAACATTCTGGCCGCTGGCGAACACGATAGCGATCAAGATCTGGGCGGCGGCTTCGACATCGGCAGCCTGGGATGGGACTACGACCCTAATTTCGGCGGCCAGGGCCTTACCAACGATCGCGGCTCCTATTTCTTCACCGCTGCCAGTTCCGACGACGTGCTCCATGCCACGCTGGCCTGGAACATCTCGGTCACGGGCTTCACGACTTCCCCGTCGAGCACCACGCTCCACGACCTGAATCTGGTGCTTGTCGACGTGACGAACAACCAGATCCTCAGCGCCCCCGGTGCCAGCTCACTCAGCACCGATCAGAACACGGAAAACATCTTTTTCGACGGACTGGTCGCCGGCAATCGATACGAAATCCGCGTCGAAGCGGCCTCCGGTCAGCCCCTCTTCGATTGGGATTATGGATTGGCCTGGAGGATCAACCAGGTCCCCGAGCCGAGCAGCGTTACGATTTCCTTGCTGGGAGCGCTGTCGGTTTTTGCCCTCGGCCGGCAGAGATGCCGTCGGCTGATCCGCGGTTAACGATTCGCTACAGCATGAACTCCTCTTGACCAGGGACGGGATGTCATGACGCGCGCCAAAAAAACTCTGATCGGGTTGCTCGTCGCGGTCTTGCTACTGATGCCAGTGGCCTATTTCGTCGGTAACCATTTCTTGGGCGCCTACTCCCACCGGGCCATGTCGGCGATCGCCAAACGCGGCAAGCAGCATGGGGTGGTCATCGAAGAGCCGAGCTTCAAGCAGGCCAATATCTCGGGGATTCGAACCGCGCGCTGGACCGATCTACGCGCCCGGCTTCAGTTCCCAGACAACGAAGCTTTCGATCCGAATCGGGCGTTCGACGTACACGTGGGCCAAGTCGAGCT
This sequence comes from uncultured Granulosicoccus sp., assembly GCA_964195615.1. GTDB lineage: Bacteria > Planctomycetota > Planctomycetia > Pirellulales > Lacipirellulaceae > Bythopirellula. The sequence continues at coordinate 3,228 of CAXMSB010000046.1, read as the reverse complement.
GTGGCTTTCCGGCAGCGGACAAGTGTCGTTGGAAGCTCACGATATCACGGTCGATTCCGTAGGCGCCGAGGCGACGGAGAAATATCCGCCTGAAACCGAAGATCCCCGGCACGAGCGAATCAGAGCCCAGCGGTTCCATTGCCAGTTTGAGATGGAACTTTTGAACCCATTGCCCGGGTTGGTAAACGTCTTGCCAGAGTTGGTGGGATTGATGAAGGCCGGCGCGACCCAGATACCGGTCGCGACCGAGGGCGAGCTCGAGTTTTCGCTGAAGGGCAAGCTTTTGAAGGTTCGGATTCAGGTGGCTCCCGTTGAGGGGGGCCGGACATTGGTGCTGGCCGCGGACGACCTGCGTCCCGTCTCTGATCTGTTCGACGAAGCGTTCTCCGACGCGGAGATCGAGTTGATTTCCACCTATCCCTTGCGGGCCGCCCAATTGCTGCGGATCAAGGACGACGCCGAGTCGACGGCCAAATCGGCCTATGAGAGCGACGAGCAAGTCCCTCAGGACGCCTACCGCCATGTATTGTGGAGCTACCTGCTCACCAATAGGTATGGTGCGGAGTTCGCCGAGCGCGTGACCGACGCCCATGAGCAGGGTGACACTGGCAACACGCCGTCCGAGCGGGAAATGGATATTCACAATAACTCGATCGGCCGCCGCTGTGCCGAGCAGAAGCTGCGGCGGAACCAAATTCTTACGCACGTCGAGAGCGATGCGGACGTGATTCGCGAGCCTCGGTAACCTGCGGGCTTTGGCTGGGCCGGTCTCGGGGACGAGCCGGCTCTCTGGGTAAGCTGGCACAAGCGGTCTGCCCCAGATTTCCTAAACCGCCTCGGTTGTTCCCTTTGTTTTTCTTGATGCTTGGGGTTTTTCCCACATATTCGTATTGCCACGAATCGACGAAAGGGACAAGATACTCGCGCCAGGTCGAAAGAGTGCCGTGCCGTAAGGAGCGGGGCGGCGATTCAAGGAGTTCGACCAAAACAGGAAAGGTTGTGTTATGGATTACACGACCCTACTGGACGAGGGCTGTTTGTCCGGGGAGTCAGATTCGGCAAGGAAGGATTCTAGACCGGAGAGGTCTAGAAAGAGACGCGATCGTACGCGAAAAGGACGCAAGCCTTGCCGGCCTACCGGACACATTGGTCAGCGATCCAACAAGCGGCTCAAACACATTTGATTGGCGGTAGGAAGCCCTCGAGCGGCTGAAATCGCGATTCGCAGAGAATCCGCGCCGGCGTTCGTTCTGCGGACGCATGCCGCTAGACTTCGTCGGTCACTTCTCCTCTGCGACGGTTTTTACCGGTTCGCTGGGGGAGGGTTCCTCCTGGGCGGTGGGTTCGGCTTTCGCTTGGCGGTTCTTCTTGCTGTCGACGTCGACGATAAAGTCGCCTCTGAGGAAATTACGCCCGAGCAGCAAGGGGTACTTCATGTGAGACCGGTCGTTGAGTGTGACCAGTACCCGCTTCTGCACCGCGTGCAATCGTAGCGTGAGATGTACTTTGTAGCGCTCTTCCCGATCGGCAGACGTTTTGACGACGGAGACTTTCGCAATTTTGCTCTCCAGCCATTCCGAGTCGCCGTCGTGGTTCTTCATCCGAAAACGGATCTTTCTGCCCACGTTGTCGACCATCTCCTCCGCCTCGTCCTCAATGACGTAGTCCTCAACGTTCAGGGAGGTCGTGGTCGCTCCCGTATCGACACGAGCTTTGAAGTGCAGGTCGGTCTTTACTTCCTCGACGGTGGCCGTGGCGCCGATGACCCGTTTGCTGCCTAGCGTGACGACCGTTTCGGCGGTTCCCTCAGCGGCCAGGGCAGTCGTGGCGGGGCCCAGAGAGGTGAGCAACACCAGCGTTGAAACGGTCAGCCAATGCCGGGGAAAACGAATCACCATGTTATCCATCCTTGGAAGATTTGGACTCTTGCGATGTGTAGAGAGCGTAACCGAGACGGCCCAATGGTGGCCGCTGGTGTGTCGATTTGTCGGCGCCAAGGCCGACGTTCGCTTCTACAGCCGGGAATTCAAGACGATTAGCCACTTGGGGGCAATGTCAGTTCCCGCGAAGGTTCTAGCGGTGCTAGCAGTCTTTCGACGCTGCCTACATCAGCAGGGTTGCAGCCTGTCGGCACTGCTTGCGGCGAAGCCGGACCCGGCGATAGCCGCTTCGGTCAGAGGGCTGACGAATTTGACCGAATTGATCACTTCGAAGCCCATGATCAGAAAGCGACCGCCCATGGCGTCGGGATTGGTCCGCTCCAGTAGCAGCATGTCGCCCTTCAGCCAGAAGTTTCTGAAAGGCACCGTCTCGTTGAGCGTGGAGATCACGATGCCACTGCGCGGAAAGTCGGCTGGCCAGTCGGCGAAGAAGGACTTCCAATTCTCGGCAGGTGTCATCGCGGATGCCTCTCTTGACTGCTAAATCGAAACAATGCACGGGGTCGAAGTCGAAAATTACCTGGATGAACGACGACGGGATTTGCGGCCCGTGGGCGTGACGCTCCACTCCTTGGTGAGCGACTCGAATACCTCGGGGGCCTCGTAGCGGACGATACCCTTCGCCTCGGGCATCGGGCCGATCAGTCCGCGAAAGACCGGCAGGCCTCGCAAGCTAAGATCGGTGCTGCAGTCGTCGATGCCGATCTGCGTATGCATCCGCAATACGGAATCGTGGTGTTCGTAGTCGTGGGTGCGAAGTTCGCCATTCTGGCCGCGGGTGACGATTCGGATCGTTTGTTCAGCCGCCATGGGCGCCTCGCAACGGGGGGGTGGGGGGAACGGTTTTCAGGATCGGGCAATCTGCACTAATGATTGATATCGGCGGTCGCATGGGCAGGAGACGAAAATTTCCTCCGTACCTCGCATACCAGCTACAAGATGCGAAACCGCTAGAAGTGGACCGGCCCGGAGGGTCGCTTTCACGAGCGTTCCGGCGGTACGGGGTACACCGATTATGCGGCCCACCGCGGCAGCGACTCTAGTGGGATTGCGGGCTGATCTTGAAGATTCGAGTCGAAATAGAGGTCGTTCTTGCCACCCACGACCCTCAGCACTAGATTAGTGTCTGCCGAGGAGGGTACGCGAATGGCTAGCAGCCTGATTCGAAATCAGGTGCCCCGCAAGGGGTTGAGGGTTCGAGTCCCTTGCCCTCCGCTCTGCTTCAGATTGTACCGAGTCGCATAAAGCCGCAGCCTGTAATGGGTTGGGGTTTTTCTTTTGCGCTGTC
>CAXMSB010000045.1:0-8357 GCA_964195615.1 uncultured Granulosicoccus sp. | reverse complement strand
ATGGAAAAAACATCTCAGCATGTCACCCACATTGGCACGAAATTCGCGAACAAGCGACTCCTGCTGCGGCTTGGGGCAGGGCCTCCGCAGCAGTCGCTTGTGTTTCCGTGGGACTACGTGATGAACTATAAGGGCAAGGCCAAGTGAGCGACAACGAACGGGGCCGCAGCCCTGGGTAATCACCCTATCCTCTTCATCGGCCGAGAGGTTCGCTCTGGGTACCGAGAGGCGTCGCCGAGGCCGAAACTGAGTTCGCTCTATTTCGGCCGTATCTGCGTGAGTTCTGTACACAGGGCAAACACTCGGCCGATGTAAGGTCTCCGGTTCGGAACCCAGGGCTGCATCCGCTTGGGGCGGACTTGCCCTGGGCTAGCATCGGGACGCCCCGTTGGGGCTTTTCCTTTCGGCTTGCTTGGAAAGTATTCTCCGTCTTTGTTTCTCCAGAGCCAAACCATATTATGTTCTCCTACTACTGCTGGCTTCTGATACGTCACAGGACCCACTAAACTACCTGAAGAACTACACCAGAAAGGTCCGATGCGTTGCCCTCTGCTTCCGAACAACCCGCCGTGCTGAGCATCGACGCTGGCAGCCGCAGCGCTCGCGCAGCGTTGTTTAGCATTACGGGCGAGTGCCTGAGTTACTCGCAACATCGATGCACGCACCAGGTGGACGAGAGCAGCGTCGAGCAAGATCCCCGAGCGATTCTCGCCGCAATACGCATGTGCTTGGAGAGCCTTGCCTGGGAGAGCGAGGTGCAAGCGGCGGCGATCGTCAGTCAAGGTTCCTCAGTTGTTTGCTACCGGCGCTCCGACGGACGTCAGCTTTCACCAGTCATCAGTTGGCAAGATCGCCGCGGGGCGGATTCTCTCGCGCAGCTGTCGCTCGACGCCGAAGAAGTCCACGCGCGCACCGGGCTGCCGCTCTCTTGTCACTACGGGGCAACTAAGCTGCGATGGTGCCTGGAACAACTGCCGCAAGTTGCCGACGCCCGACGGGAAAACGATTTGGCCGCCGGTCCGCTGATGAGTTTTCTGTTGCATCAGCTCTGCTCGGAACGTCCCGTGGCAGTCGACTCTGTCAGCGCCTCGCGCACGCAGCTTTGGAACCTGCACGACCAACAGTGGGACCCGGTGCTCGCCGAGGCGTTTGAGGTGCCCACCGACATCTTGCCGACTGGACAGGACACCTTCTCACGGTTCGGTACGTTGCTTACGACCGAGCGGCAGATGCCCGTGGTCTACGCCAGCCGCGATCAGCAGGCGGCGATCTTTGCCGAGGGTCGACCCCAGGCGAACACGGCGTATGTCAACATCGGAACGGGCGCGTTCATCCAATGCCTGGTCCCCCAGCCGGTCGGTCCGACAGAACTTCTGATCAACCGTGTGTTGGCAGGCACGGAGGGCTCCGCGCCGCTGTACACCTTGGAGGGCACCGTCCACGGCGCGGCCGGGGCGATGCCCTGGATCGCGCAACATCTCGGTTTCGCGATCGTACCGGAGCTTCTGGAAGACGCCCTGTCGCACGATCCACCCAACGAAAAAAGCGTCTACTTTATCAACGGCGTGATGGGGATGGGCTCGCCCTACTGGCGGAGCGAACCGGTCGGTGAGTTCAGCGACGGCCTGACTGACGAAGAAAAACTGCTAGCCTGGCTGGAGAGTATTGTCTTTATGCTGGTGGAGAACTTTAGCCGGATGTTACCCCATGCAGCCGTCGATCGATTGTCGCTCGGCGGTGGATTCAGTAACCTGTCGGGGCTGGTTCAGCGGTTGGCCGACCTGAGTGGGCTGCCCTGCCGGGTGAACGCCGATCATGAAGCCACGCTACGCGGCGCCGCCTTCCTGGCGGCCGGTCAACCCGACCGATGGCAAACCGAGCAGGGGGGCGAGTACGTTCCAGCCCCCAACCCGGGACTGACACATCGTTACCAACAATGGCGCGAAGCCATGGGCAGACTGCCGTGAAAACGCCGCAAATCATGTCGCATCGGGGCGATCTTCGCTCGCACGTGGAAAACTCGCTCGCCGCGTTGGAAGCTCCGCTCGCCGCCGGCGTTCGCCACTTGGAGTGCGACCTGCAAATCAACGCCAGCGGTACGCCCGTTCTGTTGCACGACGCCAACTTGCTACGCACCTATGCGGTCGATCGGCCGGTGTTCGAGCATGTCGACGGCCAATCGCCCCAGCTCCCCGCACTGGGCGACGTGCTGGAACTTGCGGATCGTTATCCGGGGACAACTCTCTATCTAGAAGTAAAACACGACAGCCTCGACCACTGGGGAGAGATGTTTGTGCTGGACCGACTGCTGACGTGGGCCGAGCGAATCGGAGAGCACGTGCTGCTGGCCCGTTCCACGAGTTTTCTGTCGCTGGCACGTCAGGCCGGCTTGCCGCGGATTGGCGTCGTCCTCCGCGACTGGTCGACGGCAACCCGCGAACGAGTGACGGAACTTCAACCCGATCTGTTGGTGGTCAACCTCACCCGGGTTCCCAACGGAGAGTCACTCTGGCCGGGCCCGTGGCAGTGGGCCGTGTACGAAGTGCAGGACATTCCCACCGCCCAGCACTGGGGCGATCGGGGAGCCGCTTTTGTGCTAAGCCACCTCAGCGTCGACCTTCTCGATTCACCCCGTTAGCCGCCACCGTCCCGGTGCCGAGTTTTCTCGGGTGGCACTGCTGGCTTGCCAGCAGTGCGAAGCGGGTACCAGGGCTGCACTGCTGGACAAGCCAGACAGTGCCACCCGACGTGTCGACGTTTCGTCCTCGCACAGGCTATGATGAACCTCAGGTGACGAGCAACTCCCACGGAGCATGACTGATTGTGACGGTAGAGAGCGAACTCTTGGCGTGGCTCCGCGAGCATCTGCCTTCCAGCCCGCGGCTGGCGGTGGGGTTGGGCGACGATGCGGCCGTGTTGGCTCCGTTCGACCAGGCGCGGGCCGTGGTCACGACCGACATGCTCACCGACGGCGTCGATTTCATCCTGAGCGAAATCGATCCGCGTCAGGCGGGGCACAAGGCCCTTGGGGCCAACCTGAGCGACCTGGCCGCGATGGCCGCCCGACCCGTGGCCGCGTTCGTCTCACTGGTGTTGCCCCGGCAGGGTTCCGGAAAACTCTCGGCGACGGAGCTCGCCATCGAACTCTATCGCGGCATGTTGCCGTTGGCCGAACAACTGGAAACCGTGATCGCCGGCGGCGACACGAACACCTGGGACGGCCCACTGGCGATTAGCATCACAGCCATCGGCGAAACGACCGAGCAAGGACCGCTGACGCGCAGCGGCGCTTGCGTCGGCGATCATCTATTGGTCACCGGCCAATTGGGCGGCAGCATCTTGGATCGGCATCTGGCCGTCGAGCCGCGGGTCCGCGAGGCGCTGTTGCTTCACGACCGTTTCGAGCTGCACGCCGGCATCGACATCAGCGACGGCCTATCGCTCGACGCCTCGCGTCTGGCGGAGGCCAGCGGCGTGGGAGTTATGATCGACCCCAAGGCGATTCCGATCAGCGACGCGGCGCGCCGGCTGAACGAGCGCGACGGCCGGTCGCCCTTCGAGCACGCCTGGAGCGACGGCGAAGATTTTGAATTGCTGCTGGCCGTTCCTGCCGACGCTGCCGAAGCGATGATTCAAGAGCAACCGCTCGACGTGCCGCTCACACGCATCGGCGGGATGATCGAACCGGCGGGGCTGTGGCTGAAAACCGAAGACGGCCCCACTTCGGCACAGCCCGAAGGCTTTCAACATCGGGGCGACGCATGAACGAGTTTTCTTTTCTTGCCGACAGCGAGGCAGACACCGAGCGATTGGGCAGTCTGCTGGCCGACGTCCTGCCGGCAGGCACCGTGATCGCACTGGTTGGCACACTCGGGGCAGGCAAGACACGGCTGGTGCAAGCGGTCGCCGCCGCTCTCGGCGTGCTCCGCGACGCGGTGACCAGCCCGACTTTCATGTTGGTCAACGAATACGCCGGCGGCCGGCTGCCCGTCTACCACATCGACGCCTACCGCCTCCACGACGAAGACGAGTTCCTGGAACTGGGCCCCGAGGAGTATTTTGACGGCGCAGGGCTCACGTTTGTCGAATGGGCCGACCGCGTGGAGAACTGTTTGCCGACGGATTTCATTCGAATCGAGATTGAAGTCGCTGGTGACGTTCGGCGACAGTTCACCATCTCTGCCAGTTCGCCGGCGTTGGCGTCGTTAATGAAGTCACTCAAAGAATAAATTTACTCAAATCCTCATCCTGCACCACGTCATCCAGCCGATCGCGGACATAGGCGGCGTTTACTTCGACGCGGCCCATCTTCATCTCGGGGGCCTCGAAGGAGAGTTCTTCCAGCAGGCGTTCCATGATCGTGTGCAGCCGACGGGCGCCGATGTTTTGCGTCGATTGGTTCACCTGATGGGCGTAGGTCGCTAGCGAATCGATCGCGTCTTCCTGGAAGTCGAGCGTGACACCTTCGGTTTCCATCAACGCGGCATATTGCTTGGTGAGCGCGTTGCGCGGCTCGGCGAGGATGCGGACGAAATCGTCTTTCGTGAGATCGTTCAACTCCACGCGGATCGGGAAACGGCCCTGCAACTCCGGCATCAGATCGCTGGGGCTGGCTCGGTGGAACGCTCCCGCGGCGATGAACAGGATGTGATCGGTATGGATGTAGCCGTACCGGGTTTGCACGGTGGTGCCTTCGACGATCGGCAACAGGTCGCGCTGGACGCCCTGCCGCGAGACGTCGGCCCCGCGGCCTCCCTCGCTGGAGACGACCTTGTCCATCTCGTCGAGGAAGATGATCCCGGTGTTCTCCGCCAAATCGACCGCCAGGGCGTTGACCTTCTCCTGGTTGATCAACGCGTCACACTCTTGATCGAAAATCACTTGCCGGGCCTCGGCCACGGTCATCTCGCGACGCGAGACGTTCTTGGGCATGATCTTTTCGAGCATACCCTGCACGTCGAAATCCATCTGATCTTGGCCCGGGCCCATGCCGGGGATCATCATCGCCTGGGCCTTTTGCTCGATGGTGATCTCGACCATGCGATTTTCCATCTCGCCGCCGACGAGCATCGCCCGCATTTTTTCGCGGGTCCGTTCGTAGCGCTCGGGAGAATCACTGCTGTCGACGCCCACGTCGAACGAGGTGGGTGCGGGGGCCAACAGATCGACCAATCGCTCGGTCACCCGACGTTTGGCCTCTTCCTGAACGTTGGCCAGCTCCTGCTCGCGGACCAGACCGATCGCGTTTTCCACCAGCTCGCGGATCATGCTCTCGACGTCGCGGCCGTAGTAGCCGACCTCGGTGTACTTCGAGGCCTCGACCTTGATGAACGGCGCGCCGGTGAGCGTGGCCAGCCGCCGGGCGATCTCGGTTTTGCCGACGCCCGTGGGGCCGATCATCAGAATGTTTTTCGGGGCGACTTCTTTGCGCAGCTCATCGTCGAGCTGCTGCCGGCGCCAGCGATTGCGGATCGCCACGGCGACAGACCGTTTGGCGTCGTCTTGACCAACGATGTGACGGTCGAGGTGTCCAACAATTTCTCGGGGAGTAAGATTCTTCACTTCAGCTCTTCAATGACCAGGTTGTTATTGGTGTAAACGCAAATCTCGCTGGCGATTTCCAACGAGCGACGCACGACGTCGGCCGCGCTCAAGTCGCTGTGCTTCACGAGCGCCCGAGCGGCGGCTAGGGCGTAGTTCCCTCCGGAACCGATGCCGAGGATACCGTCGCTCGGCAGAATGACGTCGCCCGTGCCGGAGACCAGCAGAGTGTGCTCGGCGTCGGCGACCGACATCAGTGCCTCCAACCGACGCAACGCACGGTCGGTGCGCCACTCCTTGGCCAACTCGGTCGCGGCACGAGTCAGATTGGCGGGGTAGTCTTTTAGCTTCTCTTCAAAACGTTCCATCAAAGCGAAGGCGTCGGCCGCCGAACCTGCGAAACCGACAAGCACCCGATCGTCGACCAGCCGGCGGATCTTCACCGCGTCGGCTTTCATCACCGTGTCGCCCATCGACACCTGCCCGTCGCCGCCCATGGCAACTTGGCCGTTGTGTCGAACCGTGAGGATTGTCGTGGAGCGAGTCTGCATGGGCGTGTACGTCGGTTGGAGGGAAGACTGCGGGCGAGACGCGTCATTCTCGCCGACATTGCCCTGGGCGGCTAGGGGGCCGTCTCCGCCGCGGCGGTAAGCTTTTTTCCCTCGCAGAGCCATTTCTTTCGATTCGCCGACCGGCCGCATTTCTTGCAGACGAACCTCGGCTCCGCCACGATCTCGCACAACAGGTCAAAATGTTTGCGCAGGTCATCCTTCGACCATTCGCAGATTTCCTTGTTGGGCGGTTTGCGGTGGGACATCGGCGGCAATTGCTAGCGAAGCGACGGTGGTTGGGCGAGACCTGGGAAAGATTCTACGCCCGACGTAGAATGGGGGGAACCGCAGCAGCATTATTTGACATTTCACTGAGAGGCCCAGAAATTATGGATAACGAATCTGATCTGCCCGCCGTGCCGCGCAGCCCCGAGCTGATGCGTCCCGCGGACACGGCCTTGCTAGTCGTCGACGTGCAAAAACGGCTGATGGCGGCTGAGCCCGAGAGGGCTCGAATTGCCTGGAACTCTCGCCGGCTGCTCGACGCCGCGGGGATTCTCGGCGTCCGCGTGGCCGCCACCGAGCAATATCCCGAGAAGCTGGGGCCAACCATCGGCGAATTGGCCGAGCGAATCACGACGGCCATCCCCGACAAGATGACGTTCAGCTGCGGTTCGTGCTCGGCAATTTTCGACGAATGGCAAGCTGCGGGCATTCACCGCGTGTTGGTCTGCGGCATCGAGACTCATGTCTGCGTGCAGCAGACGGTGCTCGACCTGCTGGCCGCCGGCTACCAGGTGGTGATCGCCGCCGACGCGGTCGGCTCCCGACACGCGATCGACCACGACATCGCGCTGCGCCGCATGGAGGCCTCCGGCGCGCTGCTCACAACGACCGAAGCGGCAATGTTCGAATGGTGCGGCGTCGCCGGTACCGACGAGTTCAAAAAGATCAGTGCGCTGGCCAAGGAAACGCTGCCCGAAAAATAGGCTGGATTCGGATTAAACGCAGAGGACGCTGAGTAGCAGAGGGCCGCCGAGAGAAAAACAGGTAGTGATCGGCTCTTCCAATACACACCGTAGTAAGAGAGCATGCAGTGAGACTTTTTTTCTGTTCTGTCTTCTCAGAGAACAACCTGTAGGCACTACGAATATTGCAGAGACTTAGAATCAACCCTCAGTAATCTCCGCGGCCCTCTGCTACTCAGCGTCCTCTGCGTTTAATCCCCTTTCCATCCCGCCGCTGCTTCGCCGTCGAGCCGTAGCGTAAGGCACTTCGCGCTGCCGCCGGCTTTTACGAATTCTTCGAGTGCCGTTTCCACCGGCTTGTAGCCCAGATCCTTCAGCGAGTCGTGCAGCCACGGGCAGCCGGTGTTCGTGACGACCGTGCGGCCGACCACTACGGCGTTACACGCAAACCGTCGGGCCTCGTGTTCCTCGACCGGGATCAGCACGTCAATCTGTTCTTCCAACACCCGCCGACCGTAATCGTCGAACGCGTCGGGAAAGTAGATCGCCTCGCTCGCCGAAAGCGGGCAGAAGCAGGTGTCGAGGTGGTAGTAGTAGGGATCGACCAACTCGAGCGGCAACACGTGAACGTCCAACAGTTGGCCGATCAGCTGGTGGCCGGCGGCGTCGCTCCGCATGCGGTAGCCGGCAAAGAGGGTCTCGCCGCAAAAGAGCGCATCCCCTGCCCCTTCAAACGAGAAATCGCCGGGCGAATCCACGACCTCCCAGCCAGCCGCTTCCAGCCAGGCGCGAAAGTGCGTCTCTTCGCCCTGGCGTTGGGCATGCTTGAAACGCGCCAACACGGCCCGCTTGCGGTAGACGAGCGCCGCGTTGGCGGTGAATACCAAGTCCGGAAGTCCCTCGACGGGTTGCAGCTCGGAAATCGTCGCGCCGGCCTCGACCAGCAGCCGACGAAGATGGTGCCACTGTCGAACCGCCAGCCCGTGATCGGTTTGCCGGCGAGTGCTCATCCAGGGATTGATCTCGTACTCGATCCCGTAGTGATCGGGCGAGCACATCAGTATCGTGGGCTGAGAAAACCGGCTCACCTCGAAGCCCCCTTGTCGAATCGAGCACTCAAGCGAGCAAGAGTCTCGTAGGTCTCGAAATCCTGCAGTAATTTCGGGGACACCTTACTAAATTATTGAGCAGGGCGTATCTGTCAGATTCTGCGTACCTTGTGCCCCCGCTCTCTAATTCCTCTCGACATCCCCACGCGCGATGTGTTATGATACGTGCTGGACCAAGGGGGGATATT
>CAXMSB010000044.1:0-3242 GCA_964195615.1 uncultured Granulosicoccus sp. | reverse complement strand
TGGCAGCACGTAACTTGTACGTGGCCTGTCCCGAAAAGTCATCTCATCAATCAAAACGCCATCTACTCATCGAATCGGTAAGCGTCCGGCCTGTCCATGGTGTCTAACCCGGGTGGTGGCGGCAGCCTGGGGCTGCAACCTTGGGAAAAACACGGCGGCGATGTCGGTGGTTCTGTTTGGCAACCGAAGTCATCCACTAATCGCTGGCCCCAGATTCACAACTGGACACTGTGTCGAGAATTTCATTTCCCGGGCAGTGAAACAATCCATTCATGGCTCCTCGGGATAATAAGCCCGGGGGCATGTCGTTATTTCTGGCGAGCACGGCGATGAGCACGGCGGGCGCGAGTACGAGTGGCTCTGGTTCGAGCTTCTTCGAGTCGATGAGTGAGAATCGCCTCGGGATGTGCCACGGCCCAGCGCTCAGGCAACAGTTCTACCAGATCCGAATCATCCGCATTCAGTCGCAGTAGAATGTCGCGGACGTAACTCCATGGCTCGATATGATGACGCTTTGCACCCGTGAGGATCGTGTACAACACGGCTGCTCGCGGACCCGCAGCTTCACTGCCCAGGAATAAATAATTTTTTCGTCCTATAGCCTGGTGCCGGAGTGTTCGCTCGCTGACGTTGTTGTCGATTGTCAGACGTCCGTCTTCGGTGTAGCGCCGTAGAGCCCCCCACTGATTGCGTGCGTAGGTCACGGCTTTGCCTAAGGTGCTCTTCGGCAGCGCCCTCGGTGCCAAGTCGCTCAAGTACGCCTCAATCTTGTCGAGCACGGGTATCGCTTCAACAGCACGAAGCTCACGGCGCGCATCGGCCGACCAGTCATGTGCCCGGTCTTCGATATCGTACAACTGCCGAATCCACTCCAGCACCTGGTGCGCTTCACGCGGATAACTTCCCACCGCATCGAAGAACTTGCGCCGCGCATGAGACCAACAGGCGACTTCGGTGACATCCGAACCTGCGTTCAAAAAGATCGCGTCGTAACCTGCGTACGCATCCGCATGCAAGTAGCCAGAATAATTTTGCAGGAAGTGCGCCGGACCGTCACGACTGCGACTGGTGGTAAAATCGTACACGGAGTAGGGATGTTCTTTGTCTCCGATGTACGTCCAGAAGTGACCTTTGAAACTTCCTTTGAGGCTGCCTAACACTGTAATCGGGGTGTCATCGGTCCATAGGACGGATGATTGAAGAACCAGTTTGCGCTCGAGGTCATACAGCGGCCGGATAAGTTCGGCCGTTGACTTCACCCAATCGCACATAGTGCTTCGCGAAATGTATACGCCATAACGCGTGAGAATGTCTTCCAGGCGGTATAGCGGCAGATGATCGCTGAACTTGCTGACGATCACTTCCGTGACCAGGCCGGGACCGGCGATGCCGCCTGGAATCGGCCGTGGCGGCAGCGGAGCCGCAGAGACGCCGTCCTTGCAACAACGGCAAGCGTATTTGGGTCGCACGTGGATGTGGGCTTCCAGCGTGGCCGGCTTATAATCCAGTTCCCGCGTGACATCTTCACCGATGCGATCCTTGGTGCGGCCACAGCACGAGCAGACTTTTTCTTCATCTGACAAGTCGTGCTCATGGCGGATCTGCCGCAGTTTATCCCAATCGATCTCGCGTTTCTTGCGACGGCGATGATGGCCTTGAACTTCGACTCCGGCTTCCTGGTCCCCGAGTGCGGAGTCTTCCGACTCGTTGGTTGCCGATGGGTTCAAATCGAACAAATGGCCTTGCCCTTCGCCTTCGCTGAAACGTTCTCGCCGGCGGCCAAAGGCCCAACGTTTGTACCAGGCCAGTTCTTCCAGCGTGGTGGCGTGCTCCTGTTGTAGATCTTGATGCGAGGCCGCCGTTTCGTCCAACACACGGCTCAGTTCCGCGACTTGCTGCTCTGATTCGGAGACACGCCGTTGCGCCTCTGTGGCTTGTTGCTCAAGTTGCACAGATTGATTGAAAGCAGCCATCAACAGCCGGTGGCATTCCGTCAGATCGTTGGGTAGAGAGTTGTCATCCATGTCACCCTTGGTTGTAACAACTCGCCCGGATCGCGCAATACCAATTTGGAAAAAATTTCAGAAAAAAAGAAAACGGTTTAACCAATGCGACGGTAGCGCTTCCGTCGACGTCCCGTACGTAGATCGAGTCCGCCTAACAACTTGACCAGTTGTGCATAGTCAAGCTCAATGCCTTCATCGTCATTGGTGGTTGTAAGCAGCTGGAACGTGCCACGTTCCAGCCGCTTGTACCAAATGCAAAAACCATCGCGATCCCAAAACAAGATCTTCATCCGATCGCGATTGCGATTGAGGAACAGGAACAAGTGGCCAGAGCACGGGTCTTGGTCAAAGATCTCTTGCGCTCGACCCATCAAGCGATCGAAACTGTAGTTCATCTTCGTCGGCGTGGTACACAAGAAAATCCGCACGTCGGAAAAGTTCGTCATGATTTCGGTGCCTTCCAGGGGCGCAGGGCACCCGCAGCTCGAATGACTTCCACTAGCACGGCCTGACCGACACCCAGCGGCAACCGCACAATGCCGCCGTTGGGCAACTCGATTTCTACCGGAGACGCCTTCAATGAGATCGGTACGAACGCCGCCCCTTCAGCCGACTCGGCTTTCTCGCGAGCCGCTTGTTCTGCTAACATCGGCTCGGGGACGCCACCTCGTAACCGATCTTTCCAACGATAGAAGGTCGATCGAGAGATCCCTTCTTTGAGACAAAAAACGTCGATTTCCAAGCCGCTGGCTTGGTAACTCTCAAGCCGCTCTTGCCAATCCAAATACTCGTCCAGGTCACACGGTGGACGTCCCATAACTTGCCTCCCAATGAGTGGTGAATCAAACCACTCCAGCCTAAACGGCCTGTCAAGTATGGATCTGCCGGACGCTTACTCAGCTGCAAGAGGAATCGGAAACCGGGACGTTTTTCCTGAGCTGCCGGATGGCTGCTGAAATGGTGGACACGGAGTACCAAAAAGCCAATCTTTGGATGCGAGTTATGGTCATGCATTACAAGATCCTTGAGCTGGTCAATCCAGGCCAGCTAAAGGGTCGGCAAGCCAGCGAGTACAGGTACATCGGTGATTGATATGGGCATCCAGCAGACCCTACCATTCGACCCTCCCCAGCCATTCCCAACAGATCGTGGATCCGAACGATTCCAACGGATGATCGATGAGGCCCATGCGACGTGCGAGTTCTTCAGGGCCAAGCAGGAAGCCATCAGGGTCCT
>CAXMSB010000043.1:0-4679 GCA_964195615.1 uncultured Granulosicoccus sp. | reverse complement strand
GAAAAACGTTGCGCATTTCCTGGAAGAAATGCGAACCGACCACGATGCAGTAGGTGAACAGCTACACCAGCTTAGAAATCTTACCGATGGTTTTTTAGTTCCAGATGATGCCTGTGCGAAATACAGAGAAATGTTGGCCGGACTTGAGGCACTGGAACGTGATCTGCATATTCACGTACATCTGGAAAACAATGTGTTGCTGCCACGGGCGCTCAAGTTGGCCGAATCTGCGAATGACCGGTAATGCTTGGCACCGGCTCAGTTGCGACGGCACAGAGCGAATCGATGCACCGGAGTCGTGCTGCGCCACCCGTTCGCTTCGCTCATTATCACTCCTTTATGACCCGGCGAACCCAAACATGGCGCGAGAAGCCGACTTACCGGGATGCATTCTGGTTCTCCCCAGCGCACACATGACGAACCGACATGTGGCTCCAGCGGCAGCAGGCTATCCAACACCGGAGTGACCCACCTGGGGTAGATAAGCTCAGTGCATCGAGTGCCGGCAGTACCGTTAACTTTCCAATCGAACACACGCCGACCACCTCTCACGGGGCTTGGATAAAATGCGTAGACGCCCCATTCTAAACTTTGACCAATTCCTGGAAGGTTCTGCAAGAAGCTGTTAGAGTATACCATTATTGGTATACTTAGTTTCTCTGGGACGTCTACTGACTGCATTGCTGTAGCGCTTGCCGGGAACAATCGCTAACTGAGAATGTCCGCGCAAGCGGGATCGCATACTAATCAATCGGGACGAGATAGAGAGCACATGGGCAAAAAATCTAGGAAGAAACAGTCTGTAGGTAAGTCGTCGGATTCTAGGGGCGGTCGCCGGACGACTTTCGAGAAACTCGAAGACCGGCTGTGCATGGCAACCATTACGTTTTCGACGCCTACGTCGGGCCCTACCTCCGGTCCTAGCGACGGAACTTGGGTTGCCGGGACGAGAGATGGCGTCAACGTGGCTATTGGGTCTGCCTATCTCTACTACGGCACCAATCCGTACTCGGCTTTTCCCGGGTTCCAGCAGGGCGACCCCCTGTATGCGAAGGTGAACTATTTTGACGAAGGGTCGGGGACCCTCAAAGTCCAATACGACAGTGTCGCCAACAATTTCGATCAAACGGAGTTTCACACGCGGTCTTCGCGCGTCGATTCTCAAGAGTTCGCCAGCTCCTATCATTTCTTGGAGAACGCGCAGTTCGCGAATGGCTCCAACGGCTACGACTTCCGCGTCGTTGCTGGTGGAGTTCCGATCTCGTCGGTCGAGGTATCCAATGAGCCCTTCCCCGACAGCGGCTTAGATTGGGTGTGGTCCCCGTCCTGGGAAGCGCCCTACGAGGGCCCGAGCCGCGAAGTCGATGCAACGACCCTGACCGGAAAAGTCCTGGCCGGCTACCAGGGGTGGTTCAACACGCCCAACGACGCCACCGACGAAGGGTATGTCCACTGGGGAGTGCCCGGCGACTGGTCCATCGAGCAGTGGCCCGATGTGAACGACTACGACTCGACTGAAGTCTTCGCCGTCCCCGGCATTACCACCGCCAGCGGAGAGCAAGCCTATCTGTTCTCCTCGGCCAATTCCTCAGTCGTCGATCGCCACTTCCAGTGGATGCGCGAGCACGACGTCGATGGCGTCCTGGTGCAGCGGTTCAATTCATCGTTCATGTTCAAGCAAAACGACGGGTCGTATGTGGGCGAGCCCCAATGGCCTGTGGTGAACGCACGCGATTCAGCCCACCGCGAGGGACGCACCTGGTCCATTGAATACGACATCCAAAAGGGGGCCTCGGATGCCGAGCGGTGGGAGACGATCCAGGAGGTCAAAGACGACTGGGAATATCTGACCGACACCAACGGCTTCGACATGCTCAATGACTCCCACTACCAGCGTGAAGGAGGCCAGCCAGTCGTCACTATTTTTGGTCTCTACGTGGGCAGCACCAACAAATACTCCACCGCGCAGCACGCCGACCTGATCAACTATTTCCATTCGCGGGGCGTTTATGTTGTCGGTGCGGGACGCGGTAGCCAGACCGGAGGTGCCGAACAGTTGGCCAACGTAGGCCTCCACGACGCCTATATCTCCTGGCAAGGATACTGGAAGGGGAGCGACTCTTACGCCGACGACGAGGCGGCCCTCAACGGTGTGGCCGAGCACATCCCCCACGTGTTCCCTGGATTCTCCTGGACGCACTTGCAAAACGACTCTACGCGTTCGTCTCACGATCGTGAAAATGGAAACTTCTATTGGCGGATGATCAGCGACGCCGCCAACGAGACAAATGCCCCCTGGTACTTCATCGGGATGTTCGATGAGTACGACGAAGGCACGAACATTATCCCGGCCAGCGACGATCCGCCCGTGCCAGACACCGACCCTGTTCTGGGAGTCCCGCTGACCTATCAGGTGAGCGATCCCATGCCCAGCGATTGGTGGATGGCGCTGACCGGAGTAGCGAAGCAGGCACTGCAAGGCAAGATTTCGATCAACGACACCATTCCCACCGAGTCCGAGCTAGAGAACCGGTCGAACGTCGGTAGTGAGGTGGTTTGGCAGGCTTCCGGCAGCGATCGACTTGCCGTCCTTGATATCCCGGGCGGCCAAATCCAAACGACGCCATTCATCGTGGACGGGAACTCGTTCGACGCAATCCACTCCGACGACGACTTCCTGTACTTCCAGGTGGACGACGGCTTTCTGCTGCAAGAGGCCGATGGTCGCGACGTGACCATCGAGGTTGAGTATCTCGATTCCGTCGTGGGCCAGTTTGGTGTGGATTACGATTCCACGACCGGGATCTACCAGGCAGGCGATGCCGCGCCGCTGACCGGCAGCGGCCTGTGGCGAACCCACCGCTTCGATCTTTCCAACGCCTACTTCGGCAATAATCAAAACGGAGGCGCCGATTTTCGACTGGAGAAAACCGGCGGCGACCTGTTTGTTCGCCGCGTTCGTGTGATCAAAGAGAGAATGTTGACGGTCGATGTCGACCTGGGAGCAACGAACACCAGCAACGGTCTGGAACAAGTAGAAATTGCAGGTGATGGTCAGACCACCGTAGCGACCATCGAGGGTCGTGGCGTCAGGCAACTCTCCGGAGCGCCCGCTTCGCTGTACATGTACATGCGCGTCGACGATGACTTCGCCAACGAAGTCCAGGCCGGGTTGAACGCGGTTGTGGAAGTGGTTTACAAAGACATTAGCTCGGGAAATTTGAAAATCCAATACGATGCGACAGGTGCCGCTTACAAGAACTCCAACTCGGTGGCGCTGGAGAACAGCGGCGAGTGGCGCACCGCCCGCTTCTACCTGGACGATGCTTTCTTTGGCAATAGCCAGAACGGCATGTCGGACTTCAGGATCACAGGGGGCAACAACATCCCCATCACAATCGATCAAGTGCGGGTACTGCACTCGTTTGGCGACCTGGTGAATCCGGAACTGCAATTTGTCTGGCCCACGGTCGACGCGCCACAGAACACCGTCTCCGTCACGTGGTCGATGACCGACGAATGGAAATCGGGCGCGATGGACCAATGGACCAATCAGGAAGACAATCGTGCTGACATCGAATGGACCAACGATGGCGGCTCGACATGGAATCCCGCAGGCACCGCTTACGAGCACGAGAGCGTGGCTTCGCTGAGCGGCTATGACGGTGTGTCAGGAAAGAGCACTTGGTCCGACGAATTCATTTGGGATACCACTGGCCTGACGTCGGGCACCTACCAGCTGCGTCTGACGCCAACGGATGGACGAGGAAATGCTGGAGATTACAAGGAGACTATTTCGTTTGCCTTGGTCGGTCCACCTGCCCTGATCGGCGACTACGACTACAGTGGAGTCGTCGATGGAGACGACCTAACAGTGTGGTCCAACGCCTATGGCACGAGCGTTCCCACGGGAACCGGGGCGGATGGCAATGGGAATGGATATGTCGATGGAATGGATTTTCTAATCTGGCAGCGACATCTAGGAGACACACTCCCGCCGCCGGTCACGGCAAGTCTGTCCGCAAATCTCGTAACGGATACGAATTCCGAGCCTATCATAGTGATGGCTGAACCTGAAGCTTTAGCGGTGGCAGAGTCTGAAACAGTTGGAAGCCTCGCAGCAAGGGACGCGGGCCTGGCATTGCTGGCCAAGAATAACAGCCCAACGGCCGAAACGCTTTACCTCGATTCCGAGCACGAGTCACCTGAGCATGTGCCGACGGACGACGATCTGCTCACATTGCTGGCGCACGTCGCTGTACCGAATGACTCGGAGGCAGCGGAGATCGACTTGGAAACCTACGATGAAGCGTTCTCCGATGAAGAGCCGGAGGGTCTATTGGGCTCTCTCGAGAACCCCTCGGCAGAGTTTGGCGAACTTCTCTAGAAGCCAGTTTCCCATGTGAGGCCGGGAAAACAAGAGGGGGAGTGCGCCAAATCGTCAAGGGCCGACACCACTCACTCGTGCCGACGTTGGCCGAACGTGTGGATCGCGCGCAACTGAAGCTATGAAAGAAGCGAAGGCCGCGCCGCGTTTTGGCTTTCCTTGAGATTCGTGATAAACCGGTGTTTTGTTAATCACTTGGTTTTCACACAAGGAGCAAGCCATGCGTCAGGATGTCACTCCTGGGTCGTTTAGGGAAAATTACTAAATGCACAATGTCGGTTCGACATGTGCG
>CAXMSB010000042.1:0-41820 GCA_964195615.1 uncultured Granulosicoccus sp. | reverse complement strand
AATAGCAGACTGCTACGGCGCGGAGGTGACGCCCACCGCTGCGACTTCCGGCTCTCGATAACTCGCGTAGGTTGCATCAACCTCACGCACGAACAGTAGGTCGCCAAACTGCAGAGGTGCACATGACCGATGCACTTTTGGGAAACTCCGAAAACGCGTCGGCTTCATCGTTCGACGCAGCTTCGTGAAGGTCCATTATCGTACGTCGGAGCGCACACCCGCCGCCAGAAACGGACGGTCGCCAAAGTACGGCGATGCTGCTCGCCTGCGTGGGAACCGCCCTGATGTTGCCCCCGCCGCCTGCGTGGGTGATACGCCGCGTGACGACCTGGGAACGACGAGACCTGGAAGTCCGAAGCCGGGACCGATGGGCCCCCTGGGGCACAGGCATCACTCGGATGACTCCCCAGCCGCACGGACCATCGCCAGGATGCCGGCCTTCGTGGTCTCAGGGATGGAGACGTCAGAATACCAGCCAGACGCTGGCTCGTGGCCGCCCCGGCGAGCGATAATCGGGACTCGCAGGATTACAATAGTTTAGCGGTAGTTCCAGCTTCCTCACAGCCCCTTGCGCCTGCCTAAACCCCTAAAAAATAGTGGTTTACAGCTTTTGGGAGCAGAGGAGTCTAAAGTCGTCAAAAGTCGGTAATTTGGCCGGTTGGAATCGCGCTGCCTAGCACCTGAGCAGCTTGCCAAAATGCATGCCGCGTTTCCTCAAGAATTCCACAGCGACAGAGAGACATTTCAGCAGCCCGGAAGGCGTCACGTGGATCGCCGACTTCTACGACCAGGCCGACGAGAGTCGGCTGGACAAGATGGGCCAGACTCTCGACGAGGCGCTCACCCAGCGTCAGCAGCAGCAACCCCCGCCCGCCGGCAACTAGGCCAGCAGCGTCTGGTAATTCTTGAATGACCCGTCGAGGATACCGTCAAGCCGTCGCCCTTGGCTCTAGGTGTGCGACCGGCTAGAAGGTCGTCTTTTTGATCCAGGAACAGCTCCAGGGCTGCTTGCGGATCATCCCACGATCCGAAGTAGACTGTCTTGCCCCGGATTTTCTTAGCCCAACGGCCAGTAGCATGGGGGAATAGGGGGGAAGTCTGGCGAGGGTTTTGGTGGCTTCTTTTTTCGAGTAGAATTGGCCACCTGTCATCACCTCTGTTTTGAGCTTCAGGTGGTGCCATGACACCCCTGGTCACCACCGGGGGCGTCACTTTGACTACGTCAATCAGGGTACCGGGTGTCACAACGGGTGTCTAGAGCCAGAACGGCATCCAAGAAATCATGCGTAAGTCTATGGCAGACAAGAAGTTGAGCCCGTAGCTCAGTTGGTAGAGCAACGGACTTTTAATCCGTGGGTCGTGGGTTCGAATCCCGCCGGGCTCATTGAGAAAGCCCCTGGTTTTCAGGGGTTTTCTTATGCGCGGTTGCCTGAGCCAGTCGTGGCAGAAACGCCCATGTGTCCCAATTTGTGTCCCAAAGCCTTCCAAAGCCCCTCGGCGGTCGCTTCGGCGTTCTGCCCGACGTAGTAGGTCATCGTCGTTTCGATACTCGAGTGCCGCATCAGTTCTTTCAGCTCGGCAGGCATGATCCGCCTGGACCAGCGGAAGCCGAACGACCTGCGAAGGTCATGGGCCGACGCACATTTGCCCTTCACATGGTCCACCACGACGCCCGCCAACTTCCCTATCCGGCAGACCACCTTGCTGGCCTTATGGGGGTCTCTCGCCATCGGCAGGCCGTCTTTCCGCCGAGGCGCGAATACGAAGCCCGCCGGGGCTTGGTGGGGTTCCAGCAAGGTAACAGCCTCGGGTGCTAAGGGGACCAGTTGCACGCGGCCTGACTTTTGAGATTCGGCATCGAAGGCCAGGACTGACTTCTGGCCGTTAAGCATCACGCAGACGCCGTCCGGCTGTTGATCCCATTTGTGGCTGCCCTGTCACTTTGGCATCGTAAGCGTCGAAACCTCTGTCAGGTTCCCACTTGTAGGGTTTTATTACTGTAATTGCGTTTCGAGACATATCCGAAACCGTCCTTTAGAGGTTTTGGAGAGTGGGTTTTCCGAATTAAGCTGATCACCCTTGAATGCCTTCGCTCCTTGCTTCAACACGAGAGACTTGCATCCGATTCCACGGTTTTCCCCGTCTGGTGGTGTGCCCCATTTCGTTGAGTTGGTCGGCTACCTGCTGCAAGGTACGTCCTCTTGAACGCAGCTTGGCGATAATTGGCACCAAGTCCGCGTACGACTCGTCTGCTGCTCTCCTGTGCGCATCTCCGGCAGACTTGCCTCCCGCGACCGCCCCAGCCTTACGATTCTTCTCACGACCTTTCCAGTGTCCAGGACGGGCGCTTCCGAGCTTAACTCCACGCTTCTTGGCAGCTTGCAGGGCGTCCTTGGTGCGCTTGCTGATCAGCTTACGCTCTTCCTCCGCCACGACTGCCATGATACCCACGGTTAGTTCGTTGGCTCCCGGCATGTCGCAGAAGACGAGCTGAAGACCCGAATCACGAAGATTAAGCAAGAATGCCGCATTCCTGGAAAGCCGGTCAAGCTTGGCGACAACGAGCGTCGATTTCTTCGCTCGCCTCTCGAAGACATCCCGCTCTTGCTGCATGTGCGTCGTCTCCCCCGCAGTTGGGGGGAGCTGAGTCCTCGTGAACAAGAAGTGATCAATGCCTTGCACGCGGCAGAGATGAATCCCAAGCGCGCAGCGAAGCAGCTTGGTATTACTCAGAACACGCTCAATGCGCACCGCCGCTCGATCTGCCAGAAGTGCCAACTCAAGAGCGTCGGAGAATTCTGGGTCTTCGTCGAACAATGCCGCTAGGGCATTGTGCCAACGGGACCGGTAGAGAGTACCGGCTGGGCGCTGCGGGCGAGGCTAGAGTTGCCCGGCTACCAGGACCACTTGCGATTTCGACGGTGCCCGATGCCGACAATCGATGGACCGGAACGCTTATGCGAGCTTCGTTTCTTGACCTGAGAGCGGCGACTGCTGGATACCGTCTGGGTCGCGTTCTTCCTGGTCCGCCGCAGCGTGCCCTCTGAATACGTGCTGAGATCCGCGTCGCTATGGTCGATCTGAGGTTGCGCAGTAAACATTGTCTTCTCTCTCACCCGAAAAAACTTCCGTGGACTGGGCCAACCCCGTTGCTGATGGCCGAAACCAGATGCCCGACATCCCCTCTTGCTCGTCCCTGGGCAGCGCAACGGCTACGTGGTTTCCCCCTTAGTGCAAGCTGTGTGCCGAAGTGCTACTGCAGGGGGAGAGCGTGAACTCGGCAGAAGGGCAAATAGAGGGGCAATCGCCCTTTTCCCTTACCACACCTTGGCTTGCGAAAAGGCTCGAGTTCGGCTCTCGTTTTCAGAGCGAGAAAATCGCGATTTATTTCTCGCCTGCTCCCGGCCAGAGTCGACTCCGAATCACCATTTTAAGGAGAGACCGTGGTCCCAGGCGCAAACCGTTATTGTTAAACGACTTGTCATGGTTTCACGATGCTCTGGAGGCGTTGAGATGTTGTCGATTGGCGCCGCGCCGCATAGCGCAACAGATTGCAGCAACACACTTTACGCGCGCATCACCAAACTGGGGAGACTATTTCACCAAAATGGTGAAAACCGTGCCGTGCGCAGACTGCGCACTTCCCATGGAAAAGCCTTAGTAGGCTTTGACTTAGGGCACAAACCGACCCTGTCTCGAGTCGCTGAGTTCACGGATTTCGTGTTCGTCAGTCGAGTTCGATTGAAGGTCGCGCGCACCGCGCCGGCGCAGACCACAGTTGGATAACCGGAGAGGTTTTTTGCTCGACGCGAACCTCGAGCGAACGACGTCCACGTCGCCGCGCGAAGCACGGTCAGGCGCGCTACTCCCTCGAGCGGTTCGAGGGCTCAGACACCTCTCTCGGTAGGCGATCCGGCCTTCCGAAGTGCGTTTAGATTGTGACTCTTAGTGAGATTTTACATTGGTCCGCTCCCAAATAATGATGGAGTACAGAGGGTCTTCCGCCCGTGATCCTGGCGCATCGAGTGCGCACAAAGCCACGGCGGCCGAACATATGGTTTGACTTCTAAAGAGAAGATCGTGGCGAGGTATCGTTAGATGTTCACTAGCGGTCGTTGTTCGATCTAAGGAAGTCAGTCTTGGCGGCCAGCGATTCTGAATCGAGGTGTTTCGCCTGAGCCCCAACCAAGAGTTGCAACTAATGTGCCAGAAGGAAGATAGGGAATCTGGCCTCAATTCTTCGGCCGGCGACGGCCAGCGAGGTCGAAACCGCCAGAAACTGCCAAAATGGCATCCCGCGGCCTCCAGGGCGCGCACCCGAATGGGTCGGCCCGACCGAGCATCAACCCTTGAAAACCAGGGGGGAACGGCACATTCAGGCTATTCTGCCAGCGTTGGCACGGCCCTTGCGTTTGAGACCTCCCACGTCGGTGTCTACCTGCCAAAATCGTCGGCGACGAGTCCTGATGGCTCGGAACCTGACGCCACCTGATTACCCATCACACATATTCCCCGTCATTCTGAAGAGGAGTCGAACGTGCCCAAACAAATGGTTTTTGAGGACGATGCCCGCAAGTCGCTGGCCGCAGGGGTGGAAAAACTCGCCCGAGCCGTGCGTAGCACCCTGGGACCCCGTGGTCGCAACGCCGTGCTGGACAAAGGCTGGGGTTCCCCCAAAGTCACCAAGGACGGCGTGACCGTCGCCGAAGACATCGAATTGGACGACCCCTACGAGAATCTCGGGGCCCAGCTCGTGAAGGAAGCCGCCAGCAAGACCAACGACGTCGCGGGCGACGGCACCACGACCGCCACGGTCTTGGCCGAAGGCATCTTCCGCGAGGGGCTGAAGATGCTGGCCGCCGGCGCCGACGCGATGGCGCTGAGCCGTGGCATTGCCAAGGCAGTCGACGCGGTCTCCGGGGCCATCGTCAAGCAGGCTGATCCGGTCGACGTAAAAAACAAGAAGAGCCTTCAGCAAATCGCCACGATTGCCGGCAACAACGATCCCTCGATTGGAAACGTTCTGGCCGACGCCTTTGGCAAAGTTGGCAAGGACGGCGTCATTACCATCGAAGAAGGTCGCTCGAACGAGACAACCGTCGAGGTCGTCGAGGGCATGCAATTCGACCGCGGCTATCTCTCGCCCCACTTTGTGAACAACGAAGACGACCAATCGGTCGACTTCCAGAGCTGTCTGGTGCTGGTCTACGAAGAGAAGATCTCCAGTGCCAAAGACCTCGTGCCGCTGTTGGAAGCGGTATCGAAGGCAGGCAAGCCGCTGGTGATTATCGCTGAGGACGTCGATGGCGAAGCCCTGGCGACACTCGTCGTGAACAAGCTTCGCGGCATTGTGAACGTCTGTGCCGTAAAAGCTCCCGGCTACGGCGATCGCCGCAAGGCCATGCTGGGCGACATCGCCACGCTGACCGGCGGCACGGCAATCTTCAAAGATCTAGGCATCAAACTCGACGGCGTGCAGCTCTCCGACTTGGGCAAGTGCCGTAAGATCACCATCAGCAGCGATACGACCACCATGGTCGGTGGCGGCGGCAAGAAGGAAGACATCCTCGGCCGAGCCGATCAGATTCGTCGCGAGATCGAATCGACCGACAGCGACTACGACCGCGAAAAGCTGCAAGAACGTTTGGCCAAGCTGGCCGGCGGCGTGGCCCAGATCAACTGTGGCGCCGCGACCGAGACCGAGATGAAGGAACGCAAAGCCTTGCTCGACGACGCCCGCGCGGCAACGCACGCGGCGCTGGCCGAGGGCGTGGTCCCCGGCGGCGGCGTGGCCCTGCTACGTTCGGAAAAATCGCTCAACAAACTAAAACTCGAAGGCGACGAAGGCTTGGGCGTCGAAATCATCCGCAAGGTGCTCGACTACCCCATGCGATACATTGCCGAAAACGCCGGCGTCGACGGAGCGGTGGTTGTCAATCGGGTCCGTCAGATGAAGGGCAAGAGCAGTGGCTACAATGCCGACCGCGACGAGTACGGCGATCTGGTGGAAGCGGGCGTGATCGATCCGGCCAAGGTCGTACGAACCTCGCTGCAAAACGCCGCGAGTGTGGCTTCGCTGTTGCTGACCACCGATTCGCTGGTCACCGAGATTCCCAAGGAAGAGGAAGAGGCCGCTGGCCACGACCACGACCACGGCATGGGTGGCATGGGCGGTGGCATGGGCGGAATGGGCGGCGGCATGCCTCCTGGCATGGGTGGCATGGGCGGAATGGGCGGCATGCCTGGCATGATGTAATCAGCCAACTGCCCGAAGCACACTTTCAAGTAAATACGATTCTTTCAGAAACAAATATAAAGGAAACCAATCATGTCCAAAATCAAACTACGACCTTTGGATGATCGCGTTGTTGTGGAACCCTCGGAAGCCGAAGAGATCACTGCCGGCGGCATCGTGCTGCCCGACGCGGCGCAAGAGAAACCCCAGCGTGGCAAAGTCGTCGCCGTCGGCGAAGGCAAGCTGCTCGACAGCGGCAACCGGGGCGAACTTTCCGTCGCGATTGGCGACACCGTAATTTACGGCAAATACGGCGGCTCCGAAGTGGAAGTCAACGGCGCCGAGTACAAAATCCTTCGCGAGAGTGACATCCTGGCCAAGGTTCTTTGATAGTTTCCTCCGAAGCCCTTCGGTCTGAACTGGTGGGCTTGCACGTCGCATAAAACATTCCAGCAATTCCAATCAAGGAATCAAATCGTGGCAAAACAATTAATGTTCGACGACAGCGCACGCAGCAAGTTGCTGCGAGGCGTAGACAAGCTGGCCGACGCTGTGGCTGTGACCATGGGCCCGACCGGCCGCAATGTGATTATCAACAAATCGTTCGGCGGACCGACCGTTACCAAAGACGGCGTGACCGTCAGTAAGGAAATCGAGCTGGAGGACCCGTTCGAGAACATGGGCGCGAAACTTGTCCACG
The DNA here is from genome assembly GCA_964195615.1 of uncultured Granulosicoccus sp. Lineage (GTDB taxonomy): Bacteria > Planctomycetota > Planctomycetia > Pirellulales > Lacipirellulaceae > Bythopirellula. Next base: position 34,885 of record CAXMSB010000042.1, on the reverse strand, counting down.
AAGTGGCCGACAAGACCTCGTCGCTCGCCGGCGACGGCACGACGACCGCTACGGTACTCGCCCGGGCAATCCTCCGCGAAGGCACTCGCAACGTGGTGGCGGGCAGCAACCCGATGTCCGTGCAACGCGGCATCCGCAAAGCGGTTGACGCGGCCGTGGCCAAGCTCGATTCGATGTCGAAGAAGGTTTCGAGCAAAGAACAAATCGCTCAGATCGGCTCGATCAGTGCTAACAACGACCCGGAGATCGGCGACCTGCTGGCCGACGCGATGGAAAAGGTCGGTAAAGACGGCGTGATTACCGTCGAGGAAGGCCGCTCCACCGAGACCACGCTCGAGATGGTCGAAGGGATGCAGTTCGACAAGGGATTCCTTTCCCCGTACTTCATCAATCAGACCGCCGACATGGAGTGCGTGCTGGAAGACGCCTACCTGTTGCTTCACGAAAAGAAAATCAGCAATCTGCGCGACCTGCTGCCGATCCTCGAGCTGGTTGGCCAGAAGGCCAAGCCGCTGTTGATCATTGCCGAAGACGTCGAGGGTGAATCCCTGGCGGCGCTGGTTGTGAACAAGCTGCGTGGCGTGCTCAACATCTGTGCGGTCAAGGCTCCCGGTTTTGGCGATCGTCGCAAGGCGATGCTGGGCGACATTGCCACCCTCACCGGCGGCACGCTCATCAGCGAAGACCTCGGCATAAAGCTCGAGAGCATCACGCTCAACGAGTTGGGTCGGGCGAAGAAGATCACCATCACCAAGGAAGACACGACGATCGTCCAAGGCGGCGGCAGCACGGCCGACGTGCAGAAGCGCATCGAGCAGATCCGCAAGGGAATCGAAGCGACCACCAGCGACTACGATCGCGAAAAGCTGCAGGAGCGGCTAGCCAAGATCACTGGCGGCGTGGCGATTGTCTCGGTCGGCGCCAGCAGCGAAGCCGACATGAAGCAGAAAAAGGCCCGCGTCGAAGACGCTCTGCACGCCACTCGGGCAGCCGTTGAAGAAGGCATTTTGCCCGGCGGCGGCGTGGCCCTGTTGCGTTGCAAAGAAGCCATCGAAGCGGCCAGAAGCAGTGCCAAGGGCGACGAGAAGATCGGCGTGGACATTGTTCTCGGCGTGCTGGACGCCCCGTTGCGTCAGATCGCCGACAACTGCGGCCTGGACGGCAGCGTCGTGGCCGACGAAATCAGCCAGAAGTCGCAAGCCACCGGCTACGACGCGAACAACGGTGAATACGTCGACATGTTCAAGGCAGGCATCATCGACCCCACGAAGGTGGTCAAGACGGCGCTCACCAACGCGGCGAGCATTGCCGGGCTGATGCTCACGACCGAAGCTCTGGTCACCAACTATGACCCGAAAGAGCAAGACAAACGGGGGGTCGTTGGTAGCATCCGCTAACGGACCCTCAGATCGGCATTCTTCACGACGGGCCACTCGGCTATCCTTAGCCAGTGGCCCGGTCGTGTGTAGTAAGAGAGGGGAATGACGAAAGCTTAAAGGCGCGTCATTCCGAGGTCCGCCGAGGAATCTACGTTCAATCGGTGCGATCGTTGCCACCCGAGATCCCTCGGCGGACCTCGGGATGGCAACTACTGTGTTTCGTCATTAGGCATTCAAAGCCATGTCTGAAAAACGCGATTATTACGAAGTGCTATCGGTCGCTCGCAAGGCGTCGTCGGGGGAAGTCTCCATGGCGTACCGCAAGTTGGCGGTGAAGTTCCATCCCGACAAGAATCCGGGCGATCAGGAAGCTCTCGATCGCTTCAAGGAAGCCTCCGAAGCATTCGAGATACTGCACGACTCTGAGAAAAGGGCTCGGTACGACCGCTTCGGCCACGCGGGCCTCAACGGAAACTCCGGCGCGGGCCATTTCACCGACGTCGAAGACATCTTCAGCGCGTTTGGCGATATCTTTGGCGACCTGTTCGGCGGCCGTGGTCAACGACGAGTGCGCAAGGGACGCGACGTACAGTGCGAAGTCTCGCTGACACTTGAGGAATCTGCCCACGGTGTGCGTAAGAGAGTGGAATTCAAACGCCGCGAGCAATGCGAAACGTGCTCTGGCACGGGGGCTTCGGAGGGAAGCAAACGAGAAACCTGTTCGTACTGTGGCGGGCATGGCCAAGTCGTCCAGCAGGCGGGCATCGTCCGCGTGCAGACCACCTGCCCGGCATGTCACGGCGAAGGTTCCTCGGTAACTTCGCCCTGCAAGAGCTGCCGCGGCTCGGGACACGTGCCGAAGAGAGAAAGCGTCGAGGTGGATATCCCTGCCGGAGTCGACGATGGCATGCAAGTCCGCATCACCGGCCAAGGCGAGCCCAGCCCCGCCGGCGGCCCCCCCGGCGACTGTTACTGCGTTGTGTCGGTAGAGCCGCATCCGCTGTTCGAACGCGAGGGGCAACACCTCGTTTGCCGCGTGCCGATCACCTACTCCCAGGCGGCGTTGGGCTGTGATTTGGAGGTACCGACGCTCGGCGGTCGGGGCGAACTGAAGGTGCCCCCCGGCACGCAGTCGGGCAAGGTCTTCCGGCTCAGGGGCCAGGGGATGCCCGATCCGCGAACCATCGGTGTGGGCGATCTGTTGGTTCAAGTGAACATCGAGGTCCCCCAGAAGCTCGACGCCGCGGAGAAAACGTTGCTGCGTGAACTTGCGGAGTTGGAGCACAAGAACGTCGCCCCGGAACGCAAGGGTTTCTTTGAAAAGGCCAAAGAGTATTTTACCGAAGATTCCGATTAAGAATTTCTGAGGAGTTCGTGATTGATGGCAGTCAAACCGACTGAAGACGAAGCAGGCGAAGAAGATACCGTCGACGAAACGGCAGCTACGATTGCCGAACAGGTAGACGCGGCATGCGCCGATGGTGAAGACGAGCCGAGCGACTTGGAAACGGAACTGGCGGCCGAGAAGGATCGCTTCCTGCGTCTTCAGGCCGAGATGCAGAATCTGCGCAATCGCCTGTCGCGGGAACTCGCCGACGAACGACGTTACGCTCCCCTGCACGTATTGCGGGACCTGCTGCCCGTGGTCGACAACATCGATCGGGCCATCGAAGCCGCCGAGCAGCAGGGCGAAGCGGCCAGCCTGCTGGAAGGGTTCAAGCTGGTGCGACAGCAGCTAGTCAGTATCCTGGAGCAGCACAAGTGCCAACCGATCGACGCACTCGGCCAGCCGTTCGATCCCCAGATTCATGAAGCGATTCTCAAACAACCGTCCGACGAGTATCCCGCCGACCACGTTTCGCTGGTAACCCAGCAGGGCTACCAGTTGCACGATCGCGTGGTGCGTCCGTCGCAAGTCATCGTTTCCGCCGGTCCGGCGGAAGCCGACGAGTAAACAGATTCTGTCGCTGCTGAAGGTAGACCGCAACCATGCCAACTTACGATTACGAATGCGACGCCTGTGAACACGAGTTCGAGCTGTTCCAGTCGATCTCCGAACCCTTGAAGCGGAAGTGTCCCGAGTGTGGCAAGCTGAAGCTGCGTCGGCTGTTCGGCACGGGCGCTGCGGTGGTGTTCAAGGGTTCTGGTTTCTACCAAACCGACTACCGTAGCGAGTCCTACAAGCAAGCTGCCGAGAAGGACAAGAAGCCGGCCAAGAAAGACGGCGACAGCAAATCGTCGGACAAGAGCGCCAAGAAAAAATCGGACAAACCCAAGAGCGACAAGTAGCTCTCCACGATCGATGCGATGTCCCACCTGCAAGAGTGAGTTCGATCCCGCCCTGACGGCTGCGATGCCGTTCTGCAGCGAGCGGTGCCGATCGATCGATCTGGGGCGCTGGCTCGACGAGCGGAACAGCCTGCCCCACGTGCCCGATCCCGAAGACGACGAAACTCCTGAAGACGACTGGGAGTCCGAAGGAACGACGTCGCCCAAAGAGTATGGCCACTAGGCGTCGCCATAATCGAGTTTTTTCGTTTATGGCGAAAAATGTACCACACTAGCCCGACGCGTAAGCGAGGATTTTCGCGTGAATTCCCTCGCTTACGCGTCGGGCTAGTGTGTTTCGGTGTGCCCCAATGTCGATGGTGAAAGCCCTGCTCGCCGCCAACTTTGTCTAGCAGTCGCTGGCCAAGCCCCCTATAATATCGCGGCACCTTTCACACTGCTCCCTGTTTCGCTTCACGACTGCTGAGCCGATGCCCCAGCCACCTAGCCAGCCGACCGGCGCCTTGTACGAGATTCGCTACAGCGAAATCTGCCCCTGGCTGATCTTGGTGCGGTCGTGCTATGCGGCATTACATATCAGGGTGTTGCTGTTGGCCCTTGTGGGCGTGGTGATTACCCAATGGGGTTGGGCGGCGCTCGACGGGGCGTTCTCCTCGAATCCGGCTCAACTCGGGCGCCTTACCGAATCGCATGCCGACGTAGTCGAGCTTGGCCCCGCACTGGTCGACCCCGGCGCCGACTCGCCCACGACATCTGCCCAACGCGTCTCGGCCATCGGCAAGTTTGCACAATCCCCGTGGGCGGGACCTCTGGTCCGCGGCTGGGCGTGGTTGAGCGAGCCGTTGCTGCGCATGGCTGCCCGCGACGTTTCTTGGATGCAATGCTTGAGCCTGTCGCTCAGCGGCATCTGGGCCATCGTTGTGTGGGGTCTGTTCGGTGGTGCGATTTCGCGAATCGCTGCGCTCTACCTGACTCGTGGCGAAGTCCTCGGTCCGGTGGCAGCTTTGCGAGCGGCCGTCAGCAAATGGAATGCGACTTCCGGCGGACCGCTGCTGCCGCTCGCCGTCGCGGCGGCGTGTGCCATGCCGTTGGTGGTGGTCGGCTGGCTACTGATGCTGAACATCACGGCCCTGCTGATGGGTCTCGTGTGGATCGTGGCACTGGTATGGGGCCTGATTCTCGCCATCGGCCTGTTGGGCCTGCTGGTGGGCTGGCCGTTGATGTGGGCCACGGTGGGCGTCGAACGAACCGACGCCTTCGACGCCGTGAGCCGTTGCTTTTCATACGTCTATCAGCGACCGTTCCATCTGGTGTTCTATCTGCTGGTAGCCACGGTGCTGGGCTTGTTCGGCGAAGCCGTGGTGTACTACCTCGCCGCCGCCGGCGTATCGCTCACCGAGTGGACCGTCAGTTGGGGCGCCGGCAACGAGCGAACCGCCCAACTGATGGGCGTGCCGGCCGCCGACGCCGTGGAAACGCTCAGCGGCATTGGCGCGGCTTCCGCCGGCGTGATCCGTTTCTGGGAAGCGACGCTCATGGCCGTCGCCGCGTCGTTTCCACTGGGATATCTCTGGTGTGCCGCCGTGGGAATCTACCTACTCTTACGCCGGCACATCGATTCCACCGAGATGGACGAGGTCGCCCTCGACCAAGACGAGCCCGAGCAAGGGCTCCCCGAGCTCACCCCCGACGACTCAGGCGTTCCGCAGGTCGACCGGGCGGGTGAATCTCCCGAGTCGAACTGATTTGGCCCGCGAATCACGCGAATTGTCGCGAATCGTTGCAAGCTCGTAGGGTGCGTGCAGCAAAGCGCAACGCACCTGGGAGAACGGTGCGTTACGTTATCACTCCACGCACCCTACGGACTTGGCTGGATCGCTTCGGTGGGGGCGGCCGAAGGCACAAAGCCCTATCCACCAAGTGCTTCGATCGATGAAGCCGAAGCCTCTTAGCGAATTGCATCTCGTGCCTTCGACGAGTCGGTTTTTGGGTGACAATATCCCCAATTGTGGGGATGTTGAGGGGGTTTTGCCAACGTCCGTTTCTTGCCGCGAGCAGATTCACCGCGGAACTTAGCCGAATGTCCGTTTCGTCCAGCGGCCAGAATCACCGCTGTACATTTACGAACATCGCTAACTAGCACTGGTGGGCGTCTCCTGTACAGGCTAGCAGTTGGAATAACCGTGCGTTGAGCGACAACAGACACACCAAAGGTCTCTCCAAACCGGAATGAGAAACGGCTCCTCAGTGGGGTAGAATCGTCTCCGAGGCAATAGCAATCGGACGCTCGGTTATAGAGAACGTGATTTTTTTGTGCGATGAGTTGATGGGACAGACCACACCCAAGATGAGGTGGCTCAAGGATTTATGGCGAATTGCGTCACGAAAGGACCGAATGTCGAATGATAGAAGTAAAGATAGACTGGGATAATCTGCTGCAAGTGGTTGACAATCATAGCCCACAACTTTACTCTTGAAGTCAAGAGTTCACCCCATAAGAAAAAGACCTAACGCTTCCTATTAAAACCGCAAATGCAAGGCCACGGCAATGCCGGGGTTTCGCGTTTGCGGTTTTTTTGTTGCCCGTGAGTTCTGACCTAGTTAAACAATGCGCCTACTTGGGCGCTGCTTCTTCCGAATTGGCTGGTAACGGAGACAACCACTTATTGAAGGTCTTGTCGTGGCACTCTTGGCCACGTAGATACTGATCTTCTCTGGAGTCCATGCCATGTCAATACACAAGCAGTTATTTGTACATTTTTGCTCACAGGCTTTGCGAGCTAGGCCTGCAAAATTCCTTTGCGCGAGACGGATCTTCGTACGCGAGTGGGCCTGTTACCTGGTCTCGCTCTTGCTTGTTTCGGGTCCCACTGCAGCCAACGCACAGTTTCTTTCTTCCGACTTTCAGTTCGTCGCATCGCACCCCTTTGCACTTCAACAATCAACAACGCGGGGGCGAACTATTTGGGCGCTGCAGCATTACCAAGGTTCCCTCTACACGGGCTACGGCGACTGGAACGAGAATACCGGGCCCGTAGTTGTGTCTCATTGGGACCCAACCATAGAGGAGTGGTCGCACGATCTGTATTACGGCACAGAAGCTGTCGAGATCTATCGAGAAATTGGTGGAATACTCTACGCACCCAATATCGATCCTACAGGGAGCAGGGGCGGATTAGCGTTCAATACTCCAGGCCCCTCGGGGGACGTTTGGGAGGAACACAGTACGACACGTGCCACACACGTCTTCGATGTTGCCACACTGGACGGATCCGAGCTGTGGATGACTGGTTCATTGGATCTTTCCGCCCTTGTCTGGCGTAGCACAGATGGGGGAGTTACCTGGCAAACGATAAGAGAGGATAGCCCGGCAAGCGGAAGTTTCTCGCGCTACTATGGGGCTGGTGTACTTGATGGGAAGCTCTATGTTCAACGACGCGATACGGGAGGTGACCGAGTCACAAATTCGCTGGTCTACGACGGAACGAATTGGCTCGCTGGACCCGATATGCTTTCTAGTGGCGGCGTCTATGTCTGGAAGCCATTTGTGTTTGGCAGCGAGCTTGTCTATCTGAGCCAATCCAACAGCTTCAGTGGCAGTGGTATGCTGTACCGCTTTGATGGTGACGGGGCCGAACAGACCTACTTACCCTTCTCCGCACAGACACCCTTTGGCTGGCCACTCGATTACGTTATCGCCGATGACACGCTTTTCACACTCACGTCAAGTCGAGAAATCATTGCTACCACAGACTTAGAGAATTGGGAGTTGCTCGGCTACGCCCCGTCCAACAGTTACAGTCTAGCCGTGGCAGATAGTACAATCTACGTCGGAACGAACAACTCAGATATCTTAAGCGTGCAATTCATCCCGGAACCCGCTTCAATCGTGTTGCTGTTCTGCACCGTCACCACGGTGCCACTCTTTGTGAGAGGTCTAAATCGCTCCCTGTTGGTTAATGAACTCTAACCAAGACAGCCCATCTTAGATGATAAAAAAAACCCTCGTCGGACGAATTGCGGACGCGAGACACGCTTTTAAAGGACCGGTTTAGAATTGCCCGGCGTTTGGCATTTCTTGCGTAACAAACTCGCGCGGGTCGGCCCCACCTCGTGCAGTTAGAAATCGCCTTATCTAGCGGCGGAGTGCACACCCGCCGCTAGAAACGGACTGGAGCTACGACGCGTCGAGTGCGCTAACTCACCTTGCCCACCTCGCCCGAGGTGCCAACCGTGTCTCCTCAACACTTGTCTCTCTCCCCCAACCGAATGCACCTGCGCCGCCGATGGCCAAAAATGGTTGCTGAACTTTTGGGAACGGTTTGTGATAATGACCCTTGCGCGCCATTGCGCTGGTTCTTTCACAACTTGAATACCATTCCCCCCAAAGTGGCTGCAGTAAAGGCGCACTTAATCCGCGTTAACTATCGCCTTATCGCGCGGGATGCCAGGGCGGCAGGACTGCGATGGTAGTGTCAGCCGTAGGAGGGCCAAGCAATATCGGGCGAGTTTAGCGCAAGAATGTGGGACCCCTACGGGGCGTGCGAAACGATTTCAGATTTGGGATTTGGGATTTGGGAATTGGACCCTAAGCCTCGTTGACGATCCGCTGGAAGATTGCGTCCGCTTCGCGATCGAGTTGGCCGCGCGTTACTACCAAGTCGCACCCCGCCTGGCGGGCCGCTTCGAGCCGCTCGGCGTGTACGTGGGGACCGCAAGCAACGATCGACAAACCCGCCGTTTGTTGCCGTAGGGCTTCGACCAACTCTGCGATGTTTAATCCTGGCGCACGCAGATCAATGAGCACTGCTCGGCAGTCGTCTGCAGTCGCCGCAATGGCTAGCGTCTGGCCGGCGGCGGTGACCATCGTCAGCCCACACTTTCGAGCCGCGCCCTCGACGCGGGCCCCAAGCATCAGATCGCCACTGACCAACACGAGCTTTGACATTCAAACCGCACCTGGGCCGCCCTGCCCGTCGCTGACGCGGATGGCTTCGTCCATGGGCAGGACAAAAATCTTGCCGTCGCCGATGGTGCCCTCTGTGCCGGTACGGGCGACATGCTCCAGACATTCGATCGTGCGTTCGACAAAGTCGTCGTTCACCGCGATTTCCAACTGCAACTTGCGGAGCAGGTTGGTGTGGTACTCGGAGCCACGATAGATTTCCAGTTGCCCCCGCTGGCGAGCAAACCCAGTGGCGTCGCAGACGCTCAAGCGCGTGACGCCAATCCGACTCAGCGCCTGCTGAACCGCATCGAGCTTCGTGGGCTGAATGACCGCTAGGATGAGTTTCATGGTTGTGGAAGATGACCGCTTTGGAGTTGCTCTCTTGGCACCCGAGTAGCATAGCGTGGTCGAAGCCACCTTGAATACCACAGAGATTTTAGCCGGAGAACTGCAACCGACAATAGCCAAGGGCAGCAGCCCCTGGAACCCTCAGGAGGACTGCTGAGTAGAGAATATGTCATCCTGAGGTCCGCCGAAGGATCTCCCAGGCCCTGCCAAACCGCATCACGACGGAGATTCCTCGGCGGACCTCGGAATGACTGCAAGTGGGAGAACCGGCTTTGCAGTTCTCAAGCTGGAACCCTATCGCGCCTGGACATACTGAGCCGCCAGCACTTTTTCGATGCGTACGGCCGTTTCGGCGAGATGGGCCTGGCTGTAGGCGTCGAGCTGCGTGTCGCCGGCGAGCAGCTCTGTGATGTCGCGGGAGAGCCGGCTGAGTTGCAGCGTGGCCATCGTCTGGCAGTCGCTGGGCGTGTCGTGTTGTCCCAGGGCGATCCGCGTGACACGGCCCAGATAGGCCTGCTGCAGATTGCGGCGGAGGCTGCTGATGGCCGGTTGGCGATTCGTGTACTCGGCGGCGCCCGTGGACCAGACCTCCGCAAAGATCGAGTCGGTCAGCCGCTGGAGCAATTCGGCCACGGTAAACGCATCTTGGTCGGCGGGGACCATAAGCTCCGAATCGTGCAGCCGCGTAAGCGTCAGCGACGACAGCAGTTTTTCCAGCAGTCGGTCCTGCCACAGCAGAATCGAATCATGTACGGGGAAGTCGGTCCGCTCGGGTATCTGGCTGCCCCAATGGTTCCAGTAAGTCACGGCCAACCGGCTGAAGAGTTCGGCGGGAACATCGAACGCCCCGTCGCTAAACATCCGACGCGACAACAGGTCGAGCGCGCGGCGTTGCGTTTCGGCGTCGACTACTTCATACGGAGCACGAGCATGCGGATCGCCCCGATGACTCCGCGAGCAATAGATGCCGCCCACGTAGCGCGACGCCGCGAACATGGCCCGACAATGCGTGGCCATCAACACGCCAGACGCCTGCCGAGCATGCTGGTAACCTTCGCCCTGGTTGGTAACGCGCTCGACCAGCTCCGGCCAGCTTTGGGCCACGATGTCGGCCTGTTTTTCCGCATGCTCGATCAAGTCGTTGCCATAGTCGAATACGCCGCTGTGCGGGTCGGCGTCGATGCCGCGGGTGTCTTCGTCGGTGGCGTAGGCATGGCCGGTCTCGCCGCTTCGCGCAGCGATTGCCGCCAAGTGTGGCTTTTCATCCTGGGTTGTCTTGTAATCGAAAGGCCGATAGCCATATTCCACCGCCCAGTGGTCGTAGAGACCGACCGTTGAAGTGTAATAGTTGCCCTGCTGGGCCCCCGAAGCCGCCAACTGGGCCGGCAGATAGTCCATCACCGAGGCGCTCAGCGCGACCGGATCCTCGCGCAGCGACCGTTGGTAGGCCTCTTCGACCGAATAGAGCGCGCTGCCCTTGAAATTGTGCCGCAAGCCGAGCGTGTGGCCCACTTCGTGCATGGCCACTTTCTTGACGCTCTGCATGGTGAGCTTTCGGACCTCGTCCTGGGAGCGCGTGGTGCGGGCCAGCACGGTGGCGCTGAGAGCCAACTCGTGCGACATGCCGTGCGTAATCTGGCAGGCACAGAACCCTCTGTGAGCATGGGTCTGCCCCATCGTAAGTCCGGCTTGTTGTTGGCGATAACTAGCCAGATCGAGAGCCCCGCCAGTGAGCATGGCAACGCCTGCGGGCGTGAAGTATTCGTACTTGCGTTTCCAGGTCTGCAGGTAATCGGCGTCGAACACAATGTCGGCGTCGAGAATCTGCCCCGTCATGGGATTCACCCGCGAGGGTCCCATCGCCACGGAAGTGCCGGCCGTGATCCAGCGGAAGGTGTTGTACCGCACATCGCCCGGGTGCCAACGGGCATCGTCCGGTTGTTGTCGTACTTCGATGGCATTCTGGAAGCCAATCTTCTCGAAGGCCTTATTCCACTCCAATATGCCCGCTCGAATCGCCGCGCGATACTTGTAGGGGACGGTCTTTTCCAACCAGAAGACAATCGGCTCTTTCGGGGGCGAGAGTTCGCTGGTCGGGTCCTGCTTTTCCAGATGCCAACGGTTGATGTACCGCACGAACCTGTCTTCGTCAGTCTGACGGGAGTAATCTTTCACGACCGACAGGAAATAGCCGATACGGTCGTCCGCCAGCCGGGGCTGGTAATTGGTCTGGGGGAGGCGGCTGATCGAGTAGTGGACGTAAATCGTCACGGCCCGCGGATCGGGCACCGACTCGATTTCCACCGCACCGTCCGACGTGTAGGTAGCGGCCACTTGCAGTTCGATGTTCTCCGCAAACCCATTCACCTCCGCCCAAGTCGACCGCTCGGGGGAGAACTCGAAATCGGGCAGCGATTGGGTGATGTGCGGCAGATCGCTCATAAAGACGCCCGAGAGATCGACCAACACCGCGCCATTGGCTCGCAAGGCGGCAATCGGCAGGCTGGCGAGAATGCTGTCGGAGTAAGCCAGCTCGACCGCTCTGGCAGAAGGGCTGCCCTCCTGGGCGCGATACCGCACGTTGCGACGGACGAAGTGGACCCGCTGGCCGGCTCGACGAAATTGGCAGACCCAATCGTCGCCAAAGTCCCAAGTTGCCCCAGCAAACAACGGCCTCTGGGCGATGCCGCGGGCGATGCTGATCAACACGATCAAATCGGTGCCGAAGTCGTCAGGCCGCAGCTCGGCGTAGACATGCGAACCGTTTCGATAGAGCGGAATCAGTCCGTCGATCTTGGTCGCACCATCCAGCAGCGTGGCGACGGACGTGGGCTCCGGTGCAATACCTTCAGACGAAGTAATCTTTTCAGAAAAACCCGATGGCCCCGGTTCGAGTGTTTCGGCCTGTATCGATTGTGCGTAAACTACGCCCGAGAAGAGAAGAGTCAATCCCAGGAGTCGTACACCGGCCAGGCTCCTGCAGAATTGACTTAACTTCATAGCAACTTCCTGGGAAACTGAGAGTTGCGACCCTGGGATCTGCCACCACGGCGGATCGGGGCCAAAGAAACGTACCTCACTGAATGTCGACGTGCCGGGCTGTTCAGTTGTAGTACTAGGTAGGAAATACCAGTTGTGCAGAATGACATTCATTCAACGATGTTGCGGTCGATGCTGGCCGAGTGGTGTATTGATGCCGCCGATACCCAGATCGAACCGCGCGGCGCTTCCACCGGCTTGAGCGGCGCACTGGTTTGGCGAGTATCGCCCCGCGGGAAGACGCTCTGCCTCAAGCGCTGGCCGCGAGAACATCCTACACCCGACGAACTCGCCTCCGTGCATGGGCTACTGCAACACGTCGCCCAATCGGGTTTCCAGTTCGTTCCCACCCCGGTGGTCACCCGCAGCGGCCAGAGTCTTGTGCGCAGAGACGGCCATCTCTGGGAACTCACGCCGTGGCTGCCGGGCGAACCCTACGACCGGAACCAGCCGAGTTTGGAAAAAAGACTCACGGCAATGCGCTGCTTGGCACAGTTTCATCGGACGGCCAGCTTGTATGAATCTCCAGTGGTGGCCGTCGCACCCGGACTGCTAACACGGCGGGAGATCCTGCGCGGCTTACGCGGCGACCTTGTGCAGTTGCGGCTGGCGGTTGGCGCGAAACCGGCAAGCGAGCTGCGGACCGTGGCTGAAGAAATGCTTGTTCAGATCGAGCGGGCGCTGCCGACCGTGCTCGGTGAGCTTGAGCTGGTTGTCGACGTGCCCTTGCCATTGCAGTGGTGCCTTCGCGACGTGAAGTGCGACCACGTGCTGTTCACGGGCGAGCAGGTGAGCGGACTGATCGACTTCGGTGCGGCAGCGGTCGACTCCGTGGCGGGAGACGTCGCACGGTTGGTGGGGAGCCTTGTAGGCGACGACCGCCAAGAGTGGCCACCGGCGATTGAGGCCTACCACGATTGTCGTCCGCTCTCGCCCGACGAGCGACGGGCAGTCGACTGCTTCGACCGCGGCGGAACCCTTGCGGCCGCGTCCAATTGGCTGCGGTGGCTATTTGTGGAAGAGCGATCCTTTTCTCATGCCGACGTGGTGCAAGCGCAGCTGGTTCATCTCTGCAATCGGCTGCGAGCCCTCTGATGGCGAACCGATGCTAGCAGTCTCTCGTAGAAGTGAATAGCTGCCCATGCCCCCTCTGCAGCGGACTGGCTGGTACCGCTACGGCAGATGGCCGACGTTGACCCATTTTCCGAAAAACGCCTACAATATATGGGCTCTCCGCCATTCATCGGAAGTCCGCCTGCGACAGGATGTCGGCGGAAGAAGCTCTCAATAGAAAGTGATAGGGATGTTCACCGCTGTACTCGCTCCCCACCGTCGCTTTGCGCTGATCGTCTGTCTACTGCTCGCCAACTGGCCGTCGGCTACGCGGGGCCAAATTGAATTCCCCTCCGGTTTTTCGGGACTCAGCGGCGCGGGCAGCTCCGGCGAGGTGACTTTTGAAGCCCAATTCACACCTGCCGAAGCCGATCGACCTGCCCTCTTGTTCGTGACGGCACAGATTCCCGACGGCTATCACATCTTTGCCGTCGACCAAGCTGTGTTGCCAGACAATGGCGGCGGACCGATGGCTACCGTCATCAACGTCAGCGACAGCTCATCCGTAAAACTACTCGGCCCCTGGCAGCCAATCGAACCTCCCCATACTCACGAAGACGAGGAAATCTGGGTCGGCTTGGAGCTCCGCGAACACGAGTACCAAGTGACTTGGTTCGCACCGATCGCCGTGGCGGCCGACGCCGACGTGAACAGCCTGTCGATCTCCGTCAGCGTGGAAGGCCAGGCCTGCAACCCTCAGACGTGTATTCCCTTCGAGAAGAGTTTTGCGGCGACTCTGGGCGAGGGCAAGCCCGTGCCCAGTGAGTTGCTTGTAAGTCCATCTCAGTCTGTGCCTAGCCAGCCGCCGACCGGTCAGACTCCACCTTCGTCCGACGCTGGAACAGAGGGCCCTTCGCTGTTGGTGATCCTCTGCTACGGCTTGCTCGGTGGATTGATCCTCAACCTAATGCCATGCGTGCTGCCTGTAATCGGCCTGAAGGTCCTCTCTTTCGCTAAGCAGGGGGGCGAAAGCCGGATGAGAATCCTGACGCTTAACCTCTTCTACGTAGCAGGGCTGTTGGCCGTGTTCATGGTGCTGGCAAGCTTGGCTGCTCTGGCTCAGTTGGGATTGGGAGAAGAGAGCTTCGGCTGGGGCGAACTCTACACGCTAACCTGGTTCAAGGTGAGCATGACGTGCCTGGTGTTCGCCATGGCACTCAGTTTTCTGGGAATCTGGGAATTGCCGATTCCCGGTTTCGCCTCCTCGGGCAAAGCCACCGAGCTATCCGCAAGAGAGGGTCCGACGGGTGCCTTCTGCATGGGGATGTTCACGACGATCCTGGCGACGCCGTGTAGCGGCCCGTTCCTGGGGCCGTTGTTTGGGTTTACAATCGGTCAGACGCCGCTGGTGATCTACGCAGTCTTTGGATCCGTAGGTCTGGGAATGGCATTGCCCTATCTTCTGATCGGCATATTTCCTTCGCTCGTAAGTTGGCTTCCCAAACCCGGCGCGTGGATGGATACGCTTAAGAATCTTATGGGCTTTGTCTTGTTGGCGACGGTTGTCTACTTGTTTTCGACGATTTCGTCCGAGTACTTCATTGCTACGCTGTCGCTGTTGTTTGGCATCTGGTTCGCCTGCTGGATGATCGGCCGCACTCCGATCACGGCCTCCTCGCAGCAGCGTCGCAATGCTTGGCTTGAAGGCACGGCAGCCGCCGCAATCGTTGGCGCTGTGGCATTCGCCTATCTAACTCCCGGCGATTCGCTCTTGCCATGGAAGCCCTTCTCGCCGCAGGCTGTACGAAATGCCCGAGACCAGGGAAGAACCGTCATGGTCGATTTCACCGCCCAGTGGTGCCTCACGTGTAAGGCCAATCTAAAATTTGCGATCAATCGCTCCGAGGTGAAAGAGTACGTTGAAGATAACGATGTGGTAACGCTCCTGGCCGACTGGACCGACCGCAACAAGATGATCAAACAGGCACTGCTAGAGCTCAATAGCCAGAGCATTCCGCTGCTGGTGATCTATCCAGCCGATCCATCCGCGGCCCCCATTCTGTTGCCGGACCTGCTCACGAAACAGAAAGTACTGGACGCGCTCTCTCAAGCCACCGGCCAGGACCTCTCACTCTCGGGATCGATCAACGCGAGCCAGACGTCTCTCACACAGACTTCCGAAGGCGAGCCCCGGCTCTAGGGTCACGCCCAGCGGGTTTCGCCACAGCCTTCGGTGATGCGACCGATCTGCCAGGTTTCGAAACCTTGGCTCGCCAACTGTTGCTGGATGCTCTCGGCATAGTAGTCGCTCACGACGACCACCAGGCCCACACCCATGTTGAACACGCGGAACATCTCCGCTTCGTCAACGGCGCCCAACTTCTGCAGCCACTCGAACACGGGAGGCACGGTCCAACTGCCGCGGTCGATCAGGGCGTCGACGTTCGCGGGTAGAACGCGGGAAAGATTCTCGTGGAGGCCCCCGCCGGTGATGTGGGCAATCCCATGCACGACCGATTTGACTTTGTAGTGGTTCAGCACGTCGCGGATCGGCCGGGCATAGAGCCGAGTCGGCTCGATGAGCACGTCGCCCACCGTGCCGCCGCACTCGGGGACTTGGTCGTCCACCGACAGACCGGTGTGCTCGAAGACTATCTTGCGAACCAGGCTGTAACCGTTGGAATGCACGCCGCTGGAGGCGACAGCCAGGACCGTGTCGCCGGGAGTGATGGCGCTACCATCAAGCAACTGCGAGCGTTCGACGATGCCCACGCAGAAACCGGCCAGATCGTAGTCTCCCGACTGGTAGAGATCGGGCATGATGGCCGTCTCGCCGCCCACCAAGGCCGCATCGCTTTCCAGACAGCCGGCACTGATTCCCGCGACAATCTGCTCGAGCAGTGCCGGATCGTCCTCGGCCATGGCCACATAGTCGAGAAAGAACAGCGGTTCGGCGCCGCAGCAGATGGCGTCGTTGACGCACATGGCAACCAGATCGATCCCCACCGAGCCATGATGCCCCGTAAGTTGGGCCACTTTCAGCTTGGTTCCCACGCCGTCGGTGCAGGAAACGAGCACGGGATGCTCATAGTTGCGAGAAAACAGGCCCCCGGCAAAATCGAGTTGGAACAACCCGGCAAAGCCGTTGTTCCACGGCAGCACCCGCGGGCAGTGGGTCCGTCGCAACAGAGTCGGCAGGCGCGCCATCGACTCCTGGTAGGTTTCCAGGTCGACTCCGGCATCTCGGTAGGTTATTTTTTGCATGAGACTGAAACAGGGCGGTGCGGGGCCGAGAAGGGCGATTCTACGGCGGTTTTGCCAGGAATGTCAACGACCACCCCAGGCAAACAGGCCGTCCAGGTCCTCGCCCAGGTCACCGAATCCGATTTTATGGCAGAGATCGTGCCAGTCATTCCGGTTGGCAGGGTTGGCAGGTATCGCTTGGCGCGAGTGGCGAAGATTGCCTTGGCTGTCCGAAGGGCCGGATCGTGCGTTTCAGCCCCGTGACGGGGACCTCAGCGGTCGGACCAGAGAGAACGTCCAACGAATCTCTGCCGACAGACTATGGTACATTTCAAGCGTGTGAAGACGAATGGTCGAAGGTTTAAGGCGTACCTCTGGCAACTCAGATTGAGCCGCGCACAGTCCGCGCTCGGTTGCCCCAGTGATTGATCAGCCGCCAAGTCCTTCTTCCGAGAGTCTTCACCTATGCTCACTCAATGGACACCCAGCCTGCTCCTCCCCGGCCAAGGCCGTTTTGCCATGCCGAAATCGAAGCGCACCATGCAATTCCGCTATCCACTGCCCTACGGAGCAGTGGTTCAGGACGATGGCGTGCAATTTGTCGTCTACAGCCGTAGCGCCACGGCAATGCGCGTGCTCCTGTATCAGCGCGTGAACGACCGCGAACCTTCGCGCGTCATCGACTTCAATCCTTCGACCGACCGTTGGGGAGACATCTGGAGCACCTTTGTACCTGGTCTGAAGTCGGGACAATTGTACCACTTTCAGGCGGACGGTCCCTACCAGCCGGAAGCCGGGTATCGCTTCAATCCTCAGGCGCGGCTGATCGACCCCTATGCCCGGGCGCTCGCCGGTCGGTTCCAGTCGTCGGAAGACGGCATTGTCCGCCCGCCGAAGTGCGTGGCGGTCGACGACCACTTCGACTGGCAAGGCGACCGCCACCTCTGCCGACCTCTGTCCGAAACCGTCATCTACGAGATGCACGTTCGTGGTTTTACCCGCAGCACCTCCAGCGATGCGAAACAGGCGGGAACCTACCTGGGGGTCATCGAGAAGATTCCCTATCTAAAGTCGCTCGGTGTGACGGCGGTTGAGCTGATGCCGATCCACGAATTTCCGATCAATGACCCGTTGGGCAAGACACCCGAACGGCGGAACTACTGGGGGTACGACTCCCTGGCGTTCTTTGCCCCCCACCGCGGCTACATGCATGGCAACAAGCCGGGCGAGCAGGTTCGCCAGTTCAAGACGATGGTCCGGGCGCTTCACGAAGCAGGCATCGAGGTGATTCTCGACGTCGTCTTCAATCACACGGCCGAGGGCAACCATCTGGGCCCCACGTTGAGCTTCAAAGGCCTGGAAAACAATGTCTACTACATGCTTAACGACGATGGCACGTACAAGAACTACTCCGGTTGCGGCAACACGGTCAACGGCAACCATCCGATCTGCCGGGAGATGATTTTCCATTGCCTGCGACATTGGGTTTATAACTACCACATCGACGGTTTTCGTTTCGACCTGGCGTCGATCCTCAGCCGCGATCGCAATGGCGAGCTGATGCCCAATCCGCCCTTGGTAGAGGTGATTGCCGAGGACCCGATGTTGGCCGACACGAAGATCATTGCCGAAGCGTGGGACGCCGCGGGGGCATTCCAGGTGGGCTCGTTCGCCGACACGCGCTGGGCCGAGTGGAATGGCCACTATCGCGACGACCTGCGGCGCTACTGGCGAGGCCAGCCGGGTCTGACCGGCCCCATGGCCACGCGCATTTCCGGCTCCAGCGACCTTTACCAAAACAGCGGCCGACATCCTTACCACAGTATCAATTTTGTAACCTCGCACGACGGCTATTCGCTCAACGATCTGGTCAGCTACGAGCAAAAGCACAATCAGGCCAACGGCGAGCAGAATCATGACGGCGACAACAACAACTACAGCAGTAATTACGGCGTCGAAGGGCCGACGCGGCGGAAACCTATCTTTGAGCTCCGCCGGCGACAGGCGAAGAACATCATGGCATCGCTCCTGCTGAGCCAGGGTACGCCGATGATCTCGGCCGGCGACGAGGTGCTCCGCACACAACGGGGCAACAACAATGCCTATTGTCAGGACAACGCGATTAGCTGGTTCGATTGGAAACTCGTGGAGCGAAATGCCGAGATGTTGCGGTTTTGCCAGGCGCTGATCGCGTTTCGCAAAGATCAGCCTAACGTCCGCCGGTCCACGTTTCTCACTGGCACGGCTGACGAAGATGGGGCCCTGCCCGACGTCAGCTGGTATGCCCCAAACGGCAAACCGATGGATTGGAGCCAGGTGTCCAAGAGTATCCTCTGCGTGTTCGGCACCGCCGGCCTCGACGACCCGACGATTCGTCCGGTGATGCTGCTCATGCACGCGG
Organism: uncultured Granulosicoccus sp.; assembly: GCA_964195615.1. Taxonomy (GTDB): domain Bacteria; phylum Planctomycetota; class Planctomycetia; order Pirellulales; family Lacipirellulaceae; genus Bythopirellula. Next base: position 16,185 of record CAXMSB010000042.1, on the reverse strand, counting down.
GTGAAACAACGCAGGATTTCGTCGTTCCCCCCGCAGTTCGTTCGCTGCCTTGGAAGCAGTTTATCGATACCTCGGCGCAAGCGCCGGCCGACATCCGACCCGATCTCGACGGCCCCCCGTTGCCGCCATCGGGGCAGTTGCGCATGATTCACCATACGCTGATATGCTACGTGGCTTAACAGAACAGGGCGAAGGCGGTACCCTGTAGAGAACGGCCTCGGGCCTGGGAGGTGCGTCCCCCAGGCGTTGCGCCTTCCTGTTCAAAGCCGGATTTCTATTATGACCGCCCAGCAGCCTACCGTTTCAATCATCGGCATCGGCGACGACGGCCTCGATGCCGTGCCCGATGCCGCGCGCAAGTTGATCCTCGAAGCCCAATTGCTGGCCGGCAACGAGCGCACGCTCGGACTGGTGCCCGCCACCGAGGCCAATCGCATTGTCATCGGCGCCGATCTGGAAGCGGTCGTGGCGGCGATCAACGAATCGGGCGCCACGCAAGCGGCCGTACTGGTGTCCGGCGATCCGCTGTATTACGGCTTGGCGCGTTTTCTCTGTGAACGAATCGGCCACGATCGGTGCGAGATCGTTCCGCACGTCAGCAGCATGCAGTTGGCCTTCGCCAGAGTGAAAGAGAGTTGGGACGAAGCCTATCTCACCGACCTGGCCAATCATTCACTCGCAGCCGTGGCCGAACGGATCCGCACCGCCGAGAAAGTCGGCCTCTTCACCACCGAAGAGTGCGGACCTGCCCAAGTTTGCCAAGCCTTGCTGGAACGGCGAATCGACTACTTCACGATCTATGTCTGTGAAAATCTCGGTGCACGAGACGAAAGGGTAACCCAGGGGTCGGCCGAGGAAATCGCGGCCCAATCGTTTGAAACGCTCAATGTGATGGTGCTGGTGCGCGATCCAGAGGCCCCCGACCGACCGCGAGCGGCGCAGGGTCGAAGCCTGTTCGGCAACCCGGACGATGTGTTCGTGCAGTCAACGCCCAAGCACGGCTTGCTCACCCCCGCCGAGGTGCGGGCGATGGCGCTGGCCCAGATGGGGCTCGACGCGCGAAGCGTGGTGTGGGACGTCGGAGCCGGCTGCGGATCGGTGAGCGTCGAGGCGGCTCAACTGGTGCCTGGCGGCATGGTCTACGCTGTTGAGCAAGATGCCGAAGAAGTCGAGTTGATCCGCGAGAATGCCGGACGGTTTGGCGTCAACAACGTAACACCCGTACTGGGAAAAGCGCCCGAGGCCTGGTCGGAGCTGCCCGATCCCGACGCGGTTTTTCTGGAAGGAAGTGGCCGGGAAGTCGTGCGGATCGCCGAACTGGCATTCCAACGGCTGAAACCGGGCGGACGGCTGGTCGCCAACCTGATTAGCATTGGGGCGCTCGAGGAACTGCGGCAATCGCTCGGCAAACACGCTGCTCAGGTGCAGATGTGGATGGTCAACGTGGCCCGCGGAACCGATCAACTCGAGCGACTGCGATTCGACGCACTCAACCCGACTTTCCTAATCGCCGCGAACAAGTAGTTGCTTCTTCAGGTGTGGTAATCTGCGTTCAGCCGGACGTATTCGGCGGTGAGGTCGGTCGTCCAAAAACGAGCCGATGCCTCTCCCTCTTCAAACAGCAGAACAATGTTCGTGTCGCGATCCGCCTTTATCGAAGCGCTGGCCGCGGCCGCGTCGAACGCCACCGGCGCACCGTGCTCGTAGAGCAACATGCCATTGACCAGCAGACTCACCTTGGTGGGGTCAAACGCGATGCCAGCGTAGCCCGCCGCGGAGACAATACGGCCCCAATTCGGGTCGTTGCCGGCCACGGCCGTCTTCACCAAGGGGCTGTCGGCAACCGTTCTGGCAATCTTCACCGCTTCGTCCCGGGTCCGGCAGCCGTGGACCTCGATGGTCACCAGATGCGTGGCCCCCTCGCCATCGGCTGGTATCGACTGGGCCAGATACTCGCAGACCTCGACCAGCGTGGCTTGGAACTTCGACAACGCGCTGCCAGAGAGAACTTCTCCGCCCGCCGCCCCGTTGGCCAACAGTAGCACCGTGTCGCTGGTGCTCATGTGACCGTCAACGCTAATGCAGTTGAACGATTCGTCGACGGCGTCTTTGAGGCCAGCCTGGGCGTCGGCGATACTGATCGCGGCATCGGTCATCACCACCGAGAGCATCGTGGCCATGTTTGGACCAATCATCGCCGCCCCTTTGGCAACGCCCGTCACTCTCACCGTGCGGTCTAGTTCAAACTCCCGCGAGCAAATCTTGTGATGCGTGTCGGTGGTCATCATTCCCCGGGCAGCGTCGATCAAGGCGGCCTCGTCGCCCCGCAGCTTACCCGCTACGGCTTCGATCCCCGCGTTGATCTTGTCCATCGGCAACAGTTCGCCGATCACGCCGGTCGACAACACCAACACCTGCTGATCGTCGTATCGGCAGGCCTGTGCCACCTTGGCCGCCATGCTGTGCGCATCCTCTTCGCCCTGAGCACCGGTGCAAGCGTTGGCCACGCCAGAATTAATCACTACCGCCCGAATCGAGTCGCTCGGTGTTCGCTCGCGACAGAGCTTTACCGGCGCACCGTACACCAGATTCTGCGTAAAGACGCCGGTTGCCACGGCAGGTCGATCCGAGACGATCAGCGACAGGTCCAACGTGTCGGGTTTTCGCTTGACGCCCGAGTAGACGCCTGCTGCCTGGTATCCCTGGGGAAGACGATCGGCCATTTTGCTTCTTTCGATTGACATGCGATCCGCGGGAACCACCGGCAAGAGCCATCTGCCACGCTGGCTCACAGCAGGGCGGTTGTCTCCGCAAGGTTGTGCATCAAGTTGAAATTCTGTACCGCGGCGCCCGAGGCGCCCTTCACCAGGTTGTCGATCACGCTGACCGTCAAGACTTTGCCGCGGACCACTCGGGTCGTCACATCGCAGAAGTTGGTGCCAACCACGTCCTTGGTGCTGGGCAAACCTTCGACAACACGCACAAACGGCTCATTCTCGTATCGGGACCGCAGCACGTCCAGCAATTTTTTCTCGTTGATTTCGCCCATCGGGTCGGCATAGGCCGTTGTCAAAATGCCTCGATTCATGGGGATCAGGTGCGGGGTGAACACGACGTGGGTCTCAACCCCGGCCCAAGTGCTCAGCACCTGGTCGATCTCGGGCGTGTGTCGATGCTGCCCCACTGCGTAGGCAGAAAGACTTTCGTTGCACTCCGGAAAGTGCAGCTTCGGCTTGGGAGTCCGGCCCGCTCCGCTCACTCCGCTCTTGCTGTCGATGACGATACCGCTCGGCGAGACGACACCCTGCTCAAGCAGAGGGGCCAGCGCCAAGATCGCCGCAGTCGGGTAGCAACCCGGATTCGCAACGAGCTTTGCCCCTCGAATCGATTCCCGATAGAGCTCCGGCAGTCCGTACACGGTCTCAGGCATTCGCTCCGGGTCGGGATGCTCCACGCCATACCACTCGGCATAGACCTGAGGGTCGTTCAGTCGATAGTCGGCGCTGAAGTCGACGACCCGACAGCCCGCCTCGAGCAGCTCGCTGATCGCCGCCGCGCTCGCGCCGTGGGGCAAGCAGCCGAACACGCAATCGGCGCGCTGGGCCACTTCCGCGACCGAAAGGTTTTCCAGCACCAAGTCCAACCGACCCCGGACGCTCGGATGCACGTCGGCCACGTGAGGCCGCGTATCTTGACGGGTCGTAAGGGCGCACACTTCCACTTCAGGATGCCGCAACAAAAAGGGCAACAGTTCCCGAGCGGTGTAGCCGGTAGCGCCGAGGATGGCAACGCGAATCATGGGTTTCTTCGTTCTGACGATGGAGCAACTGCGTCCGCCCTGAGGCGGAGAATCTCACAAGTATAGTGGTAGGCCTGCCGCCCCGCCATGGGATGGGCCGGGGCGTGTAAGAACCTGCCCAAGCAAGCCAGAGACACCCTCGGTCTTGACGCGGTTCACCATGGGTCCCGCCCACCGCTAGAAAGGTGCGCTGGCTCTGGCCTTCGAATCTGGATTCTCGATTCCACACCTCTGCTAGCGTAGGACGGCGTTGATGGACTTGCAAGCAATGGAAATGCCGGGCTATAACCAGACGAACACCTACCACTCGATTCACCGACTCTGGGCGGAGAGGAGCTACGTCAAGAAATGTCACTCAGCGAAAATCAGGCGGAATTGGGCGTCATCGACGACGCGATTGCCAAGCGGGCCTATGAACTATGGCAAGCCCGGGGCTGTCCCCAAGGGGACGGCGGCGAAGACTGGCAGCTGGCCAGAAGGCAACTGCTGGCCGAAGCGCACCATCGGCAGCGCCCCATCGTTCGGATTCTGAGCCGGCTGCGCCGTCGGGTCGCGCTCTAACAAGAGTCATCGTCCCACGGTCGCTTCGACCAGCCGGTCTTGGATCACGGATAATATCTGGCTGGCGATCTGCACTTTGCTCCCGGCAAAGGCGTTGATCACCTCGCCCGTTGGGTCGAGAATCTCAACGCGATTCTCCAGTGAGTCCATCGCCTCCACGCCGTTGGAAACGATCAAGTCGCAGCACTTGCGTTCTAGCTTGGCAAGCGCCCGCAGGCGATGGTCCTCAGTTTCCAGCGCGAAACCAACGACCCAACGACTCCCCTTGGCCGCGCCCAAAGTAGCGACCACGTCGTCGGTTTCTATTAACTCCAAAAGCAACGGCTCGCCAGTCTTCGAAATCTTGCCGGTCTCGACATGCCGCGGACGGTAGTCGCACGGCGCAGCCGCGCCAATGAGTCCGTCGCACTGCTCGAACGCTTCGCGCGAGCGGTCGAGCATCTCTTCAGTGGACACAACTGGCACGATCGTCGCACCAGTCGGGTACTCGACTTCGACCGGTCCGCTCACGACCACCACTTCATTCCCCAATTCCAAGGCCGCCCGCGCCAACGCCGCGCCCATGCGACCGCTGGAAGCGTTCGTCAGATAACGCACCGGATCGAGGTGCTGCCGAGTCGGGCCTGAGGTGATGAGAATGCGAGCCACCGGCCATTATTCCCCTTGCGCCAGCAGTCGGACGATTTCGCTGTTGATCTCTTCCGGTTCGGCCATCCGGCCCACGCCCTTCTGGCGGCAGCTCAGCCAACCCTCCTTGGGGTCGACGACGTGCAGTCCGTCGGACCGAAGTTGAGCCAGATTCCGCTGAACCGCGGGTTTGGCCCACATATCGGCGTTCATCGCGGGCGCCAGCAGGACCGGCCCCGTGAACGACAGCAGCAAGGTACTCAGCAGATCGTCCGCCATGCCCTGGGCAGCCTTGGCCATGAAGTCGGCCGTGGCGGGCGCGACGCACAGCAACTCTGCCTGCTGGGCCAACTCGATGTGAGGCCCCAGCGGAAAATTGCGGCGGTCGAACATCTCCGTGCAAACCGCTCGGCCCGTGAGCGCGCGAAACGTGGCTGGGCCAACGAACTTGCGCGCCGACCGGGTCATCACGACCGACACGCCATTGCCGGCCTGCACCAGGTCGCTCACCAGGGAGGCCGTCTTGTAGGCGGCAATGCCTCCCGTCACGCCAACAATGATTTCATGCGGCATGGTCGACGAGCAATCTCTTGGTGGTGGTGCCTGGCATGGCAATCCAACATGGAAGAACTACTAGAGGTTCGACAGGTCCAACTCAGGCGGACCGCCCGGTTCGGTCGAATCGCCCGTGATTTTCACTTGGCGAGAACTATCCAGATAGATTTTGTTCTGCAGAATCTCCTCCACGACGACTTCCATCTTGTCGTCGGATTCGATGTCCACCAGCGCTCGCGCCCCGGCGTTGATAGCCGCTAGACGCTTCTGGATGAGCGTCGATAACTTGAACCGCCCACCAACCTTTCTGACAATTTCTTCTTCCTTCAGGGCATCAATCATCGCTAAGACCTCGACTCTGTAAAATTTGGCTGATTTCGTCGACCGCACCTGCGACGGTCTCGTTGACTACCTGATATTGATAACGGTCGGCCAGTTGCAATTCGCGTCGGGCAACGCTCAACCGCCGCTCAATCGCCTCTTCGCTCTCGGTACCCCGGCTCCGGAGCCGACGCTCTAGCTCCACTAGATCTCCGGGAAGGATGAAGATCGTAACCGCCTCGGCAAACTTGTCGAGCACATCCTGTGCCCCCTCCACGTCGATCTCTAGGATAACCCACTGGCCCGCTTCCAGGCTAGACCTGACCTCGCTCCACAGCGTGCCATACCAGTGCCCACGGCCGAAAACCTCGATACATTCCAGGAATTCCCCGGATTCTCGCCGGCTGGCGAACTGCTCGTCCGTGAGGAAGTGGTAATCCACGCCGTCCTGCTCGCCCGGACGCGGAGATCGGGTCGTGGCGGAAATGCTCAGCCGTAGCCGCTCGCCGAAACGGGCCAGCACCTCTCGCACGACCGTCGACTTGCCCACGCCCGAGGGGCCAGAGATGACGACAAGTTGGCCAGGGATCGGAGCACTCATTGCACGTTTTGAATCTGCTCCCGGATGCGTTCCAGAGCGGTCTTGATTTCCACCACTTGCAGCGAAATCTCCGCATTGTTCGCCTTCGAGCCGATCGTGTTCGTCTCGCGGCCCATCTCTTGGCAGATGAACTCCAGCTTGCGGCCGGCACTTTCCGGCAGGGCTAGCGCTTCACCGAACTGCTGCAAATGGCTCCGCAACCGCACGATTTCTTCCGAGATATCCGAGCGATCGGCAAACAGGCTCACTTCGCGGATCAGGTCTGCCGGCTCGATGGTGACGTTCAACGCGGCCATCGCCTCGCTTACTCGATCTTGGATGCGACGGCGATAGTGCTCCACGACAGTTGGCGCGAGTTCTTCGATCGCTGCCAAGCTCGTTGCCACCGCGCGACACTGCTCTTCGAGATCTGCCGCGAGTGCCGTTCCCTCGGCAGCGCGCATCTCGGTGAGTTGCTCCAGCGCCGTGCGCAAGGTCGGCTCCACCAACGGCCAGAGCTGATTGGCATTTCGGGCGTCGGTCGACAGCTCTTCGACCACCCCCGGAAGCGTCGTCAGCGGCTCCAAACGCAACCGCTCGTCCAGGTTTCGCTTGGCTGCTACCTCTTGAAGCTGATCGACGTAGAGGTTCAACACCTGGAGGTTCAAGCGATAATCGTCGGCGCCGCCCGTGTGTCGAATCCGCAGACTACAGTGGATTGTGCCCCGTTTGACATACTCGCGTATCACAGTCTCGGCACGCGATTCCAGAGCGCCGTAGCCGTCGGTGACGCGCAGATTCAGCTTGAAGTGTCGGCTGTTGACTGTGCGCACCTCGACGGCGATCGCGTAGTCGTCGCGCTCGTCGCGCAGCTCGCCAAAACCGGTCATGCTCAGCAGGGTCACGCTACTACCTCAATCGTTTTCGACGACTCTCAGACGATTCTCAACGGTGACGGAAACAGGGAAGCCCCGCGAACGCGAGCTGAACCGACGGCAAACGGTTTACTCCTGCGTCTCGTCACCCGACGCGGAATCCTCACTTGCGGTTTTGCCGCCGGCAGCCTGTTCAGAGTCCGCCTCAGCGCCGGCAGCATCAGCAGCCTCGCCTTCTTCAGTCGCCGGACCGGTCATTGCCGGCCCTCCGCCCAAGCCAGAGGAAGCTGGTGCGGCGGTCCCGGTATTGATCCGGCTTTCACTCGAGGGCGTAACGTTTGCCGCGACGATGCAGAGGACAATCCAGATGGCAGCCGCGACGACGGTTACTCGGGTGAAGACGTCTCCCGCCTTGGCACCAAACGCGCTGGAACCGCCCATGCCACCCAGGGCTCCGGCCAAGCCACCGCCTCGTCCCCGCTGCACGAGCACCAGGAGAATCAGGAAGATGGCCATCCCCGACAACAGCAACATCATAATCGTCTGTCCGAGGGCCGCAATCAAAGGGAATGTCACCACGCTACCGCTCCGTCTCTGAAATGAATACGTTGAAGGTTTCTGACTAAGCCTGAGCCACTGCCGTTCCCGCCAGGGCGATTGCCAGGAAGTCGTCGGCTTTGAGGCTCGCACCGCCGATCAGCGCGCCGTCCACGTTGGGCAGCCCCAGCAACTCGCTGGCGTTGTCCGGTTTGACACTGCCGCCGTAAAGGATGCGCACCCTGTCAGCCACGCCGTCATTGTAGCGTGCCGCCAATTGCTTGCGAAGATCGGCATGAACCTCTTCCGCCTGCTCGGGAGTCGCTACTTTTCCAGTGCCAATCGCCCAAACCGGTTCGTAGGCGATCACCACCGAGGCCATCGCTTCGGCCGAAATCCCGGCCAGCGAGCCCTCGAACTGCGTGCGAATCACCTCGCCCGTCTTGCCTGCTTCGCGTTCTTCCAGCAGCTCGCCCACGCAGACGATAGGCTTGAGACCCGCGGTGAGGGCGGCCACGACTTTCTTGTTCACGTCGGCATCCGACTCGCCCATGACGTGTCGCCGTTCGCTGTGCCCCAAAATGACGTAGGTCGCGCCGATGTCGCGCAACATGCCGCCGCTGGTTTCGCCGGTGAAAGCGCCTTGGGTTTCGTGATACATGTTCTGGGCGCCCAAGCCGACGCGGGCGTTGCCCAACGCGTCGCGGACCAGCGCCAGATAGACGTTGGGCGGGCAAACCAGTAGCTCGACGTCCGCCGCTTCGACGGCTCGCGTGGCGATTGTCGCGGCCAGTCCTTTTGCGGTCGCACTGTCGGTGTTCATTTTCCAATTGCCGGCAATCAACGGCGTCCGCATCATCTTGCTCCAAATAAAACCAGGGGGACAGTAGCAGGCCAAGCAGCCACGGGGCGTAGCCCGGCAGGCTCAGCATAGCCCCCCAGTCTAGCCGATGGACTCGGTCTGCGCATAGGAGCCCAGCACCGTTAGCCGCGAGGCCTTTTTCTCCAGGGCTGCCAAGGCCCGCCGAGCCCGAAGTTCGCTGGCATGGCCCTGGAATTCGATGAAAAACAGATAAGTGCCCCGCCGACCGGGGACGGGGAACGATTCAATCCAAGTCATGTTCAGCCGATGGCGTTTGAAAATGCCCATCGCGTCGGCCAAGGCGCCCGGCTTGTGGACGATCTCAAACACCAGCGAAGTCTTGTCCTTGCCGGTTCGTGGCCCCCCCTCGGTGCCGATGACCGCGAAGCGGGTGACGTTGTCGGGGTTATCTTCGATCTTGCGGGCTAGCACCTTCAGGCCGTGGTTGACCGCGGACTGTTCGCTAGCAATCGCAGCGGACTTGGGTTCCTGGGCCGCCTTGCGGGCTGCCTCGCCGGTGCTAGCCACTTCGCTCAACTGGGCGTCGGGCATGTGCTTGCTCAGCCAATTGCGGCACTGCGAAAGCGGCTGTGCCTTGCTGTAGATCCGCTCAATGTCGCCCCGCGCGCCCAGGCCTAGCAGACAGTGATGAATCCCCAGGGGAATCTCTCCGCAAATTTTCACCGACGAACGGGCCAAACATTCCAATGCATCGGCGATGCGGCCGTCGGTGGAGTTTTCGATCGGCACGATGCCAAATTCTGAGTGGCCCCGTTCGACTTCCTCGAAGACCGAGGCAATCGTGCCGACCGGTACAAGTTCGACCGATTGACCAAACCGCTGGATTGCCGCCAAGTGGCTGTAGGTAAACTCTGGGCCCAAGTAAGCCGCACGCGTCGACCGTCCCACTGCGTGGCTGCCGCTGAGCACTTCGCGAAAGATCGAGCGCACCGCCTCGTCGTCGAGCGGGCCACTGTTCTGGGCGATGATGCGGTCGAATGTCTCCGCATCGTCGGGCACGCTCGAAGCGCCGTCTGAGTGGTCGCGTCTGGCGGTCAACTCGGCACGAGCGTTCACTAGCGCTAGGATCTCGCGATCGAGTTTGTCGAGTTGGCGCGTGGAGGGCCTGCGGCCAGAGCCGTTGGCCGATTTCTTTTTCTTGGTGGGACGTTTCTTAGCCATAGAACAACTTACCAAAATGTGTGTCTCGATTTACTCAATCGACGAATACCACGGTCTGACCTGAAGAGCCACAAGGCACAGTATGGTTCTCCCACGGAACTCGGCCAAGCGGTGTCTTTTCTACTGGAAACGGCACACCCAGTATCTCAGAGCGGACGGACCGCGCTGGGTTCTGGGCTGGCTACCAAACATAGGCTGCCAATGTGGCATCGGACGCCTGGGCTCGTCCAGCGGTCCAATCCACAAATCGCTGCCAATCTGGCAGTTCCTCCCTCACAACTGCCAGATTTTGAAACTCAGAAGAAACACGTAAGTTCTTTTATATAAAACACTTAGACGTTTTTTCTTGGCAGCGGGGTTGGTGGCACGGCCTTTGCCCAATGGGTAGACACGCGTGGCGTCCGGTGGATGCTGGTGCGCAGAGAAATTTCACATCCGTGGGCTGCGGGCGGGATCGCCTCCCTAGCTCACATCACCAAATAAAATCAATTACTCAAGCGAATCAGCGGATAGGAGACAACCCAATGGCAGCGGGCGAAAAAATCATCGGCATCGATCTGGGCACAACCAACTCGGTGGTGGCGGTCATGGAAGGCAGAGAAGCGAAAGTGATCCCCAATCCCGAGGGCAATCGTTTGACGCCCAGCGTCGTCGCGTTTACCGACAAGGAAGAAGTCCTTGTCGGCGAGCCGGCACGTCGTCAGGCAGTCACCAATCCGTCGCGGACAATCTCCTCGATCAAGCGGTTCATGGGCCGTCGGCACAACGAAGTGTCGTCCGAAGAAAAAATCGTTCCTTACGAGGTCGTCGGCGGACCCGAAGACTACGTCAAAGTGAAGGTCAACGACCAGGAGTTCACTCCACCAGAAATCTCCGCCAAGACGCTGCGCAAACTTAAGGAATCGGCCGAGGCTTATCTGGGCCACAAGGTGAACAAGGCCGTGATCACCGTGCCAGCCTATTTCAATGATGCTCAGCGCCAAGCCACCAAAGACGCCGGGCAGATTGCTGGTCTGGAAGTTGCTCGTATTATCAACGAACCGACGGCCGCCTCGCTGGCTTACGGTTTGGACAGCAAGGCTCAGGAAAAGATCTGCGTCTTCGACCTCGGCGGCGGTACGTTCGACGTCTCTATCTTGGAAGTGGCCGACGGTGTGTTCCGCGTCATTTCGACCAGCGGCGACACGCATCTCGGTGGCGACGATTTCGACGAAGAGCTGATCAACTACGTCGCCGGTCAGTTCCAGAAAGAACAGGGCATTGATCTGCGCAGCGATCAGATGGCCCTGCAGCGTCTGCAGGAAGCCTGCGAAAAAGCCAAGAAGGAGCTCAGCTCCGCTCAGTCGACCGATATCAATCTGCCGTTCATCACGGCCGACGCCAACGGGCCCAAGCATCTGCAGGTGAATATCACTCGAGCTGACTTTGAAAAGCTGGTCGACGGCCTCATTGAGCGCGTTCGCGGCCCGGTTCTTCGGGCCATGGAAGATGCGAAGTTCAAACCCTCGGATATCGACGAAGTGGTGCTCGTGGGCGGCTCGACCCGGATTCCCAAGGTGCAGGAAGTCGTCAAAGAGATCTTCGGCAAAGACCCGCACAAAGGCGTCAATCCCGACGAAGTCGTTGCCGTCGGCGCCGCGATCCAGGGCGGCGTGCTCTCGGGCGAAGTGCAGGACATCTTGCTGCTGGACGTCACTCCGCTCTCGCTCGGCATCGAGACGCTGGGCGGCGTGATGACCAAACTGGTCGAGCGCAACACAACCATCCCCGCCGAACGCAAGCAGGTCTTCAGCACGGCCGACGACAACCAGACGGCCGTCACGGTCCGCGTCTTCCAAGGCGAACGCGAAATGTGCGCCGACAACCGGCTGCTGGGCCAATTCAATCTCGACGGCATTCCGCCCGCCCCGCGGGGAGTGCCGCAGGTGGAAGTGCGGTTCGACATCGACGCCAACGGCATCCTCAACGTCTCGGCCAAAGATCTGGGCACCGGCAAGGAGCAATCGGTGCAGATCGAGCAATCGAGCGGCCTCAGCGAAGAGGAAATCTCGAACATGCAGAAGGACGCCGCGGCCCACGCTGAAGAGGACAAGAAGAAGCGAGGGTTGGTCGAAGCCCGCAACGAAGCCGAGTCTCGCTGCTATCAGTTGGAGAAGCTGATTAAGGAACAAGGCGACAAGCTGGGCGACGACGACAAGAGTTCGTTGGAAGCGGCAATCGCCAAAGTCCGCGAAGCGGCCCAGGGCGAAGACGCCGACGCAATCAAGTCGGCCATCGAAGAGCTAGAAACCGCATCGCACGCGATGAGCGAAGCCCTCTACAATTCCGCCGCCCCCGGCGAGGCTGCTTCAGCAGCCGAGTCCCCCGCCGACGCCGGTGGCGACGGTTCCTCCGACGACGACGCGATTGATGCCGAGTTTGAGGTGAAGTCTTAGGACAACGTCGCGGCGACGAACACGGGTGGCACCGATACCTGTCCGTTTTTGCTCGAGGCCATTTGTTCGAACATCTTCGGACAGGTATCGGTGTGCGCAGCACAAGAGGTGTTACGGAAACCAAGTGGGCGAGCCTCTTGTCGCCGTAGGCGACACCGACACTCGGTACACGACCTGGCCCCAGCCGGGGCCACACGAAAGGATGATCGACAACTCCATAAACTTTCCACCGACAACTAACCTCGGCAACTAACATGGCTTTCCGATTCGACAAACTGACGATCAAGGCCCAAGAGGCCGTGCAGCGGGCGCAGGAAATCGCGGCCGACGCGGGGAATCCCCAGATCGAGCCGTTGCACTTGCTCTCGGCGTTGATCGAGGAGGCGGACGGAGTTGTTAAACCGCTGTTGGATCGTGTCGGGGCCAACCAGTCGCAATTGCGACAGATCATCTCGGCGGAGTTGGGCCATCTGCCCAAGTCGAGCGGCGGCGCACCGCCCCAAGTCAGCAGCGACTTGAACAAACTGTTCGAGGCCGCGCAAAATCAAGTCGAAACGATGCAGGACGAGTTCGTCTCGACCGAGCACCTCCTCCTGGCCCTGGCCAAGGTGAAGAGCAAGGCACTCGACGTCTTGAAGCTCAACGCCATCGACGAGCACAAAATCCTCGAAGCCTTGCAGAGCGTTAGGGGCAGCGCCCGCGTAACCGATCAGAATCCCGAGGATAAGTTCCAGGCACTAGAAAAATACGGCATCGATCTGGTGGCCCGCGCCGAAGCGGGGAAACTCGATCCGGTGATCGGTCGAGACCAGGAAATTCGCCGCGTGATGCAGGTGCTATCGCGGCGCACCAAGAACAATCCCGTGCTGATCGGCGAGCCGGGCGTCGGCAAGACGGCCATCGCCGAGGGGCTCGCCCTGCGGATCGTGCAGAGCGACGTGCCGCAAAGCCTCAAGAATAAGCGAGTGGTGGCCCTCGACTTGGGCGCGCTAATTGCCGGGACCAAGTTCCGTGGCGAATTCGAAGAACGCTTGAAAGCGGTGCTTCGCGAGGTGGAGGATGCCAGTGGAAGCGTCATTCTGTTCATCGACGAACTACACACGGTCATTGGCGCCGGCGCTGCGGAAGGCGGCAGCGACGCGGCCAATCTGTTGAAACCCGCTCTGGCCCGCGGCGAATTGCGCTGCATCGGCGCGACCACACTCGACGAGTATCGCAAGTACATCGAAAAGGACGCCGCCCTGGAACGTCGCTTCCAGCCGGTGTTCGTGGGCGAGCCGAATGTCGAAGACACGATCGCCATCCTGCGTGGTTTGAAGCCTCGCTACGAAGCCCACCACAAAGGCGTAAAGATCAAAGACTCGGCCCTGGTGGCCGCGGCCGAATTGTCGCACCGCTACATTGCCGATCGTTTTCTGCCCGACAAGGCCATCGACCTGATGGACGAAGCGACAAGCCGCCTGGCATTGGAACTGGAAAGCGTACCCGCGGAAATCGATCAGGCGCAGCGCAAGCTGATGCAGCTGGAACTGGCCGCCAGGCAACTGTCCGACGAAACCGAAGAACACGCCCAGCAGCGGCTGGCCGAAGTCAATTCAGAAATGCAAGAACTCAAGCGCGAGTTGGCCAATCTGCGCGAGCAGTGGGAAACAGAAAAACTCGGCGTGGGCGACGTCCACCAGGTGCGCGAACGTCTGCAGCAGGCCGAGCACCGCTACGAACAACTGGCCGCCTCGATCAAAGACAAGCAGTCCGCCGGCGAGCCGGTCGGCGAGGATCTTTATCAATCGCTGTACGAACTGGGCGTTGAGCGCGACAAGCTCAGCACTCAACTCGAGGAGTCGGAGCAACGACAATCCCACGAGGACGGCCCCTCGGACCCGCAACGGCGGCTACTGCGTCAGGAAGTCGGCCCCGATGAAATCGCTGAGGTTGTCAGCGCGTGGACCGGCGTGCCTGTGAGCCGCATGTTGGAAACCGAACGGGCCAAGCTGCTGGTGCTCGAAGATCGCTTGCACGAGCGGGTGGTTGGCCAGGACGAAGCGGTTGAAGCGGTAGCAAACGCCGTGCGTCGCAGCCGAAGCGGTCTGCAGGATCCGCAACAGCCCATCGGCTCGTTCCTGTTCTGCGGCCCGACGGGCGTCGGCAAGACCGAGCTCTGCAAGGCACTGGCCGAGACGCTGTTCGACGACGAGCACGCGATGGTCCGAGTCGACATGAGCGAATTTATGGAGAAGCACACGGTAAGCCGATTGATCGGCGCGCCTCCGGGCTACGTCGGTTACGAAGAAGGCGGCAAGCTCACCGAGGCCGTACGACGCCGTCCGTATTCGGTCGTGCTACTGGACGAAATCGAAAAAGCGCACCACGACGTCTTCAACATCTTGTTGCAGGTGCTCGACGACGGTCGGCTGACCGATAACCATGGCCACACGGTCGATTTCACCAACACGATCGTGGTGATGACCTCGAATGTGGGCAGCCAACTCATCCAACAGATCGCCACTGAAGGTGGTTCAGAAGCTGAGATGCGCGAGTCGCTTACCGAATCGCTTCGCGCGCATTTTCTGCCAGAATTCCTGAATCGGATCGACGAGACGATCGTCTTTCACCCGCTCGATCGGGCACAGGTGGCGAAGATCGTGGACTTGCAACTGGAGAAACTGGCTGCAGTGCTCGAACGACGCGAGCTGGGATTGGTAGTCACCCAGGCAGCACGCGACGCGATTGCCAACGAGGGCTACGATCCGATCTTCGGCGCTCGACCGGTAAAACGCGTGATTCAGCAATCACTGCAGAACCCGCTGGCTACGGAACTCTTGAGGGGCGAGTATCCCGAGGGAGCCACGATCGAAGTGGACCACCAGGACGAGGAGTTTTCATTTCGACGCATCGAGCAAGAAGAAGCGGCGACCGCGGCTGGCTAGTGCAAGTTGCCCTAGCGATCGGCTTCGACAAGCTTCCACTTCTCGATGAGCAGATTGGCGCCGGGAGTCATTTCGCGCAATTTGCGAGCAATCTCGATCTTCTCCGACTGAGTGGCCTTCTCCAATTTCTTCCGGAAATGTTCGAGTTTCTCGCGGCGTTTGCGCCTGCGACGCAGTTCTTTCTGTCGTTCGCTACAACCCACGGAAAGGCTCCTTTTCTGACGATCCTACTTGCCACCAAGCGTGTCTGGCTGGCATGAAAACAGCGTATTTGGAATCCCCCTTTTTACCGCAGTTCCCCAAGAGCGTCAACGCGGCCAAATCACGATTCCCAGCCGCCTGGCAGTGCCCTTGGGCGGCGAAATACGTTAGAATCCGCTACCGGATACCAGATATTTCGACACGCGTCATTATCCTTGTCGGTCGGGTGGCAGAGTGGTCGAATGCACCGGTCTTGAAATGCTTTTTTTGGTTTTTGAGCACACCCCAAAAAACGCGGTAAACACCTTCTACAGCAGCATATTTCTTGCTGGCAGGCAAACGCCAAAACACGCCCTAACCTACCTAAACGGGCCCTTACCCTAGTACGTACTAGCCTCCACCACGGCCCCAACGCCCATCACCCAACGGGTAGCCGTAGCACTCTGCTAGGACGCCACATCGGTCGCCTGAGCCGCTCTTGTCAGGCGGTTGGTGTTGGCAGTGGCCTAGGGCTTGGATGGCTGCAGCGGTCGCTGTGGGTGCAAACAAAAAGCCCAACCAAGAATGGCCGGGCTAGTTGTCGGTGGTGAAGCTACGCCTTTCTGTTGCGTCGATAGCTGATGCCGACTGCCGCTAGACCTAGTAGCGAGAGGGTGGCGGTGGTGGGTTCGGGGACGGTAACGCTTATTCCAAGTGCCGGACTAATCGTGTCTCCATACTGAC
>CAXMSB010000041.1:0-25658 GCA_964195615.1 uncultured Granulosicoccus sp. | reverse complement strand
GGCACACTGGCCATCACCGGCGGCGGACTGGTCATCAACGGAAATGGTCGCATCGGTGATGATCCCAACTCCACTGGCGCGGTGACGGTCGCTGGCACGGATCCCAACGGCAACGCCTCCACCTGGAGCAATTCCGGCTATTTGAACGTAGGAAACATTGGCAACGGCACACTCGACATCAGCGGCGGGGGACTGGTCACCGACACATATGGCGTCATTGGTGATGAGCTTAGTACCACCGGCGTGGTAACGGTCGCCGGTGTTGGTTCGCAGTGGAACAATTCCAGCTATCTGTACGTGGGCAACGGCGGAGACGGCACACTGAACGTCGAGGCGAGTGGCGTGGTCTCCAATACTGTCGGTTACCTTGGATTACAGTCCACCTCAACGAGCGTGGCAACGGTCACCGGCAGCGGCTCGCAGTGGAACAACTCCGCCGAGCTGCACGTGGGCGAATCTGGCAACGGCACACTGAACGTCGAGGCGGGCGGCGTGGTCTCCAACACCATCGGTGTCATTGGAGCGTTTTCCGGCTCAACGGGTGTGGCGACGGTTACCGACCCCAACTCGCAGTGGAACAACTCGGGCGATCTGTACGTGGGCCATTTTGGCCAAGGGACATTGAACATCCAAAATGATGGATTGGTCACCGTGGGTGGCACCACCACCATCAATTCACAAAGTGTCGTCAACCTCAGCGGCGGCCGTTTTGAATTCGGTTCGGCAACCCACGACAACCTGACGCGCGTCAATGCCACGGGTGGAGCGATGGCCGGGGTGGTGCCGGTCGACGGCGTGACCAGCGCAGCCGCGCTAACGGCACTGCAAAACACCAGTGTCGATCTCAACGACGTGGCGGTCCTCAACAGCAGCCTGTTGCACGGCACCGCGATGCTGGACAGTTCACTGAACAATCAAACCGCGGGGGAAGTGCGGACGCTGGCCAGTGATTGGCTGCGGTTTGGCGGAACGGGCAATGTCAATGCCGGTGAAATCAACAATTTTGGCGGTGTTATTGAATTTGCCCAGGACATGACCAACACGTCTTCAGGCTTCATCGCCAGCCGTGGCCAATTCATCGCTGACGGTGGCTGGACCAACCAGGGCGTGATGGCCTTCAGTGGTGGCTTTGCCGACGTACTTGGCGACGTTGCCAACTCGGCGACCGGCCAAATTTCTGTCGGCGGTGCAAGTGTGACCACGTTCTTCGACGACGTGACGATGGACCCGAACAATCTGAACATCGACGTGGCCGCCGGCAGCACAGCCGTCTTTCTTGGCTCATACAATGGCGGCAACGACGGGACCGGTGCTATCGACGTCCTTGGCGACTTGCGGCCTGGAAACAGCCCGGCTGAGGTCACTTTCGGAGGCGGTCTAACGTTGGGTTCTGCCGCAGGCGCCTTTGTCGAACTCGGCGGCACGACGCCAGGCATGTTCGATCAACTCGACATTGCTGGTGACTTCACGATTGCGGGCAACCTGCTTGTCTCTTTGATTGATGGTTTCACTTTGTCGCTTTACGACGAGTTCCTAATTGCCGACGTCGATGGATCACGATCCGGAGAATTCAACGGGCTAGGCGAAGGAGGACTGGTAGGCAACTATGGCGGGACCGACCTGTTTATCACTTACCAGGCCGGCAACGGCAACGACGTGGGTCTGTTTGCTCAGGGACTGCCCGGCGATTTCGATTTCGACGGCGATGTCGATGGCAACGATTTTCTCCTCTGGCAACGCGACCCGAGCGTCGGTTCGCTAGCCGATTGGGAAACGAACTACGGCATGGTGGCGCCGCTCGCAGCGGCCGCGGCCGCGGTGCCCGAGCCGGCGACGGGGGTCCTGCTGCTACTCGGGTTGGCGGCCATGGTTCGCGCTAATACGAAGCGAAGGCTGGTAGTCGCTCGCTGAGCTTCGTCAGCAAATCTCTCACGAGATCGGGGTGCTCAGCCGCTACGTTGCGCGTTTCTTGCTCGGGCGACGTGTGATCGTAGAGTTCCACGTAGCCGTCGGGATGGACGATCAGCCGATGGGTGTCGGTGCGCAGGGTGCGCTCCCGACGATACGAAATGGCCGGATGTCCCGGGGCGTTCGGCGATTCGAGGATCGGACGAAACGAAACGCCTTGGGTGAATTCGGGTGTGGGAAGTCCCGTCAGATCGCAGAGGGTGGGGAAGCTGTCCAAAGTCTCGACCACGGATTGCGTGTCCCTGCCCGGCTGGGGAATGCCGTCGCACCGAATGATCAGTGGCGAACGCAGGGACTCCTCGAACAGGGCTTGCTTTCCCCGCTCTCAGTCCGGTCTACACGAACAAGCCCGTAGGGCTAGCCGGTGCCGTGAGGCCTTGTCCTTACCCATACTTCTTGTGATCGGCGTTTGTTTCTGGCTGCTTTTGTCCCGGCAGGGACTTTCGGTGGCAGATCGGCTCCGGAGGAGCCAAGTCGTGTAGCCAGGGGCGGGAGCCTGTGGTTTATACACACCTTCGGCTTGTGATTGTCGAAGGAAAAGCCGAAGGCTGACAACTCCGTAACCCCAAAGGGGCGATCCTATGTCAGCCCAGGGCAGAGCGCAGCGTCGCCCTGGGTTGGTGACGATGACAGAATACCCAGCCCCAAAGGGGCGGCCCTAATCCCGCCTGCCTTGCAATAGGGCCGCCCCGCTGGGACTTGTGTATAAACAGCAGGGCTGACGCCCCTGGCCACACGCCGTTGCCCCTGCCGGGGCAAGTCGAATTCCAATTTCCTTGAGGCCACACACTTACCCATTAAACTCCATGAAGACGATGGTCTTTATACCCCAGATGTTGAATTCCCCGGCCTGCGTTTCGGACTAGTATAATCCCTTCAGGATAAGGTGCCCTTGGAGTTTGCCGACCCAGGGTGCGCCGCTGCGCGGCGACCCTGGGCTCTGGAGTGCAATCCCTTCGGGATACAGAAGATAGTATCGTCATAGCCCCTCTCTACCGCAGAGCCGTTACGAGCGGCGCAGCCTGACGCTTTCCGAAGCTACGGGAGCATCAAATCAAAAGATTTGGTGCCATTCCCTGCGCAACGGTGACCTACTGTTGGCTTAGACGCCAGATCCCGCACTTGCTGGCAATGTCCCAAAGAGTATGGAGTGCTATCGATGACGACAACAGCGACCGAAATTGAACGATTCATTCCAGTTTCGCTGGCGACTATCTGTCCGTCGGAGGCGACGAACTTTCCCCTCTTCGTCCGGGACAATCCCGACACGCCGATCCACCTGTACCGCGACGCGGACTGTCCCCTCGAAGCGACGGACCTTCAGCGGCTGCTCGACCGTGGCGTGAAACGACTGTTCGTCACTCTGTACGACCACGAGCAGTACCAGCAATACCTCCGCAAACACTTTGCCGTGATTCTAAGCGACGAGAGCCTGCCGGTGGAACGTCGGTTCGGCTGCCTCAACGAGATCGTCCGCGACGTCCTGGCGGAAGCGTTTACCGAACGAGACACGACCAAAACGGTCGAGACGGCCAAGGAGTTGGCCGTGCAGACAGTCGATCTGATCTGCCGAGAGAACGTGATGGCACTGGATCTGATGAAGGTGATGCATCACGACTACCAAACCTTCACCCACTCGGCGAATGTCGCGTATTACAGTGTGTTGCTGGCGAAAGCTACCGGCATCACCGATCACCATGAGCTTCAAGAGATAGCGACCGGCGCGCTGCTGCACGATGTGGGCAAGCTCGACATTCCCGAGACAATTCTCAAGAAACGGGGGCAGCTGAACGAACACGAGTGGGAAGTTATCAAGAATCACCCCTCCAACGGGTTACGGCTGCTGGCCAGCCGCGATGATCTGAACTTCGCTCAACTGATGATGGTTTATCAGCATCACGAACGACTGGACGGCAGCGGATATCCGGTGGGGATTTCCCAAGACACGATTCACCCGTGGGCGCAGATTTGTGCCATCGTGGACGTGTACGAGGCACTCACCAGCAACCGGCCCTATCGGCCTGGGCTGCCAAAGAAAGACACAATTGCGATCCTGGATCGGCAAGCGGGGGCGAGACTTAACCAAGGGCTGTGGCAATGTTGGAAGAAGATTATTCTGAACTCCTGAACAGGCTGCTCGAGAGCTGTGAATGCGACCTGGCCGTTCCCAGCGAGTGGCAGGATCGCCTCGCGCTACGGGGCGTCATTCCGTCGATCCCCGACGATCGCCGCCAGTTTGTCCGACACCGCTTCACTCGCCGAGGCGTGTTGGAATGCAAAGAGACGTATGCGTCGATTCCGAGGAAGTACTCAATCGCGCAAGTAGTGACGAGCGATGTCTCGCGCGGCGGAATCGCATTTCTGCATTCGGAACAGCTGTATCCCGGCGAACAAGTTTCCCTGTGGCTGCCCATTGGAAAACGAACCTATGTTGTCAAGCGGTGCGTCGAACACAACGACCACTGCTTCGAAATCGGCGCCGCCATCGCTGGCTATGTGCCGGACACTTCGGAAAACTAGCGCCGCAGCGCCAGCGACTGTCGGTTCAGTCGCTGACGCCGTTGGACGGCGGGTTGTTGCCGAAAATCGACTCGGGCAACATGCGTTCGGTGATCGCGCCCAATTCATCAAGCGTGCGCCGCTTGCCGACAGAGGGCCAGGACGAAACGTCCTTCAACTCCGGCATCAAGTCGGTGAGCTGGCGCTCCAGTCGCTCGGCAAGGCGGCTGACGTTTTCGCTGGCACACGTTTCCTGGATCGAGCGGACCGTCTTCATCATCTTCAGCAGTTTGGCTCGGAGCTGAATCGAATCCGACAGGCCGGTTCCCGGATGAACCAGCAGGTCGACCGCAGGCACTTTCAGCGCGGACTTCCAACGGTAGAGGTCCGAGAGGCGTAGATCCCGCTGGGGGTTCAGCTCGGCTCGGGCCTGATCGGCCGAGACGTTCATCCGGCGGGCGACGGTCCGCAAGGAGATCGCCTCCTGTTGTAGGACTTCCGCGGCACGATGGAGCGGAGGTTGCATCTGCTGACCGCTGGCACGCCGACGGCTCCCGGAGACGGGGCGCAAGTTGACTTCACTTCGTGACCCATTCATCGTTCTCTCCTCTGTCGAGTGTGGCGTAGGGAGTTCGATCCGCGGCGAGCTGCCCCATGCGGGACGCCCGACGTCGGTGCTGTCAGGGAGATACGCAACATTCACCCCCAAAACCCGCCACGAAATCTTCTCCAGACGCTTGGAACTTCTCCCAGAACCTTGCCGACCAGGGTGGCCGTGGCGAGAGACCCGGCTAGAATCTACGGAGTGCTGGGCCTCCCCCCGGGAGCAGGCGGTTTGTGGCGGCAGGTCTTCTCGCCGGGGTTCGGTCGTTCAGGGTGAGCAGCGCTACGGCTTCGCTCGATAGGAGAGCTCCATGGGAAATCAGGCCTCCGAGATACTCTCGGCCATCGTCGCCGGCGACGACGCCGATTCGCATCGCTTGCTGGAATTGGTTTACGACGATTTGCGGCGACTGGCCGGTCGTTATCTTCAGCAGGAACGCGTGGGACACACGCTGCAGGCGACGGCCCTGGTCAACGAGGCGTATCTGAAACTGATCGATCAGACGCGCGTCGATTGGCGAGGCCGCTCTCATTTCTTCGCGGTCGGCGCCCAGGCGATGCGGCGTGTGCTCGTGAATCATGCGAAATCAAAGAAACGCCTGAAACGAGGAGGGCAGGGCAGGAGAGTACCCCTCGACGAGCCGTTGGCCGTTTCCGCGGAGCGCGATGAGGACGTTCTGGCACTCGACGAGGCATTACTGAAGTTGGCCGACCTCGACCCGCGACAGGCAAAGCTCGTGGAGCTCCGCTTCTTCGGCGGGTTGAACGTCGAAGAGACGGCCGAAGTGCTGGGCGTCTCCAAACGCACGGTCGAACGCGAATGGACCGCTTGCCGGGCATGGCTGCGGCGCGAACTTTCAGAGCAGGACGAACCGTGAACGCCGACCGCCACCGACAGGCCATGGAGGTATTCCAAGAGGCGCTGGAACAGCCGCAAAGCGACCGCGCGGCATTTCTCGACCGGCGCTGCGAAGGGGATCGGCCGCTGCGCGCTGAAGTCGAGTCGCTGCTGGCGCACCACGATCCGCGCACCATTTCGATTGAACCCGACGTGACGCGGATCTTCGAGCGAGTGAGACCCTCGCCGGCAACTTCCCATCCGCCGGCACTTTCGATGAGCATTAGTGATCGGCTGAGCAGGGCCAGCTCCCCACGACTGTGGTTCGCCGCGGGGGCGTTGGGTCTGGCGGTTGTGTTGAGCGTGCTGAGCTGGGGAATGTACGGGGGAATCCGCCAACGGCTTCGCGACAATCTCGCCGGGCAACTGCAGGCGACTCTCGAATCGAACGTGGCCGCGGTCGACATCTGGCTGAAGCTGCAACTGCGGGAAATGGAGGCCTGGACCGAGCACCCCCATCTTCGAAACCATTACTCGAAGCTGGTCGATTGGGCAGACGTTGCCACGATCGAGGCGGCCGATCGCGAGCAGTCTCCGCACCACGGGCACATGGCAGAGCTTCTTTCCAAGACTTCGGAACGCCCGGAGGTGGTCGCCGTGAGCGGCGTCGATCCCTCGGGCAAGATTCTGTTCAGCTCCTCGCGGCCACGGATGCTGCTGCAGACGTTGTCGCCCGAGGGGCGGACGTTGCTCGAGCCGGTTTGGCTGGGCGGGTCGGTGTTGCTGCCGCCGACCACCCAAGGCTCATTCTTTGATGACGAACAAGTTACCTCCGCCGGAGCGCCGCTGATCGTCGTCGGCAGTGCGATACACGGCGAGAGTGGCGACGTGCTCGGCGGGCTGTTCATGAGCGTGCGGGCATCCGCCGATTTTACGGCGTTGCTCGACCTGGGCCGCGCCGGGCCGCGTTGCGATACCTACGCATTCAACCGTTCGGGACAACTGCTCTCGGAAAGCCGCTACGAATCGCAACTGCGCAAGTGCGGGCTGTTGGAAGATTCGCCGACGGCGAGTTCCGTGCTGCACGTCGAGCTGCGGGATCCGGGCGTCGACCTGACCCTCGGACAAGCGGGCGCAACCCCGGCAGAAGAGCGTCCGCTCACGAAGATGGCCGCCGCCGCGGCAGCGGACATCGACGACATGGACCTGGACGGCTACCGCGATTATCGAGGCGTGGTGGTCGTCGGCGCGTGGATGTGGCTTGAGGATTACGGTTTTGGCGTGGCGACCGAGATCGAGCGCGATCAGGCCTACGCCGCGCTCGACTTTCTTGGGCGGTTGGCGAGCGGCGTGGTGAGTCTGCTGACACTGCTCGGCGTGGTCGCTTTCGCGTCGGCTCTGGCCGCGGTCCGGTTGCGGCGGGAGATGAGCGAAGTGCGTCAGCTCGGCCAATACACGTTGGAAAATCTGATCGGCGAAGGTGGCATGGGACGCGTTTACCTCGCTCGGCATGCGATGCTGCGGCGGCCGACCGCGATCAAGACGCTCGACGGTCAGTTCGCCGACGCCGCGGCGGTCAAGCGATTCGAGCGGGAAGTGCAGCTGGTCAGCTCGCTGACGCATCCCAACACGATCGAGATCTACGACTATGGTCGCACCACCGACGGCGTTTTTTACTTTGCCATGGAGTTTGTCGCCGGAGTGACGCTGGGACAACTGGTCGAGCGCGACGGGCCGATCACCGTTTCGCGCACCCTGTGGATCCTGCAGCAGGTGCTCGGTTCCTTGGCAGAGGCCCACGATCGGGGTTTGATCCATCGCGACGTGAAGCCGACGAACATCATGCTGTGCCGTCGCGGCGGCATGGCGGATTGGGTGAAGGTGGTCGACTTCGGACTGGCCAAAGACCTCGACGACCGCCTGAGCGGCAATATCACGCAGTCGGGTATGATCAGCGGCACGCCCCAGTACATCGCGCCCGAGTGCCTCGAGGACGCCTCGTCTCTTTCTCCGGCTGCCGACGTCTACGCAGTGGGGGCGACCGCTTTCAAGCTACTCACCGGGAGGGACATGTTTATGGGATACACAACAGTCGACATCCTCACCCAGGTGATGCACGACGATCCGCCACGAGTAGCGGAGACGGCCAGATGCGAGATCCCCGCCGAGGTGGACGACCTGATCGCCCGCTGCGTACAGCGCCGCCCGGAAGACCGACCCCGCGACGCAGGCGAGGCTCTCGAACTGCTGCGTCCCTTGGCAGCGCGCTATCTGTGGACCCGCGAAGAGGCCGAGTCGTGGTGGCGGATCTACGAGTCGGAAATCGAGCTGTCTCGTTGAAAACATGAGTTGGTAAGCCGCGAGGCGTTCTTCTCGCAGCGTCTTCAGCTCTCGGAGAGCAGTTGCTGCGTTTCCTCGACCGCTTCGGGAAGCGTCTCAGCAAGAGCTTCCAAGTCCACTTCGCTGAGGTCCAACGCATTGAGTATTTCTGGAGTGACCGCCTTGGTTTCCACGGTGCGTGTATAACCAACGTCAATCCGAGCGGCCAGAACATCGGCCACGTGGACGATCGCCGGCAGCATGCGGTCTGCTTCGGGAAGTTGCATCGGCTGGTGGTGATAGCCGGCGACAAGTTCAAGTTGCACGGGGAACTTCCACTTCCGGCAGAGTGCCGCGCCAAACGATTCGTGCGTTGCGCCCAGGAGTTGCTCCTCGGCCTGTCGGAACGTCATGCCTTGGTCTTCAGACAGAAGATCGATCATGTCGGCAAACTCCTCGCTACATGCCCGAAACGGTGGAAGGCTGGAACGACGGTGCAGGAAGTCGTCGCCAATATCGACATTGGCCCCACGATTCTCGATGCGGCTGGCCTCGAGACCCCTGAGCAGATGGACGGCCAGAGTTTTCTATCACTTGCGGCAGGCCAAGAAAGCCCCTCCAAGTGGCGGCAGAATCTGTTGTACGAGTATTATTGGGAATACAACTTCCCCCATACTCCCACCACGTTCGCGTTGAGAACTCCGCAGTACAAGTTGATTCAGTACCACGGCATCTGGGACCTCGATGAACTCTACGACTTGAAAAACGACCCGCACGAAGAGCACAATCTCATTTTCAGCAAAGAGCATCGAGAGAGAATCAAGAAGATGCGAGCTGACCTGCATCAGATTCTTGCGGTGGCCGACGCCAACCGAGTCCCCTTCAGCCACAAACGCTGGATGGGCGCTAATCTACGGCGACGGAGCGGTTCAAAGCCAGCCGTCTTCCCGCCCCAGTTGCTGCGCGAGAAGAATCAACGGGAGTAGCTCGTCTGGCCTCTGCGGCACGAGCGTCTAGGTTCGGTCGTTCCAGTACGCGAGTAGCACCGGTTTCGTCTCGAGCAGAATATCCAGAATCGCCTGGCGGTCGACCGGCTGCAGATGGGCAAAGCGGTCGCTATCGTCTTGACCGGAGAGAACGTCGCACAGGCGCCGGTAGACGTGATCTTTCGCTTCCTCTGGTAGGGAGTCGAACGGCTCCGAGTAAATGAGATAGCTGCAAGGGTACTTCATCAACCGCGTCGTGAAATCAAGGTCTCGCAGAGAGCGGCCCTTGCTGTCTCGCGGTCCACGTGCGGAAAACTCCGCGGTGAACTGTGAAGTTCCTTCGACCGCGTCGGTCAACTCAAACTCATCGGCGAACAGCAAGTAATCAACAAGCTTCTCCGCGGCCGACTCGATACGCCGTTGGGCCGACTCGCTCTGATGATCCGCCGGCCGGTCAGGTATCCATACCTGTCGTCGTAGGCGAGCTTCACGTCGCCCCGTTCCACCTTCTGCCGCAACTTCTCGACGGGGTCGTTGACCGGCGCCGTGTTGTAATTGATTGGCTCTGCCTCGAAATCGAGCTGTGCCGACGCTCGGTTGGCGGTCGGCAGCAGTAGAAGTAGAAAGCAGGAGCAGATTCGAAGCGAGCTGCGCCTCCGCACACCACCGTGTGGGCCAAGTCTTCGGAGGGAAGGAAGCATCGACTACCCTCTGCTTCGCGTCTTTTTCTTCGTCGGGGACGTGGGTCCATTCGATGACTTCGTTCCGACTGCTTTCAGATCAATCGTCACGGCCTGTTTCCCTTCGCACAGCGGCGTCGTGCTACCGGGCTGCGCCAACACATCGGCGACGCTCGTCTTGCGAAGCGAATCTTCGACCATGGCCATCGCGTCGTCCAACCGCTGATGCAACGGACAGAGAGATCCCACGTGGGAGCGGATTCCGAGCGGACATTCGTGAATGCGTTGGAACGGATCGACGGCTTGGATGATTTCCCAGATGGTCAGCTCGGACGGCTTTTTGGTCAGTTCAAATCCGCCGTGCAAGCCACGCTTGGAGACAACCAAGTCCGCGCGCACCAAGCCCTGCATTACCTTCGAGAGATAGGGCCCCGGCACCTGAGTGATCTCGGAGATCTTCTGAGCGGTGCTGGGCTGCCCCTCGTGCTGGGCGATCGTGACAATGGCGCGCAAGGCGTATTCTACGGTCTGTGAAATCATGGTCGTGGAACCAAAAAGGCGACTGCTGGGAAGCCCGAAAACCATTACGGACTTGTAGATAATCACACCTGGACGTCCATTATGGCAGCCGGACGTGTAGTTGACAACATAGCTGGACAGCGGCTCCCACAAGATTTTGACGCAAACCGCCGAAGAAGTTGCGCTGAACCGATCAGCGTCGTTTCAGCAAGTGTGGCCAAGATCACGCACCAGTGCTGTCTCGTACGGCTATGTCGGTCATACAGCCTCCGGCGGCGGATTTTTCGGATCCTGCAACGATTCTGTGCACGTTGCCAAAGCTCAAGCTAACTTTTTGGTGGTAATACCGAATAGATCCATCAACCAGAATCGTCAGAGTCTTCCCGGTACGAGGGCAGGGATTTGACCGTGAACGCACAGTCTCCACAACGACCAATCGACAGCCACTTCGATTCATCTCAAGCTGCCCCGGCTCTTGAAGGCCAGCAGGTGTTGCTTGCCGAGGATTGTGTGGATCAGGGGAGTCTCTATCTCAAGTTTCTCCAGGTGGCGGGAGCAGTAGTCACTCTGGAGTGCAACGGACAGTCGGCTGTAGATGCCGTAAGGAAATCATTAACCCTGTTTGATACCATCGTGATGGACTTCAAGATGCCGGAATTGGATGGAATTGAATCCACCAAACAAATGCGTGACCTCGGCTACCGCGGGGCAATCATTGCTGCGACAGCATATCGCTCAGAAGAGTTAGAACAGTTGTGGTTTCAAGCAGGATGCGATGAATTTCTAGAAAACCCGTTGAAGAAAGAGGAACTTATCCGCACCGTTCTTCGCCACTCAACGGTGAGGAAGGAGGCAGTCTCTTGGATGAACAAGTGATGACTCTACCGACGACCGACACAATACGAACGTGGAAACAAATAACACGCTGGTTTTCTTTACCAGCTCTGACGGTGATCTGGCTTGGCGTGGTCGGCATCGGATTGTCATGGATGTGGGAGTATGAGGCGACACCCGGAGAAGTCACCACGTCTCTCACGCATTGGCCTGCTGATAGTCACATTGAACGCAATACAGATCGCCCGACCCTCGTTCTGTTCGCACACCCTCGCTGCCCTTGCACTCGTGCAACCATTAGTGAATTGGCCCTGCTAATGGCCCACTGCCACGAACGTGTAGATGCTCGCGTGTTGTTCTTCAAGCCGTCGAGCTTCTTCGCTGGATGGGAGAAGACTGACCTCTGGTCTTCCGCCGAGGCGATCCCCGGCGTCAAGGTCGTCTGTGATGAGGATGGTTCCGAAGCAAAGAGATTTCGTGCGACCACTTCTGGATATTCGTTGCTATACAACTCAAATGGCCGCTTGATGTTTGGCGGTGGTATTACGGGTTCACGAGGTCATTCAGGTGACAATGCCGGGCGAAGTGCTATTGAGTCGCTCCTGATGGACGGTGTAGCCGAGCAAGAACAGACTTTCGTCTTCGGCTGCCCATTGCTGGGACGAGACGATACTTGTGTTTTGGAGTCTCAAGAATGACTTCAATGATAAACTCATCAGCGTCAGACGGCCAAGCCGTTTCGCAACGGGCGGATGATCTGTTCCACGAGAATCGTTCGAACATCTATCAGCGAACCGACCAATTATTTGCCAAGTTGATGATCATACAGTGGATAGCTGGTATTGTCGCAGCGGTCTGGATTTCCCCGTATACTTGGGCCGGTGCGACCAGTGAGACACATCTTCATGTTTGGTCAGCGATTTTGCTGGGTGGCCTGATTACACTCTTTCCTGTTTGCCTTGCCCTCACACGTCCCGGCTCGACGTTAACTCGTCACGTGATCGCAATCAGCCAAATGTTGACCTCTGCTCTGCTCATCCATCTGAGCGGTGGACGCATCGAGACACATTTTCATGTCTTCGGGTCATTAGCGTTTCTCGCCTGTTATCGAGATTGGCGCATTCTCATTTCGGCCACAGTCGTTGTGACGGCAGACCACTTTGTTCGGGGCTTTTTGTATCCACAATCTGTCTTTGGAGTTCTCACGGCAAGCCCCTGGCGTGTGTTTGAACATGCCGCATGGGTTGTGTTTGAAGACATATTCTTGCTCATCACGATCAGACAGAGCATGGGGGAAATGAAAGCAGTGGCCCGACATCGGGCTACTCTTGAGGCAACCAACAATCGGATTTGGAAGGCAAAAGAGCGGTATAGCTCCATTCTGGAAAACGTAGTCGATTCGGTAATCACCATCGACGTGACGGGGTCCATCGAGGAGTTCAACTCTGCCGCCGAGGAGATGTTCGGCTACAAAGCCGACGAAGTGTTGGGAAAGAGAGTCAATCTTCTCATGCCTTCACCGTACAGAGAAGAACACGACGGGTACTTGGCCCGTTACCTGACAACCGGCAAGAAGAACATCATCAACATCGGTCGAGAGGCTGTTGGGAAGCGGAAGGATGGGACCACGTTCCCGATCCATCTTTCGGTGAGCGAGGTTCGTCCAAAACCGAATGATACGACCGGCTCTTCCCACCTATTCACCGGCATCGTTCGTGATCTGACCAGAGTGAAGGAGAATGTTGAATTGAAGCGGGCGGAGGCCGAGTTGATAGAAGCCAAGAACCTTTCCGACATCGCCAACCGGGCCAAGTCTGAGTTCCTCGCCAACATGAGCCATGAAATCCGCACTCCAATGACCGCCATCCTTGGATTCAATGACATCGTGCTGGACAACGCCACCGAACCAGAGGACATCAATGCCGCACGCACGGTCAAAGAGAACGGCAATTTCCTCATCCGCCTCATCAACGACATTCTCGATTTGGCCAAGATCGAGGCAAAGAAACTTGATGTGGAACTGATTGCCTGCTCCCCCCACGAGATCATTGCTGACGTTGCCTCATTGATGAGGGTGCGGGCAGCAGCAAAGGATTTGCCCTTGAATGTTCGATTTGACGGCCCCATTCCCGAAACGATTCAGAGCGATCCTACTCGCTTGCGCCAGATTCTCGTCAACATCGTTGGGAATGCTATCAAATTCACGGAAACAGGATCAATTCAGATTGTCACGTGCCTGCTGAACAGGCCGGGTGAGGAACCGAAACTGAGATTCGACGTGATCGACACCGGCATTGGGATTGCCGAAGAGAAGATTGAGAAGCTCTTCCAGCCGTTTACTCAAGTCGATGGCTCGACGACTCGAAAGTTCGGTGGAACAGGTCTTGGACTTACGATTACCGAGCGACTGGTTGAACTTCTTGGTGGCGACGTTTCTGTATCCAGCACGGTTGGCACGGGCAGCACGTTTTCCGCCACGATTTCCACCGGTCCGCTGGAGGATGTGCGATTGCTTCGTGACGCTGTCGAAGTGACTAGGAAGAAAACCGTGGATACGAAAGTGACTGATGGGGCGGAGTTGTCGCTCGAGAACTGTCGCATTTTGCTTGCCGAAGATGGTCCAGATAATCAACGGCTGATTGGTTTCATCTTGAAGAAAGCAGGAGCAGAGGTCACACTTGCCGACAACGGACAGATTGGATTGGAATTAGCAATCTCTGCGAAGTCAGATGGTCATCCCTTCGATGTGATCCTGATGGACATGCAGATGCCGGTACTGGACGGCTATACGGCAACAAGTCGACTGCGAGAAGTAGGATACCATCGGCCAATCATCGCCCTGACCGCCCATGCGATGTCAACGGACCGGCAGAAATGCCTCGATGCGGGGTGCGATGACTACGCTACCAAACCGATTGACCGCATGAAGCTGATTTCGCTGTTAGCTCAGTACGCCTCTCAGCATAAACTCCACCAGGCCGACGAGGCCCCGGTGGCATAGGTGCCGTTGGCCGTAGACTCCCATGCGGAGCGAGCGGCAAGGTGCGCCCGGCTCCCTCGGCGGGTCGCTCTCAGGCTCGGACGCCGTGGTCGATGCTGCTCTGCTCCGTGTCTCGCCGAAATGCAGGGGCAAATTCTGCGAGTCCCAACCGACGCTCTTGCGCCTCTTTTGGCCTTCCATGCGGATACCTTATTGATGATTGCGCGGCGAATGAGCCTCCTGGGCGATGTTTGCTCCACGTGGTCCAGGCTCCCGTTGGTCGCCTTGGGTTCTTTGACAGCGCAAAGATCAATAGTTGTGTCGGCCACCGAAGGCTTGTATTCTATCTGACCTAATCGAGGTGGTTCCACCGAGTTATGTGCGACGGTCAAGCGTGCGCGCGTAACGGCCCCGAAACCAGTAGGAGCATACTAATCATGGTCGGCCAAGACGGAAACTCCGAACGGATCAACATGAAATCCGTGTACTACATCACGGGCATCGCCGCCTTGGGGGGCCTGCTGTTCGGCTATGACACGGCGGTCATCTCAGGAGCGATCGGATTCTTGGAGACGAAGTTCGAACTCACTCCCTTGGGGAAAGGCTGGGCAGCATCGAGCGCGATCATCGGCTGCATCGTCGGGGCCATGCTTGCCGGTTGGACGAGCGACCGATGGGGCAGGAAGAAGATTCTCATTCTGACCGCGGTTCTTTTTGGTATTTCCGCAATTGGTTCAGCCATCCCCAGAGATCTAACCGAGTTTGTCATCGCTCGATTCATCGGCGGCTTGGGCGTCGGAGCCGCTTCGATGCTATCGCCTCTCTACATTACGGAACTGGCACCGGCCAACATTCGGGGCCGGCTCGTCTCGCTCTACCAGTTGGCCATCGTGCTGGGCATTCTGCTGATCTTCTTTGTCAACATGCTTGTGCAGGGCTTGGGGGATGAAGCATGGAACGTCGAGATGGGCTGGCGCTACATGCTCGGTTCTGAAACGATTCCGGCGGTATTGTTCTTCGCCGCCATGTTCTTTGTGCCAGAGAGCCCCCGCTGGCTGGTGAAAGAAGGGAGAGAAAACGAAGCGTTGGGGATTCTCACTAACATCAACGGCGCGCAAGCCGCCAAGAGCATCTTGAACGATGTTCAGGAAGCTTTGCTCGAAGAAAAGGGGACGCTAAAAGAACTGTTCTCCGGGCGATTCAAGCAAGCCGTCTTTGTGGGAGTCGTCCTGGCTATATTCTCACAGTTTCAGGGCATCAATGCCATCATGTATTATGCGCCTGAAATCTTCAAAGAGGTCGGGATCCCAACGCATCTGGCGTTCCTGCAGACGGTTATCATTGGAGTCGTCAATACGATTTTCACTTTCGTTGCCATTTTGTTTGTCGACAAGGCAGGCAGGAAGGTGCTGTTGCTCGGTGGCGGGGCAGGCATGGGCATCAGCCTGTTGATGGTTGGCCTATGTTTTCAGTTTGGCTGGACCGGAATTCCGTTGCTGGTCTTCATTGTCAGCTACACGGGCTGTTTTGCCGCCTCGTTTGGCCCAGTTACTTGGGTCGTGATGTCTGAAATCTTCCCCTTGAAGATGCGCGGCATCGCGATGTCGGTAGCCACTTTTGCCATCTGGGTTGCCGTGTATATCGTTACTCTGTTGTTCCCACTGCTCTTGAAAGAAGCAGGCCCCGCCAACACCTTCTTCACCTTTTTTGCGATGTCGGTGCTGGGATTCATCTTTGTTTTTCTGAAGGTGCCTGAGACGAAAGGGAAGACGCTGGAAGAGATCGAGCATCACTGGCACTAGAAGCGGATGGGTCGTGCTCCGCGTCGAGTTGTGGTTTAATGGGGGATTGGGCGTTGCGACGTTTGCCCTCGACTCTGGACCCCCGACACTCGACTCTCTGCCATGCCGCCGTTTGATTTGCAAGCACCGTTTGAAGCCGCGGGGGATCAGCCGCAGGCGATTGAGGCTCTCACACGCGGGCTGCGCGAGGGGCGAGCCGAGCAGGTGCTGATGGGGGTCACCGGCAGCGGCAAGACCTTCACGATGGCCAACGTCATCCAGCAGTTGCAACGACCCACGCTCGTGCTGTCGCACAACAAGACGCTGGCCGCGCAGCTGTACTCGGAGTTCAAGGAGTTCTTCCCGCACAACGCGGTCAGCTACTTCGTGAGCTACTACGACTATTACCAGCCCGAGGCGTACATCCCGCAGCGGGACATCTACATCGAAAAAGACGCCTCGATCAACGAAGAAATCGACCGCATGCGATTGGCGACCACCAGCTCGCTGGTGAGTCGTCGCGACGTGATCGTCGTGGCGAGCGTCTCCTGCATCTATGGATTGGGCTCGCCGAAAGATTACAAGGAGATGATGGTCGGCCTGCGGGTGGGAGAGAACCTCGACCGCGACGTGGTGCTCACGAAGCTGATCGACATCCAGTACGAGCGGAACGACGCCGACCCCGTCCGCGGCAAGTTTCGCGTCCGCGGCGATTGCGTCGAGATCTGGCCGTCGTACGAAGAGTTCTCTTATCGCGTCGAGTTCTGGGGCGACGAGATCGAGCGGCTTTCGATCATCGACCCGGTGAGCGGCGAGGCGATCGACTCTCTGGAAGAGGTGTACATCTACCCGGCGAAGCATTTTGTGCTGCCCGAAGAGCGGATCGAACGGGCCGTGGACGAAATTCGCAAGGAACTCTCCGGTCGGCTGGAGCAATTCCGCAGCGACGGTCGCCTGTTGGAAGCCCAACGGCTGAACGCCCGCACGCGGTTCGACCTGGAGATGATGACCGAGGTCGGTTATTGCCCAGGCATCGAGAACTACAGCCGCATTCTGGGCGGCCGTGCGGCGGGGGAACCGCCTCACACGCTGTTCGATTTCTTTCCGAAAGATTTCTTGCTGTTCATCGATGAGTCGCACGCCACCGTCTCCCAGGTGGGTGCGATGTACGCCGGAGACCGCAGCCGCAAAGAGACGCTGGTCGAGCATGGGTTTCGACTGCCGAGCGCGCTCGACAATCGGCCGCTCAAGTTCGACGAGTTCAAGGAGCGGATTGACCAGGTGGTGTACGTCTCGGCCACGCCCAGCCCCTACGAACTCGGGCGAACCGGCGGCGAGGTGGTCGAGCAGGTGGTGCGGCCCACGGGGCTGTTGGACCCGATGATCGAGGTGTCGCCAGCCCGCGGGCAGATTCCGCATTTGCTGGAGGAACTCCGCGCACGGGCCGCCGCCAGCGAGCGGGTGCTGGTCACCACGCTCACCAAGCGCCTGGCGGAAGACCTGGCCGGCTATTTCGTCGAGCAGGGCATCTTGTGCAAGTGGATGCACAGCGAGCTGGACGCGTTCGAACGGGTCGAGCTGCTGCGCGACTTGCGGGTCGGCAAATTCGAAGCCCTGGTGGGGATCAACCTCTTGCGCGAGGGCCTCGACCTGCCCGAGGTATCGCTGGTGGCGATACTGGACGCCGACAAGGAGGGCTTTCTGCGGAGCGAGACGTCGCTCATGCAGACGATCGGCCGCGCCGCGCGAAACGTCAATGCGAAAGTGATTCTCTACGGCGACAAAGTGACCAACTCGATGCAAAAGGCCATCGACGAGACCGAGCGGCGGCGGATCTTGCAGCAGGAGTACAACGAGAAACACGGCATCACGCCGGAGACGATTCGCAAGGCGATTCATCGGGGGATTGAAGCCGAGGCGTCGGCTCACGTGCAGGCCAACGCCGCGGTCGGCCGCACGGAAGAGACGCAGTACATCACCGAGGAATACGT
The DNA here is from genome assembly GCA_964195615.1 of uncultured Granulosicoccus sp. Classification (GTDB taxonomy): domain Bacteria; phylum Planctomycetota; class Planctomycetia; order Pirellulales; family Lacipirellulaceae; genus Bythopirellula. Next base: position 7,660 of record CAXMSB010000041.1, on the reverse strand, counting down.
CGGCGAGTTGGAAGAAGAGATGCTCGCCGCGGCCGACGCGATGGAATTCGAACGGGCCGCCGCCATTCGCGACCGCATCGACCAAATGCGCGAATCAATCGGCCAACCGGTCGACTCGGTGAAGGAGAAGCCCGCCGACGGTTCACGTCGCGGGAAACGTCGCAAGAAAGGCGGCGGGCGCGTGCCGAAGCCGAAGAGCAGCCCGTAAGGTCTGCGTAGTTCGACTGACCGCTTCAGCAGGCATGGCTTAGGGCCGTGGGGGGCGGATCGGGCTCATCGGTCGGCCGGCGGACGGCCGAAAATTGGGGAAGAGCGAGCAGTAATAGCATTTCCCTCCCTTGCAGGGAGGGGCTAGGGGAGGGTCGGAATGACCTCGTTGTTCAACCCCTCTCCTAACCTCTCCCCTCGGGGGAGAGGGACCTGTTGCTGGTTTCTCGCCACGTCGCCAGCCATCCCTCCTTCGTCCTCCGCCCAGAGTTGATTCATGAGCCGACCGACCTTCTTCCGTACGCTTACGCTGGCGGCATTGGCGCTGGCGCCGCTGCAGATCGCAACCGCCCAACAGGCCGTTCCCGCCGAACAACCTGCGGGAGCCCATGGGCCAGATTGGTACTACGGCGAGACCACGCCCGCCGTGGAAACTCGACCGATCGCGGTGCAGAAGGCCCAACTGCGAGCCAAGCAGCGGATGGCCCGGCTGGAAGCGTTGCGTCGCCACGGCCTCTCGCCCAATCGCCCGCCGGCGGTGGCCGTTCCGTTTACCTCGGTGCATACGCTCTCGTGGATGCGCAACGGCAGAAGCCCGTTTATCCATTACCAGAGCGACCGGTCGCGGGTGTACTACGCGTATCCGAACACGATCTGGCGATAGACCGTCGCCGCAACCGAGGCGCATTCCTACAGACTTATTTTGATCGCGTTCGGGTGCCACTGTCTGGCTTGCCAGCAGTGCGAAGCGGGTACCGGGACTGCACTGCTGGACAAGCCAGACAGTGGCACCCAAATTAGCAGGCGATGCGTCTCCAGAACGCGGCGCGTGCTTCTCCGTTCGGAATGGCACAGAGGCGCATTCCAACGGGCTTATTCTCCTCGCGGCTGCCGGACGGAGCGGCAGGCTTCCAGCAAAGTGGCGAGATGCTTGGGCGGTCGGGTGCGCGAACGGGCTTGGGCCAACTCGTCGCAAACTTGCCGCGCTTGGCGAATCACTTCGCCGTCGAGATGGGCCGGGTCTTGCTTCGCGAGAAAGCGGGACGCCTGAGCGATCGCTTCCCAATCGCCGGCCGTGGCAGCCGTGAACAAGCGTTCGATGCCATCGAGCTGTGCGTCGACGACCGATTCCACCCGGCGACTGTTGGCCGCCAAGCGGGCGTGGACCTGCGCCAAGTTCGGCAGGGAGGGATACTCGCTGGTGTCCATGATCTCTGACTCCTAGGCGGCGGCGCGCGTGTCGGCTCGACGGGGAATGCCGACGCCCGTTTGCCGCAGCACCAAAGGAACGAGCCGTTCGGTGGCAACGCGAATGATCGAAGCACTCCAGTCGGGCACCGCGCTGGGATGTCGGTGGATGGCCAGCCGAGTTTGCCTGCGGACGATCTGGGTGGATCGTGCTCGCACATAGCCGCGGGCCTCGGAGAGCGTCATGCCCTCTACGTGCTCGGCGACGAGTTGGGCGACGTCTTCGACGCTCTCGTCGACCACCTGCCGGGCGATCGTTTCCAGTCTGGCGGACGGCTCGGAGCGGAAAAACTTGGCAACGGCCTCTAGCATCAGTGGTTCCTCCCTGGGGCCTGGCAGTCGCGAGTGCTACTTCCCTGTGGCGCGAACGCGTGCCAGAACACTACTTGCATCGAATCGCTATCGCAGGCATCTCCAGTGGAACCGTCGCAGCCGACCTCGGCCCTTTCATGCGTCAGGGGCTGCTCAAATCGCCTCAAGAGCCCAACCGTCAAAGTGGCTGCACTTGACCGAAAGTGGCTGATTGCTTAGGTTTAGCGAAAGGGTGTCAACTCTGCGGTTTTTGTCGCTAAAGACAGCTGACCGCCTCGCCGAATAGAGGTTGTGAACAGTTTGTTATCGGGGCGCCGTGGCCAAGTGGCTAAGGCATCGGATTGCAAATCCGACATCGGCGGTTCGAATCCGCCCGGCGCCTCTCACTCAAACCTCGGGAAACGCTTTGTTTTTCGGGGTTTTTTTGTGACTGTGTCGAACCATCGCAGCCTTCCCATTTGTCACCAGTAGCCACCGATTTGCACCGTTTGTCAGAATTTGGTGCAAGCTCTGGTGCAAGCTGATCTGAGTCGCCCGGTGAATGCGGTCGGTGGTGGTCGGTTCCCGTGGCGATGTTCCGCTGACGTTCTGCCGGTTGTTCATCCAGGGGCAAAGCGGGAAGCGAATCGAGCGCACCAGCCACGTCCAGCACTCTCGGGTCGGTGTAGACGTTCATCGTCAGGTCAATCGAACTATGCCGCATCGCTGCTTGTGCAGTTCGTGGTGCCACACCGCCGGCTGACAGTAGCGAACCAAAGGTATGCCGCAGGGCGTGAACGTCCACAGTATAGCCCCGTTCGTCGCGTTTGTCGATACTGGCGGCGGCCAAGTCGCAATCGAGCACCTTTATTAACTGGCTGGTCACACTTGGGAAAAGCGGTGTGTCAATCGGAAGCTGCGCACCTCTGGCACCTTTGATGCTCAGCACCGCGCCAGAAGCCCAAGAGCGTTCGCTGTGCGCTTCGCGTTTGTCGGCAACCCATTGGGATAAGTCCACCGCTATGTCATTCCGTAGGAAAATCTCGGCCCGCCGGCGATCCTTGGCGCTACCCGCTTCGAGAATCAGGTAAGGCGACTGTCCATCCAACACCAGCGAACCGACGGTGAGCGATGCCAACTCGCCCCGTCGTAGTCCAGTGAGCACTAGCGTTTTGTAGGCAAGCGCCCTTTCACGTCCCAGCGTTTCCAGGTCGGCAATCTGCTGGGGTCTGACGGTCAGCTTTTCCCGGGCGCGTTTTGCAGCCGCGGGCAGCGTGTCGAACGTAAGGGGGCCGAGCTTCCACGTCGCCCGGCCCTTGGGGCTCTTGCTGGGAACGGTTTCGCGTCCCAACTCGGCCAGCGGTCGCCACCGTGCCGCGAATAGCAATCGCTCCAGTTCGTCAATGGTCAGCGAGCGGCGTTGTCGGCGAACGTCGGTCGTCTCGGGTATTTTGCTAATCCGTTTCGTGGGATCGGCCTGCAATCGACCCGATTGAACGCACCAACTGCAAAAACCGCGAACCGCTTGCAGATAGCTATTGCGGGTCCGGGGCGACAAACCGCCATCAGTCAAACCGGTTAGCCATCGCTCCAGCGGTTCGCCTGCCAAGTCGCGTAGGGAAGCAAAACCACACTCGCCAAAAGCCCGCTTTGCCAATCGGTCGCAGTCGGCAATGTGAGTCGCCGAACGCCCTTTCGCCCGCAGGTGTTCGACGTAGGTAGCCAGAGATTCCAATAGGGGAGTATGCTGGTGGTCCATCGCCGCATCATCGGCAGACGATACTAGCCCGCTTTTCACCCGTTCAGCCCGAACCAGCAAGTCACGCAAGACAGCTTGCGCGGCGGTCTTGTCACGGCAACCAGTAGCCGTTTCCTGAACGATACCCGAGCCGTCCCGATATTTTGCCGTATAGGTTGCGGCTTCGATGCGAATTCGCAACTCGCCATTCCTGCCGGTGGTGGTTTGCGCCGTACGGGGCTTTCCGCCAACCCGCCAGCGGGCAAACTGTTTTTCCTTGCGGGTGAACAATTCCGCCCCGTCGGGCAGCGGTTTCGTGTAGCTCTTGCGGTAAATGCTAGCCATTGTCTCAGTCCTTTCGATCGGTTAATTCCAGCCCAAAATACTCGGCGAGTTTGTCGGCAAAGTCGAGTCGAATACTCGATTCACTTCGGGAGAATCGCATCAATGCTTGTCGGGTAACTCCCGTTTCTCGCTCCAGTGCTTGGAACGACAAAGGGGATTCGTTGATTGCGTCGCGTAGCCGCTTTGTCATCGTCTTCGGTCGTGTCTTTCGCTGGGCCATGTACTAAGTCATACAGTATTGGAGAATGTGTGTCAACCCTTGGTGTGCTTCGGCTTGTCAATCGGTCGGGCATATCCCCGAAACCGCCCACACGCTTGGCAGGTCACCCGCCGAAAGCCATCGCGGCCATAGCGGTCCGGTCCGTATCTCCAGTTTGTCGGGTTGCCGTGGTCCAGTTCACACCGCAGCGGCTCAGGCAACGGTGGCAGTTTTGTGGGTCGCTGCGGAGGGGGAACCGCCGGAGTCGCACCTTTCGTCCACAATGCGGCAAGCTGTGCTGCCAGGTCCGTCGGTGTTGATTCGATGACGGTCATCGTCGGTTGTATTTTCTTTCTGTCTGTGAATCCCTATCGCCATCAGCGATAAAGGGATTCGCCCTTATGGAATCCTTATGGGATATACGAAGCTGGCTTCGTAAGCTGGTGACACCTTTTTGCGTCAGTGCTTACGAACGGCGATTCGCAAGCCGCTAGGGGGGTTCGCGGGGCTTGCTGGTGGCCGGAAGCACTCGCCACCGACTCGGCCCCCGGTTGAGTCCGCCCCGATAAACGCACCGCAGCAGCCCGCATTTTTCGAGTCGGCGAGTTGCATATTGCACCGCCCGCACCGACACGCCACCCCGGAGGGCAATGTTGGCCTGCGAAGTCCGGGCAGTGCCATTGCGGGTGTCGCGGTACAGCACCAACCAGACAATCAGATCGGCCTTAGTGAGCCCAGCCAGCGAACAGTCAACGAACTCATTCAGCACCGCGAAGCGGCCGGCAGTTGCCTTGCGATTCGGCTTGTCGGTTGTCTCCCGTTGCCCAGGTTCGGGGCTCGCCACTGGCTCCAGCGGTCTTGGCAACGGCGGCAATTTTCTCGGGTGTTCAGAATCCACCGGCATCGCCCCCCGCTGGTAATCCCCACTGCTCAGTCGGCGAATCGCTCCAAGCGGTGGGGGGTGTGAAGCGTTGCAACGTGCCGTCGAATTCCAGCTCGACGCACACCGGTTCGCCGTGGCGGTTCTTCAAGCAAGCCAGCTTCGCCTTGCCGCGTCCGTCGGGTGCGAGCATGTAGGCCGAGTCAGAACCGAACTCCAGTTCGCTCGATTCGCGGAAGCTAAGGGGCACACCAAGGCGGTTAATTCGCTTATCTTCTTCCCCGATAGCAGGACGCTTGTCAGTGGAAGTTGGGATGCATCAATGAGGCTGTGGAGTGTGCCGAGTGGCGAAGCCAAGGACCGCTTTCAGCAGCCGTCTAGAATTCAAGGGTTTGCCATATCGCCTGATGGTGGCGTACTTGCAGTCGCTCAAACATTGGCTGATCATTTCCGGTTGTACGATATCACTGAGATCGACGATGACAAGCAAGTCGTTAAATTGAGCGATCCGCTTGTCCGCTCTGGGGCAATCATGGCAACAAGGTTCTCCCCGGATGGGCGGCTTATAGCCACTTCGAGTATAGATCACACCGTCAGGATATGGGAGAGGACTTCCGGACGTTTGCTCGATACATTAAGAGGCCATGAAGGGGAAATTGGCGCTATTGAATTCTCGACGGACTCGGCGCGCCTTGTTTCTTCTGGGATGGACAACACTCTTAGGGTATGGGATCTATCAGATTCGGCGCGTTCGATCTTGGTGAAAGGAGGTCTGCTATCTAACTGGTCAGATGTGGAGTTCAGTCCAAACGGTCGCCTTCTGGTAGAAATTAGTTCCGGTCGTCCTGGAGGAGTCTGGGATGTTGAATCAGGAACTGCACTCCGCCGATTCGATGCTAAGGGAGATTTCATTGCCATCTCGCCGGATGGAAAAGTAGTGGCTTTGGGTCTTCAATCAGGTGAGGTTCAATTACAAGCGATATCGAATGGTGAGGTACTCAATACTTATCACGAACATCAGGCAGGGATTTGCGACATCGAATTCTCTCGTCAGGGAAATTACCTTGCTTCCGCAAGTCCTGATGGTACTCTGCTCATCCGCAAAGTGTCCGATGGCACCATCATTCACAGAGAATCAGACTATCGTGGCCAGGCCGGTACACTGGAGTTCTTCCCCGGTGGCAGTACCCTGGCATGGGCAAGCAAGACACTCGTAAAGATAACAGACGTAAAGACGGGAAGGGTTGTAGCAGAACTCCCTGATCATGAACAATCAGTAATTAGTTTGGCAATATCTCCAGACGGCAAGACGCTCGCAGCCGCAGACTGGGTAGGGCAAATCAGTCTGTGGAACCTTGCTGGCCCCAAGCCACAACTTAAGACGGTTATGCGTGGGAGCAACAAACGTGTTTTTAGTCTAACATTTTCCCATGATGGCAGAATATTGGTTTCAGGCAATAAGGATGGGATGGTATGTTTTTGGGAGGCCGCCACTGGTGAAAGTACTGGTTTTCTTCGCATCGGCGATCGGGCAATCTGCTCACTGGCGTGCTCGCCTGACGGCAAATCTTTGGCGGTAGCCAGTAGCGATGGAAGTTTACGACTGTGGCGTGTAGATTCCGAATCGAATATCGAACCCGCGATTATCTATCACGGCGTGGACTCGTTTAAGGGGGCTGGATCAGTCAGGACGGGTGAAGGTTGTGGCACCGGTAGAGTTGAAGCAACTCTATCTACAATCCTTACAAGAGGCGATTGAACTTCAGTCAGATACCTGATTGTCTCAGTCCGGCTCACAGCAAACTACCCGCAGGAGGCGCGTAAGTTGTACTCGATCTGCTTTCAGCCTGACGGCGATGATTCTTGGTGGATCCGCTGCTGCGAATTGAACGCTGAAATATTGTTGCACGAGCCAGTGGATATTGTCGAAGCGGCCGAGCTGACCGGATGGCAACCGCACGACTCGATTAACATTGGCCGCCCAGATATACCTACTTTACTTTGCCAGCGAATCACGGATCTCACGCAACAAAGCAATATCTTCTGGCGTCGGCTTGGGTGCTTGCTCTTCCTTTTTCTTCATAGAGTTCATCGCCTTCACAGCCATGAAGATCGCTGCGGCGATAATCAGAAAATCGATGGCTGTGTTGATGAATGTGCCGTAATTGATCGCGACTTCTGCGACCACAGATTCCCCCTCTCCACTGGATTCTTGGATTACATATTTCATCGCAGAAAAATCGACGCCTCCCGTGAGCTTACCCACCACAGGCATGATGATATCTTTTACTAAGGAACTGACGATCTTACCAAATGCCCCGCCAATGACGACGCCAACAGCCATATCGACCACATTGCCCTTCATCGCAAAGTCTTTGAACTCTTGAAGCATTCCCATAACCTTGTCTCCAAAACTCAGTTGATTGCAGTAAGTTCTATTCTAACGTAACCTGGAACCGTCCCAGGCTAGGAACGCGGCCCATTCTATCAACATGCAATTCGGTGTCGATTACGGCGGCTGCAATTAGGGCGTTCGTGGTGTTTCGGCTGTGATATCCTCATTTGGTCATATCGACAGCTATCCAGAAAGCGTAAGTCGTTATCGTACAGCGGGGTGCACATCCGCCGCACTTTCCGTAACGTCCGTTTCCTACGGCGGTCAGATTCCCCGCCGCTAGTTAACGTACGGCGACGGCGAAGCTGAGTATCCGCTCCTGATCGTCCACCGCGGACCCGAATGGCTCGAGAAGGG
>CAXMSB010000040.1:0-4281 GCA_964195615.1 uncultured Granulosicoccus sp. | reverse complement strand
AACGGTGTCCGTAAACGGGGCTCGCCAGAAGAGCCTCGTTCCAGGCAGCCGGTTTGGCTCCACGGTTTTGATCGCCGGATAGGCGGTTTCGGGAACGAACTTCGCCGACAGCAATCCAGTAGCGTCTTGCGTAAGCTTGAGCATCATCACGTTGAAATCGAGCATCAGCGGCGTGATCGGCATGTTGTAGTAGTCGGGATCATCATCCCACATCCATCCTGGCCCCTTCAAAGGTGAGCCATAGCGAGAGTTGTCGACTCGCACGTCGCCCTCGACTCGCCGAATGCCCCACTGCTCGGTCACGCGCTCCGCCAACTTGGCCAAATCCTGATGAGTGAGCATCGCATCGCCGCCGCCGACGAGGACCAGATCGCCTTTCAGCGAGTCACTCTCCATCGTGCCTGCGATCTTGACACGCGTCGTGAAGCGATGCTCCGGTCCGAAGGCGTCGAGCGCACAAGCCGACGTGTACATCTTGAGGTTCGACGCAGGAGTGAGTAGTCGACTTCCGTGGCGATCGTAGAGAACATCGCCGCTCTCGATATCGACGACCTTCAGGCAAACTATAGTGCGTCGAAAGGTGGAGTGACCTTCGATCAGCGAGTCGAGCGCGTCGCTGAGTCCACTGTTATCTAGCGGGGCGCTCCGAGCGAAGGTGGCCAGCCCAAGAAGCAACCAGACTGACAGGACGATTCGATTTTTCATTTTATCCTTGCTTTCCAAACGAGTGTTTACTCATGTTTCTTCTCCCACTGCTTTCCCCTGCCAGGTATCGCGGCGCTCGAACTCTGCTTCGATGGCTGTCTTCACGGCCGGCTTGTCGAGGCACCAACTGGGGCCGACGAAATAATCGGGCGGGGCGTCGCCGCTGATGCGCTCCACGACCATCGTCGGCGGCAACAGTTCCAAGAAGTCGACCACCGTGCGGACGTAATCGTCGCGGCCCATCAAATCGACCTCGCCGGCGGCGAACTGGTCGGCCAGAGCCGTATTCTTCACGCAGTAGAGATTGTGCAGCTTCACCGCGTCGACATTCACTCGGGCCAACTCGCGAGCGGTGGCCAGCATGTCGTCGTGCGACTCGCCAGGAAGGCCCAGAATTGCGTGGGCGCAGATCTCAAATCCCCGCCCACGGCTCCGCTCGACCGCTTCGAGAAACGAATCGTGATGGTGCCCGCGGTTCATCCAGTCGAGTGATCGGTTGTGCATGGTCTGCATGCCGTACTCGACCGAAACATAAGTCCGCCCGGCTAGTTCTTCCAGCAGGTCGAGCACGTCGTCGGGCACGCAATCGCTGCGAGTGCCAACGGCCAGGCCAACCACCTGCGGGTGCGAGAGCGCTTCCTCATACAGGCCGCGCAATATGTCGACCGGCGCGTAGGTGTTCGTGGCCGGCTGAAAGTAAGCGAGAAAATGTTGGCAATTCTTGTAGCGGCGCCTCATGCGGGCGATGCTCTGATCGATTTGACCAAGGATACCGGCGCGCGGCAGCCGGCGACTGGGGCTGAAGCTGCGGTTGTCGCAGAACGTGCAGCCCCCTTTGGCGACGGTGCCGTCGACGTTGGGACAAGTGAACCCGGCATCAATGCTCACCTTCTGCACGCGCATGCCAAACCGTTGTCGGAGCACGAAATTGTACGCCTGATAGCGGAGCCCCGCCTGCCGCCAGAGGGGCTGTAAACCCGGTGAAAATAGGGAGTTGGTTGACGTCACGGGGGCGATTGCGTAGAGTGGAGACGGACTGTAGGAGGTCGCCCGAGATGGCCAGTCTTGCGCGCCTGCCGGAAAATCATCTTTGTTATCGTTGCTTTATCATTGGGGCACAGTTCATTTTACGCAAGAGTGTATCACAATGTATGGTGAATTGATTCCGCTCGGAGGCGGCGACCCTATCCCGTTGCTCAAGAAGCAGCTTCTCGTGGGCCGCCGAGAAAGCTGCGACATCGTGCTGCGGTTTGCCAATGTCTCGGCCCACCATTGCCAGGTGTTTGTCAACGGTGGCTATTGGTACGTGCGCGACATGCAGAGTCGCAACGGCGTGAAGGTCAACGGCATCAAGGTGCAGGAAAAACGCATCGATCCGGGCGACACGCTCTCGGTCGCCAAGCACAACTACGACCTGCAGTACTCGCCGGCCGACTTGGGGGCCGTGGGCCCGCCGCCCGCCGACGATCTGCCGGCCGAGATCATGACCGAATCGCTGCTCTCTCGAGCCGGTTTGCGGTCGAGTGCCCCGGGTGCCAAGCCGCAGAAGTCGGCCCGCACCAACAAGTACAACACCAAGCGGTACGACGTGTTGGACGACAGCGCCGGCCAGATCAAGCTCCCCGACGAGCCGGTTTAGCAACTGATAGACACGTCCAGAGCTGTCATTCCGAGGTCCGCCGAGGAATCTTCGTTGCACTCGAGGCTGACGAGATTCCTCGGCGGACCTTCGAATGACATTTTTCTCTTCTGCTCAGTGCCATTCTTCTCTCCCGCGCCCATGCCCCGCCATGCTATGCTGCACCTAGCATGGCCAAGAAGAAAAAGAAAAAAGTCCGAGCCGAGTTTCGTAAGAACCGCAACGTTCGCACGCGCGAAAACGATCTGACGCGTAAGTTCGACGCCAGTGACGAAGCGGTTGAGGATCTCGATACGCACCAAAGCGTCAGCGGCAAGGGCGAACTCACTCGCAAACGAACCCTGGTCGGCGCCGAGTTTGTCGAGGACGCCTCCGGCACGGTCATCCTGCCCGCCGTCGACGAGAGCGTCTGTCGACGCGGGCGCGTGTTGCGGGTGCAAGGGTTGGTGAGCACCGTTGTGGACGACGACGGCACGACTCGCCAGTGTGCGACGCGCCGCCTCTTGAAAACTCTCAGCACCGACCAGCGCCACGTGGTCGCCGCAGGCGACATTGTGTGGGTGCGTCCCGAAGGCGAAAGCGATGGGATCATCGAACGCGTCGAGCCACGCAGCGGAGTGCTTTGCCGCACCAGCCGCAAGCGTCAACAGTTGCTTGTGACGAACGTCGATCAGGTGCTGATCGTCGCCAGCGCCGCCGAGCCTCGATTGAAGCCGAACCTGCTCGACCGCTATCTGGTCACCGCCGAACGGGCCGGCATCGAGCCAATCATCTGTATCAACAAAGTCGATCTCGTCGACTGCGCCGACTTGCAGCCGATTCTCGGCGTCTACTGCCAGCTCGGCTACCGCGTTCTCTTGCTCTCGGCCACGGAGGGTTGGGGAATCGATCACCTGCGGAGTTTGCTCGCGGGGCGTGAAACGGCTGTCACGGGGCAGAGCGGTGTCGGCAAGTCGAGTTTGCTCAACGAAGTGCAACCGGGGCTCAAGCTGCGAGTCCAGTCGGTCAGCGGCGAAACTGACAAAGGCAAGCACACAACCACCACGGCCGAACTGATACCGCTTGACTGCGGCGGATTCGTCGTCGACACGCCCGGCATCCGGCAGTTCCAGCTGTGGGACGTGATCCCCGAGGAAGTGGCCGGCTATTTTCGCGACTTGCGGCCCTACGTCAGCAGTTGCCGCTATCCCGACTGCACGCACACTCATGAGGAGCCGTGCGCGGTGAAAGACGCCGTGGCCGACGGCTACATCGACGTGCGACGCTATGAAAGCTACTTGCAGATTCACGCCGGGGATGATGCTTGATCCAAGTGGGGGGCCGGAGCGTCGCGCGCGACAAGAGGCTCAATCGGGTGGCAAGCGGAGTTCACCTCTTGTGCCACGCACACCGACAGTCGTTCGGTTTAGCTTGCCAAGTGGCAAAGTCAATTCCGGCATGGTGTAGATAGTTTAACCCTGCGCTGTCCAAGAAAGGATTTGGACATGGGCAGGAAGCAGAAACGCCACTACATCAGCCCCCTTGCCATTGAGCCGGGCGACAAGATCGTGCTTTGTCTGCGAGTATCGACCGATGGCCAGCGGCGAAACCTAAAAGACCAAAAAGCCCGGCTGCGGCGGACAGTGGCCGACAGGGGCGGGTTGGTGGTCGGGGTGGTCAAACACGTAGGCAACGGCAGCGACCCACAGTGGCTGCGTCCGGCCGCGACAAAGGCGAGACAGCATGGGGCCAAGTTATTGGCCGAGAGCAAGTGCCGATTTATCCGCAGCCCAGCATATGGTGCGGATAACCAAAGTGCCCAACCCCGGCCCGCTGATCTGGCTGCGTTACGCAGGGCAACCGCTGGTTGTGTTTTGATGGTGGTTACCCCGCCCGACGCGTCCCCCGGCAAGGTGCGGGGCCAACAGACCAGACGTGGGCAAGCTGCCAAGGGGCGC
>CAXMSB010000039.1:0-19921 GCA_964195615.1 uncultured Granulosicoccus sp. | reverse complement strand
GGTGCGATTAGCGTCGACCCGCACCAGATAGAGATCAATCGTCGTGGTCAACAGCGCCAGCACAACGCCTGCCAACCCAATGGCGAGCACAACTTCCAACAGGGTAAAACCGGCAAGAATGCTCCGCTTACGAATCATCGCCGCCCCCCGTGCTCTCGCCGTCCTCGGAACTCTCGTCAGACTCTTCCGACTCCTCTTCATCCTCCTCGGCCGCCTCGGTCACACTGGGAAGCCAGCGAACCAGGCGATAGCGAACCGGATTGAACTGTTTTTCCAGGTCTTGCTCGACAACCAATTCGACCACCATCAGACCCTCGACGTCGACCATGCCGAAGCTGACCGAATAGACCCACGGCACGATGTCGTCCACTTCCAAGGCGACCTGCATCTGTTCGGTCGGTTCGAGAACGCCGGTGACCATTTCGTCCATCAGCGAACAAGCCAGCAGTTGGGCACGCGTTTCTGCCTGGGCGTCGGAGGCACTGCGACCGGCGGCGCGCATGATTTCGCCCAACACGGCCACCGCCCCGGCGAGAATTGCCAGGGAGAGAACCACCTCCAAGAGTGTGAAGGCGTGGCTGCGTCGACGGGTGATTGAAGCGTGTCGCATGGTGGATGAGCTCAACGACCTTTCAGTTGATCGACTTCGTCTTGGGTGAGCACGTCGCTCACGCGAGCCACCCCGGTCAACGACCGCAGGGTGACGCGCTGAAACAATCGTCGTTCGTTTTTCAGCAGCAAACTGGCCGCCGAAGTAGAACCATCGGGAAAGAACAGAATGGGCGCCGACCAGGCTGTCAAACTGCCCTCGTTGAGCGTCTCGACGGTTCGCTCGTTGGCAGCGTCGAGGGTGAGTGAATCCCCCTCGGCAAACTCGATGTCTTCGGGCAGCTCCGCTTCGTAAGGCTCCCATTCCGCGAGTGCCGAGCCGTTGGGGTCCGTCGCGACGAGCGTAGGATCCGCGTCCAGTCCCGATTCCTGCAGCACCTGCCACGGCTCAACGCGGTAGTTGCCGCTCTTGGGCTGGAACAGAAACTGGTGTGTCCGCCCCGTCTGAATCGACTGCACGCGTGCCTCGGTCCAGGCGGCCAGCACTTGATCGGTTCCCCGCCGTAGGCGCACGGTCGCAAAACCGCCGTCGAACAGCGGTGCGGCCAGGCTGCTTACGACGACCAGCAGCACCAGCACCAGGAGAATCTCGAAGAGGGTCATCGCCCGGCGATCCATCGGATCGCAGCTAGGGGGGGTTGGTTCGTGACCAATCGCAAGTTCCATATCCGCCTTCCCCCTTGCTCAAGACGAACTGTCCCAGTTGCCGATGTCGTCGTCCGTGCCGCTTTGGCCATCGGGGCCGTTCGACCAGAAGTCGTATTTGTTGAGATTGTGCTTACCTTCAGCAGTGTATTGATACGGATTCCCCCACGGATCAGGTTTAAGGGGTTCGTCGAGATAGGGGCTGCCCCATTTGTCGGCTAAATTCGTATCACTTGGTTCTTCCCAGAGATCTTCCAGACGTGTGGGATACCGATTCATGTTAAGGCGATACACATTGAAAGCTGTTTTCAGTGTGCCGATTTGGACTCTTGCGGCCTTGATATCAGCCCTCTCCTTGGTCCCAAACAACTGTGGAGTGACGATAGAAACAATCACAACCAGGATAATGAGAACCAAGAGAACTTCGATCAGCGTGAAGGCTGATCGTAACGCGATCTTTGAGTCTGTTCGTGTGCTTCTAGACATTTGATGAATCTCCTATTCTCTGTTTCTCAAACGGAAATCATTAAAACTTGTTTACAGGGCCATGGCGGACTTGAGCATAGGCAGCAGCAAAGCCACCACAATCACTAGCACGGCCGAAGCCATCACTAACAACATGACCGGTTCGACGAGCCTCACAAACAAGTCGAGCCGCCGCCAGGTTTGGCGTTCGAGCGAATCGGCGATGTCGGTGAGCACGGTCTCCAGCGTGTTGGACTGCTCGGCAACGCCGACCATTTCCACCACGTCGGAGGGAAACTGCCCGCTCGCCAGCAGGGGAGCAGCCAGCGACTCGCCCGCCGTGATGTTCTCGGCCGCTTCGTTCACCGCGGCCGTCAACACGCGATTGCCGGTCGAGTCGGCACTGATCTTCAACGCCCGCACGATCGGCACGCCACCGCTTAACAACGTTCCCAGCACCCGGCAAAACCGCGACACGGCCAGATTGCGATAGATCGTCCCCGCTTGGGGCACTTTCAACCGCCACCGGTCCAGAAACCATCGGCCCGATTCGGTGGTCAGCCGTGCGCGGACCAACAGCACGCCAATGACCACGGCCAATGCAATCAAAAGACCGTATTCAGAGATCGTATTACTGAGCCACAGTAGCCAATCGGTAAGGAAAGGCAGCTCGCCCCGAGCACGCAGACGGCTGAACAAGACTTCAAACTTGGGAACAAAAAACACAACCAGCACACTAACAATCGCAGCGCTGAACACGGCAAGGAAGATGGGATAGGCCAACGCGCCCATCACGCGGCTGCGGAGTTCGGCCTGCTGATCGGTGAACTTCGCCACGCGCTCCAACGCCTCTTCCAGAAAACCGCCTTCGCCACCGGCGCGGACGATGCTCGTCGACAGTTCATTAAAAGCCTTGGGATGACGCTTCATTGCCTCGGCCAGCGACTCGCCGTCGGTCACCCGGGCGTGCAGGTCTTCGATCGTGTGCTCCAGCGCCGGATTGGTCGTCTGTTTGCCGATCACTTCCAACGAACGCAACAACGGCACGCCGCTACGCAACAACGCCGCCATCTGCAGATAGAACTGGGCCATCGCTTGCGGTCGCACCCGCCGGCTGACGGTCCGCTGCACCTCTCCCGAGGCGGCCTTAACTTCCATGGGAAAGAGCTGCCGAGTCGTGAGCGAAGCGATCGCTTCGCGCTCGGTCCCCGCCGACAACACGCCTTCAACGCGTTGTCCTCCAGCACTGCGTGCGACGTAGGCGAACTCAGGCATGGGACCGATTGTTCCGTTTTGGAGGGAGCGGCCGCGATCAAGGGTCAGGATCGGTGAGTCAGCGGGCCGCAACCTGTCGTTTCGGCCCTAGACCCTCGATTCTGTACTCTCGACTCATCAGACGCTATTCGAGGTGAGACGTTCCCTATTCTATGCCGTTTCGGGGCAAAAAACTACATCGCGCATTCGCCGGGCTCCACGGCTCAGATGCGGTCGCTCTTGGTCACTCGGAGCACCTCTTTCACGGTAGTGACGCCACTGATCACCTTCAACCAGGCATCCTGCCGCAGCGTCCGCATCCCGTCGGCCAGGGCCGCCCGGCGAATCTCCCAGCTGCTGGCCCGGTCGTGGGCCAATTGGCGGACCGCGTCGGTGGTGGGGCACAATTCAAAAATTCCCTGCCGGCCGGCGAAACCCAACTCTCGGCAATGCCGGCAGCCGCGCGAGCGGTACAGCGGCTGGTCTCCGCTGCGGTAATCCTCCCAGGGGAAATCGTCGGGCAGATCCTCCACCTGGGGTTCGTAGGGCTCGCGGCATTTCGGACACAATGTCCGCACCAACCGCTGGGCCATCACCGCCTCGATCGTGCTGGCGACCAGAAACGGCTCGATCCCCATGTCGACCAGTCGCGTGTAGGCGCTCGGGGCGTCGTTCGTGTGCAGCGTGCTGAAGACCAGATGACCGGTAAGCGACGCCTGGATCGCATTCTCTGCCGTCTCGTGATCGCGGATTTCGCCCACCAGCACGACGTCGGGATCGTGTCGCAAGATGGCCCGCAACGACTTGGCAAACGTCAGCCCGATCTTCGCATGAACTTGAATCTGGTTGATGCCTTCGAGTTCGTATTCCACCGGGTCTTCGGTCGTGACAATTTTCGTGTCTTCGCTCTTAATCTCCAGCAGAGCACTGTACAGCGAAGTCGTCTTTCCCGAACCGGTGGGGCCGGTGACCAATACGATGCCGTGCGGCAGTCGGATTAGTTCGTCGAACTGACGTTTCAAGTCGGGCTGCATGCCCAGCTTCACCAGCGAGAACTCCATGTTCCCTTTGTCCAACAATCGCATGACGATTCCCTCGCCATGCAGCATGGGAATTACCGACACGCGAACGTCGACCTCGCGGCCATGAACCTTCAGCTTGATACGGCCGTCCTGCGGCAGACGCTTTTCCGCGATGTTCAGCCGTGCCATGATTTTCAGTCGACTGATAATCGCGGCCTGAAAACGGTTGATTTCCGGCGGCGCGGGCTGCGGGTGCAACATGCCGTCGATGCGGTAGCGAATCTTGATCCCCGACGGTTGCGATTCCACGTGGACGTCGCTCGCCCGGGAATCGATCGCTTCGATCAGGATCTCGTTCACCAGCCGCACCACCGAGGCTTCCTGAGCCTCTTCGGAAATCTCCGAGTCGTCGGTGTCGAGCTCTTCCAGAAGCTCGAGTTCTCCCTCGCGTTGGGCGAGCAGGCCTTCGATCGTCTCGCTGCCGACGCCAAGGTGGGCCTTGATTCGCTTGTCGATCGCCGCGCTGGTAGCCAGTACCGGCTCAACGGCAGTTCCCAACGCCGCGGCCGCTTCGTCCAGCGAATAGAGGTCCAGCGGATCGGAGGTGGCAACCACCACCGCCCCGTCGCGCCGTGCCACGGGAAAAATCCCATGGCGATGGATCAGCTTCTGAGGAAACTCCGCCAGTAGCGAGAGATCGACTTCGGCGGTCTCCAGGTCAATCAGCGGCATGCCGATCTCCTCGCCCACGGCCCGCAGCGCGTCGACTTCGCTCACCAGACCCATTTCGATGGCCGTCTGATCGATCCGCTCGCCGTTGGACTGCGCAGCAGTAGCTCGCGCGACGCTTTCATCGTCGAGCAGTCCGTGCTTCACGAGTATCTGTCCCGGATCCATTGGCGAGATTCTGCCGGCGGGAGGGGGGAATACGGGGGATTTCTCTGCACCCCTAATTATGTCTGGATCGGAGCGCCGCGGCAAATGGACCCTCCGCTTCATTTACTTCGGATTTACGCCCTCGGCCGCTGGTTGGTCCCCTTCCTGGGCGGAGCGGTTGCGACGACCGCTCGATCGCTCGCCCCGCTGGCGGCCAAAGCGGCGTCCCCGGCCTCGCTCCAGCAGTTCCTGCGGCAGGTCGAAGGCGGCTCCGAACAGCGTGTCCAGCTTCGCCATCTGCTCGGCAGTGAGCACCTCCTTCACTTGGGCCCGCACTTCGTCCAGAGAGATCGGCTCGCCTTGCTCCCGAGAGCCCTCGGCCTGATCTCGCAACTGCTTTTTCTGCTGGTCGGTTAAGTCAAGCGCGGCGGCGATGTCCTGGCTGGCCAGAGCTCCGATTCCGGTCGTCCGCACCAACCGCTGGACTTCGATCTCTTGCAGGCGACGAAACTTTTTTTCGCCGAGAACTCCTTTCACGCGTTCGTTCGATTTCCTACGGATGCCGGACATTTTTTCGCTGCCTTCTCGCCTCTTGGCTCGTCGCTCTTCAGGGGCCAGGTTGCGAAGCGACTGCCAGAATCCGCGAATCTGTTCGCCAAAATCTTCGCGAATTTCGAGCGTAACCGTCTCCAGGGTCTCTGACTGCTCGTCGCCGATTCCCAGCTCTTCATGCACCGTTTCGAGCCGCAGCAGGGGAATCATCCCCAACATGCGATCCTCTCCCCGCTGGCGGCGTTCAGCGCGAGGCGCGTCGGTCGACTCCACGGCACTCTCCTGGGCCCGAAGCGACAGGTTGCCAATCAACAGACAGAACAGAACCAGCGAGCGGACAATCATCGGTTGATTGAACATGAGGGGTTTCTCCTTGAATGGTGGACTCTTGAGTTCTCTCGGTGCCGATCTGACCAAGGTGTGACAATTCGCCAAGCCCGATTGTGGAAAACACGGATGCCGGCGGCACTCGATTGTGGTCGGATGGGAAGGCAGGGCTGGAGGACCGGGTAGGCACGTAATTCTACAGGAAATTGAACTCCGCATGGGGCCAGAGGTTTCGCTGTAGCCGGCAGATGGCCGATTCTGGTAATCTGGGAAGGAATGTGCTCTGTGGGAAGCGTGACTCTGCTCAACTCGGTGTTCCCCCATGATCGATCCAGAAGAACTGATGAAACTGGCCATCGAGGCCTGCAGGCGGGGCATCGCCGCCGGGCAGAGCCCCTTTGGGTGCGCCATTGCCGTGGGCGATCGTGTTGTGGCCGAGTCGCACAATACCGTCGTGCTGACCACCGACATCACGGCTCATGCAGAGGTGAACGCCCTGCGTGAGGGCTGCCGCGAGGTGAACGACATTTTCCTCACCGATGCGGTCGTTGCCACCACCTGCGAACCGTGCCCCATGTGCATGGCCGCCCTGCACTGGGGTCGCGTCGGAACCGTTTACTACGGCGCCACCATTGCCGACGCCGACACCTCCGGCTTCAACGAACTGCAACTGCCCGCGGCCGAACTGCTGCGGATCGGCGGCAGCGAAGTGAAACTCATCGGCGATCTGCTGGCAGACGAGTGTCGCGAGTTGTTCGATCTGTGGAAGAACAACCCCGATCGTAGATCTTACTGAACCTATAACAACCAAACTCATATCATTTCAACCACTGGACACTTATTCGGCATTAACGCAGAGTTCGCAGTGCCTCGCAGAGGGCCGCAGAGTTTTTCTTTTTTGATCTAACTCCGCGAACCTCTGCGATTCTCCGCATCCTCTGCGTTTAATCCGACCTTCAGGACAGCACACAACATGGTCACCAAACTCGAACTCGCCCAGGATTGGCTGCCGCGGTACACCGGGATGCCGTTGAAGCAATTCGGCGACTATGTGCTGCTGACAAACTTCTTTTCCTACGCGAAGAGGTTTGCCGAAATGTTCGGCTGCCAGTTGCATGGCAAAGACCGACCGATGCAAGCGGCCACCAACGACAATGGGCTGACGATCATCAATTTTGGCATCGGTTCGCCCAACGCCGCCACCATCATGGACCTCTTGACCGCCTACCATCCCAAGGCCGTACTGTTCCTCGGCAAATGCGGCGGGCTGAAGCGGTCAACCGAAATCGGTAATTTCATCCTGCCGATCGGCGCGATACGTGGCGAGGGCACCTCCGACGACTATCTACCCCATCTCGTGCCGGCGCTGCCGTCGTTCAAGCTTCACAAGTTCGTCTCCGAAAAACTCGTCGAGCGTAAGCTCGAATACCGCACCGGTGTCGTCTACACCACGAACCGACGAGTTTGGGAACACGACGAAGAATTCAAACTCCGTCTGCGGGAATACACGCCGATCGCGATCGACATGGAGTCGGCCACCATCTTTGTCGTGGGGCACCGCAACGAAATCGCCCGCGGCGCGTTGCTGCTGGTCTCCGACCTGCCGATGACGCACGAAGGGATCAAGACCCAAGAAAGCGACCGGCGGGTGAGCAGCAAATGGTCGGACATCCATCTGGAGATCGGCATCGCGTCGCTCTCCGAGATCGAAGAAATGGGCGAGAAGATCAAGCATTTTCAGTATTGAAAGATCAGGACCCCGCCGTCATTCCGAGGTCCGCCGAGGAATCTAGGTTGCCGGCCTACAGAAGCGGCTACAATATCCTCGACCAGGTCTAGCAGACATTCTGATCTTGGGAGCGTGCAGATCTTGAAAGTTTCCATCAAATACTGCGGCATGTGAAACTACCGCCCCCAGGCCGCTAGTTTAGCGGCTGCGTTGAAAGAAGCGTTCGACATCGACGCGCAACTCATCGAGGGCGGCGGCGGCGTTTTTGACGTACGCGTCGACGACCGGCTGATCTACTCGAAGGACGAAACGGGACGCTTTCCCGAAAACGCTGAGATCGTCAGTCTGCTCCGGGGCGATTAGCCCCAGCCGTGCGTTCCGTGGCAACGCGGCTAACGCCTCGCGGGTTCCACCGCCCTGCTGCGGGTTCTACCAAGATCGCTGGCCAAACGCGATTTTTCAGCTAGATTGTGGTCCTAAACCATTACCCTGCCACGCTATACGTCGCAGACTGGTTTGACATCCCACCTTGCCCTATTTACTATGGAAGGCGACAGTCCTACCGACCTTTTCGCTAGCCCAAGCTCGCCCCCTCCAACCTGATGCACACCCTAGCCCTAGGCGCTGACCACGGCGGATTTGAGCTCAAGCAGCAGCTTGCCGAGCATCTCCGCTCTCGTGGGTTCACGGTCGAAGACTGCGGAACGCATAGTACCGAGGCCGTCGACTACCCCGACATCGCCGCGGCGGTGGCCCGACTGGTAGGCGAGGGCAAAGCGGATTTTGGCGTGATCGTCGACGGAGCAGGGATTGGATCGGCCATGACGGCCAACAAGTGGCCCGGCGTGCGGGCTGCGTTGTGTTACGACCTGTCGTCGGCGCGCAACAGCCGCGAGCACAACAATGCCAACGTGCTCACGCTGGGCGCCTCGTTGATTGGCGCCGGGTTGGCCCGGCAAATTGTGGACGTGTTTTTGGACACCGACTGCACGGCTGAGCGACACCTCCGCCGCGCGGCAATGATCGACCAGATGGATAGCCAATTGCGCTCGACGAGCAGTTGCACCTGTTCGCCGACCTCGGGGACAAGCCCCGGCGGCACGACAGAGAAGACGGAGAAGGCCTTGACCGAATTATCAGAAACCGATCTGCGGCGAATTGCGGACCGCATTTCCCAGCTATTAGGAGGCGGCGCTGGTGGCGAGAATCTCGACCACCTGTGTACCGACGCCTGCGGCTTCTGTCGCAGTTGCGCGGAGCTTAATCCAGAGCTGGTCCGCAACTTTATCAATTTGGGCGCCGACCGAATCATGCACCGGGGCGACGGCAACGCGGTGCCCGCCGACGTCGCCAAGTACATCGACCACACGCTGCTGCGGCCCGACGCCACTTTCGACGAAATCACCACGCTCTGCAAGGAAGCGGCTGAGTTCGGCTTTGCCTCGGTCTGTACGAATCCCTGCTACGTTCGCCACTGCGCTGGCTTGCTGCGGGGCTCCTCGGCCAAGGTCTGCACGGTGGTCGGCTTTCCTTTGGGGGCGAATACTTCGGAGACCAAGGCTTTGGAAGCACGCCGGGCGATTCGCGAGGGCGCCCACGAAATCGACATGGTGATCAACGTCGGCGCGCTAAAAAGCGGCAAAGACGAGCTGGTCTATCGCGACATCCGAGCCGTGGTCGAAGCCTGCATGGACGGCGGGGCGATCTGCAAGGTGATCCTCGAAACCGCCCTGCTGACCGACGAAGAAAAGACCCGCGCCTGCCAGGCGGCCCGACGTGCTCGTGCCGACTTTGTAAAGACCTCGACCGGTTTCGGCCCCGGCGGCGCGACCGCCGAGGACGTCGCCCTGATGAACAGGGAAGTTTCCGACGCAAAGATGGGCGTAAAAGCCTCGGGCGGCATCCGCAGTCTGGAAGATGCCCAACAGATGATCCGCGCCGGCGCCACGCGGATCGGAGCGAGCGCGGGAGTGCGAATCGTGAAAGAATCGCAAGGAGTCACATTTTCCGAAGCCGCCAGCGGCAAATACTAACGACGAGTAACCAACCATGGCAGATGTTGATCTGAGAACCTACGTTTTCCTGGATAATATCCAGGCCCAATACGCCGCCTTTCTGGGGACGGTCGCGCAAGGCTTCCTGCCCGTGGCGGGCATGGCCAGCCTCTATGTCGAGATTTCACCCGGCATCGAGATCAATCGCGTCACCGACATTGCGCTGAAAAGCACCCAGGTGAAACCGGGTATGCAGATCGTCGAACGCTTGTACGGCATGTTGGAGATCCATTCCGACTCGCAGGCCGACGTCCGGCAAGCGGGGCAGGCGATTCTCGACTCGCTAGAATTAACTGAGGAAGACCGCAAGAAGCCCACGATCGCCTCGAGCCAGGTGATTCGATGTGTTGACGATCATCAGACCCAGCTGATCAACCGGATGCGACACGGCAACATGATCGTCGCCGGTCAGACGCTGTACGTCATGGAAGTCGAGCCGGCCGGTTACGCCGCCTTGGCGGCCAACGAAGCAGAAAAAGCTGCCGACATCAACATTTTGGAAGTACGAGTGTTCGGCAGCTTTGGCCGTCTGTATCTGGGCGGCGAAGAACGCGATATCGAAGTCGGCTATCAAGCCGCGATGGCTGCCATTGAAGGCGTCACCGGAAAGAGCAAGAAGTAAGCGACCAAGAGTTCATAAACCTTTGCAAAGGAGAAATAGCACCATGTCTGAAGCGCTTGGATTGATTGAATGCCGCAGCTATCCCACGATGGTGGAAGCGGCCGACGCCATGGTCAAAGCGGCCAAGGTCGAGTTGGTATCTTACGAAAAGACAGGCGGCGGTTACGTGACCGCGGTCATCCGAGGCGACGTAGCCGCGGTGAAAGCCGCTTGCGATGCCGGCCAGGCGGCCGCTTCGCGCGTCGGCGAAATCGTGGCAACTCACGTCATCGCGCGTCCGCACTCCAACGTCGATTCCGTCTTGCCGTTGGGTCGAGATGGAAAAGACAAGAAGAAGTAGCACCGCGGCAACTCGCCTAGCAGGAGAAGCTCTGCCATGATGATCGCCCAGGTAATTGGGACCGTCGTGTCGTCTCAGAAAGAGCCGGCCATAGAAGGGCTGCGCCTGCTCGTGTGTCAGCCCGTCAACGCCGAGCGCGACAAGGTCGGATCGACCGTCGTGGCCGCAGATGCGGTCGGGGCGGGCGTCGGCGAAATGATTCTGTACGCCACCGGCAGTTCCGCCCGGCAGACCGTCGCCACCCAGAATCGCCCCGTGGACGCCGTCGTAATGGCCATCGTCGACAACTGGGAAGTCGACGGCGAGACGAAATACCTCAAGAGCGAAGACGACTAGTTCAAGTAAGCCGCGAGGCGCCAGCCGAGCGCTCGGCTAGCGCCTCGCGGCTTACAAAAACCAGAAAGACGAGAGTGTGTCCAGGCTCACGAACCAACAGGTCGACACGATCGCTCAACAGCTCATGCGAGGCATGTCCGCTGGGGCCCCGTTGCAGACAATCGTCGATTCGGCGTCCAACGACGGCGGTCAACGGCGCAGCCTGGGCGTATTCCACGAGTTGGATGCCGCGGTGAAAGCCGCGCGGGCGGCCTTCGAAGCGTTGGACGGTCTGTTGCTGGCCAAGCGCGACGAGATCATCGCCAACATTCGGCAACATACGCTTCGCGAATGCGAGTCGCTCGCTTTTGCCGCCCACAGCGAGACTGGGCTCGGACGCTACGAAGACAAAATCATCAAGAACCGGCTGGTGTCGAACAAGACTCCCGGCACGGAAGTCCTGACGGCCGAGGTAAAGACGGGCGACGGCGGCTTGTCGCTTTTCGAGCGGGCGCCCTTTGGTGTGATTGGCTCGATCACGCCCTGCACGAATCCGACCGCGACGATCATCAACAACAGCATCTCGATGTTGGCCGCCGGGAATGCCGTCGTGTTCAATGTTCACCCCGCGGCCAAAGAATGTTCAATCCGCTGCGTCGACATCATCAATCGAGCCATTGTCGAGGTGGGCGGACCGGCGAATCTGGTTGTCACACTTGCCGAGCCGACGGTCGAATCGGCCCAGGCCCTGATGGTGCATCCGGGTATTCGAATCGTGGTGGTCACCGGCGGGGCGGGCGTTGTCGGGGCGGCGATGAAGAGCGGCAAACGGGCCATCTGCGCCGGGCCGGGCAATCCGCCGATCGTGGTCGATGAATCGGCCGATCTCGAACAGGCGGGACGCGACGTCGTGCTGGGCGCATCGTTCGACAACAATGTTATTTGCACCGATGAGAAAGAGACCATTGTCGTTGGCGGCATCGCCGACAAGCTGCTCGGCGTGATGCGCGCAAACGGCGCGGCGATTCTTACCCAGTCGCAGACCCGCCAACTGGAGAATCTCATCTTCACCGAGATCCAGGGACCACGTCAGTCGGCCAAGATCAATCGCGATCTGATCGGCAAGAACGCCGGTGTGATTCTACAGAAGATCGGCATGAACGTGCCCGAGGATCTGCGATTGGGAGTTATCGAGGTCGGCGCCGACCATCCGCTGGTGTGGACCGAGCAGATGATGCCCATCATGCCCGTAGTCCGCGTGGCCAGCGCCGCCGAGGCGATCGATCTGGCCGTGGAAGCCGAAGGAGGGCGAGGGCACACGGCGGTGATGCACTCACGGAACATTGACAACCTGTCGCGGATGGCCAAGCTGATCAACTGCAGCATTTTCGTGAAAAATGCACCTTGCTACGCCGGTTTGGGTGAGGGAGGCGAGGGAGGCACCTCGTTTACCATCGCCTCGCCCACGGGCGAAGGCATGACCGACGCCCGCACATTTTCCCGCCTGCGCCGCTGCGTGGTGTTCGACCACTTCCGAATCGTATGAGCAAACTGCCCGCCATTGCGTTGATTGAACTGGGGAGCGTCGCCGCGGGCGCGTTTGCCGCCGACAAGATGGTCAAGCGCTCGCCCGTGGAGTTGCTGCACGTCGGCACCGTCCAGCCTGGCAAATACGTCATCCTGGTAGGCGGCGGCACGGCGGAAGTCGAAGAGAGCCATCTCGCGGGAATGCAGGCGGCCGCCTCCGACGTGCTCGACGAAGTGCTGCTGCCCAACGTCCATCCGCAGGTCGTCCGAGCATTGGAAGGCAAGCGCGGATTCGACGACTACAACTCAATGGTCGTCCTGGAAACCTCCACGCTCGCGGCCATCCTGCGAGCCACCGACGCCGCAATCAAGGGGGCCGCCGTCGACGTGGCCGAATTGCGGCTGGCGAACGGCTTGGGGGGTCGCGGCCTCGCGATGCTCACTGGCGAACTGAGCGACGTCGAAGCAGCCGCCGAGATCGCCACCCATGCTCTGGCCGGCAGGAACGTCACGCTGTGCCACTCCATTGTGTCGAACGTACACGAGCAATTCGTCTCGCGATTGGGCGAATCGACTCGGTTCTTCACCGGCGACCAGATCAACGCGGACGAGTAACTTCGGAGCCAAGCCATGTTGTTAGGAAAAGTGATCGGCACGCTGGTAGCTTGCGAGGTGTACGAAGGCCTGCAAGGCGTTCCCCTGCTGGTGGTGCAACCGCTCACCAAGTCGCAAACCTCGAAGGGCGAGCCGATCATCTGTGCCGATTCGACCTCAATGGCGGGACCCGAGGAATTGGTCTACTACGAAGGCGGCCGAGAAGCGGCGATGGCCCTTCGCGAGACGTTCGTGCCGGTCGATCACACGATTGTCGGCATCGTCGACCAAGTGCATCTGCCAGACCAGGCGGGAGGGCAGTGATCCATGTTTATTGGCCAGGTAGCAGGCGAGATCGTCTCCACGATCAATCACCCTGATTACGACAACCGGCGTCTGCTGGTCATCGACAGGCTCGACCTGGAAGGCTCACCGACGGGCGGCTATCTGATCGCCGTGGCCGCGGTCGACGCAGGCGTCGGCCAGAAGGTGCTGGTGGTGGACGAAGGGACCGGCGCCCGCCAGATTCTCGGTAATGCCCAAGCCCCCATCCGTAGCGTCGTTGTCGGCGTCATCGACTCGGTGGATCTCTCTCGCGGATAGCCGCAGACTTCTCCCTCCGCCCGTTGCTGCTACACTGGGCAGCGGATAAACTTGTAGGCCGCGACGCGGTGGCGGAGCGCTCCGCTGGCGCGTTGCGGCTTACTCTTTTTTGTGGGGACACGGATTGATGTTGGAACTGCACGATCAAATTGAAGCCGCCGCCGATGCCATTCGCGAAGAGTGGGACGAGACGCCCCGGGCCGGAATCATCTTGGGGACCGGGCTCGGCGGATTGGCCGAGCAGATCGAGTCGCCCACGGTGATCGACTATGAGCAGATTCCCCACTTTCCAACCTCCACGGCGGTCAGTCACCGGGGCCAATTGGTTTGCGGGCGTCTCGAAGGCGTGCCGATCGTGGCGATGGAGGGCCGCTTCCATCAGTACGAAGGCTATTCGCTCAAGAAGATCACTTTGCCCGTGCGGGTGATGAAGGCGTTGGGAGCCGAGACGCTGCTTGTCACCCACGCGGTCGGCGGCATGAATCCGCAGTACCAACCGGGCGACGTGATGATCATCGACGATCAGATCAATCTGATGGGCGACAATCCGCTGGTGGGCATCAACGACGACCAGCTCGGCCCGCGGTTCCCCGACATGTCGGCACCCTACACCCCTGAACTGTGCGAAGTCGCCCAGGAAATCGCCCGGCGAGAGAACTTCGTCGCCCATCGGGGCGTGATGGTGGCGGTGACCGGTCCGAATCTCGAGACGCGTGCCGAGTACCGCTTCCTGCGGATGATCGGCACCGACGTGGTGGGCATGTCGACCGTGCCCGAGGTCATTGTCGCCGTGCATTGTGGGCTGCGAGTGTTTGGGTTGTCGGTCGTCACCGACATGTGTCTGCCCGATTCGCTGAAGCCGGCCGTCGTCGAAGAGATCGTTGCCGTGGCGAATAGCGCGGAACCCAAATTGCGCGCCCTGGTGCTGGGCGTGTTGTCTCACGAAGCCTCACGAGGTTGATGCCATGCTGCAACTCGCCTCGCAAATCGATGTCGCCGCTACGGCCGTGCGCGAACGGTGGCCGACGGTCCCCCGTGCCGCCATTATCCTCGGCTCCGGCTTGGGCGGCTTGACGGAGGAGATCTCCGTCGAGGCGACGATCGAATACAGCGACATTCCGCATTTCCCACACGTCTCGGCGTTGGGGCATCGTGGCCTGTTGGTGTGCGGCACGCTCGATGGCGTGCCGGTCATCGCGTTCCAGGGCCGGTTCCATCTTTACGAAGGTCACGACGCCCAGCGGGCGTCGCTTCCCGTGCGTTTGGCTCACCGCTTGGGCGCCGAAGCCTTGGTGGTCTCTAACGCCGCCGGGGGCGTAAATCCCCGCTTTCAGGTGGGCGACGTGATGTTGATCGAAGACCAGATCAATCTTATGTTCGACAACCCGCTGATAGGCATCAACGACGAGGAGCTCGGCCCGCGGTTCCCCGACATGTCGGCTCCCTACGACCGCGAGTTGATGCAAACGGCCGCGGAGATTGCCCGCCGCGAGAATTTCGTGCTGCACCAGGGCGTCTATGTCGCGATGCTCGGTCCGACGTACGAAACGCGTGCCGAGTATCGCATGGTCAAACAGCTCGGCGGCGACGCCGTCGGCATGTCGACCGTGCCGGAGGTCCTGGTGGCTCGCCACGAGGGGATGCGCGTGCTGGGGCTCTCCACGATCACCAACGTCTGCTCCCCCGACGCCCTTGGCGAGACGTCGGGCGACGAAGTGATCGCCGCCGCAGGCACGGCCGATGGAAAACTCACCACGATCGTCCGCGGTGTTGTGACCGGGCTATGACTTTGTTGCGGTGACTCCCAAGGTCTTACGCAACGAGCTTCGTCTGCTGCACGAGAACAGACCTGCCTGAGCCAGGATAGCCAGGATGAGCGATGACGGCTCGGGCACTGCGGTCGAACTCGCGGAAAGAGTAGCCGCGCCGTAGTTCGCTTCCCAGTCGGCCAGATCAGAGGCGCTCAACGGATTCGGCGAACCACCTTGTTGCCACAGCAGGAAGTCTTCTCCATCGACGTCGCCATCGCAGTCGAAATCGCCAGGGGTCTTCACTCGGATCACATAGACCGCTCCAGAACCGGGCGTCGGAATGAAGTCGTCCCCTAAATCAACGAAGTAGAGATTGCCCGCGTTGTCCTCCCCAAACGACACGATGTTGTCGATGGGGTTGTTGGGATCGCCTCCTGGAATTAGCGAATTGATTTCAGCCGTGCGATCAGTAAGACCTGTCAGATTAGCCCCATTGAATGAATTCGGGTCGGTATCGCGATCAAACGTCCCGCTCCAGATCTCATCGCGTACTGTATCGGCGAAGAAATACTGTCCTTCGAGCTCGGTTACCGGTCCGCGATAGACGTAGCCGCCAACGATTGAATTGAATTCCGGGCGAGGAACTTGATGGATCGGGTTCAGCGCATCTCCTTGCGGCCCATTAGGATCGGGGCACGCGCCTTCGCAATCGGCCCAACCGAAGTCGAGCCCCGACGTGCCAGCTTTAGCAAAGTTGATTTCCTCCACCGAGCTGAGCCCCACGTCGCCGATATACATGTCACCGTTCTGTCGGTCGAAGCTCGCGCGCCACGGGTTGCGTAATCCAGAGTGATGCAACTGCCAGTTAGGATCCGCTTCGGAAGTATCGAAAGCGAGTATCTTTCCGAACGGACTTCCCGGGGGACGAGAGTTATTGATGAACCCGTCGCCGATCGACGCGTAAACCGTATCGGAGTTGGGATCGGTCGGATCAAAGCCGACCCAATCGATGGCATGCGACGCGTTACTGGAGCTTGAATGCTGAGCTTCAAGGAGCATGCGTGAGTGCGAGACCGACCCTCCACCGTCGACCATGAATTCGTCTAGCCGATTGACGAATTTTGTGAACGAACCATACGGGTCGAGGGAGCGGGTAACGTAGAACTTGCCGTTGGTTTGAAAATCGGGATGAAAGGCCATCGTATGCAAACCGCCAGACCAATGAGTCGCTGCGTCCATTGTAGTAAATGGGGAGATAACACCGGTCGTTAGATCGAGCTGCTTGATCGCCCCGCCGAGTTCCGTGATATAGAGCGTATTGTTGTCACCCGGCGCTTGCGTGACATAGGTGGGACTGTCAAGCCCCGAGGCAACCTGTCCTACCGTAAATCCCTGTCCATAGGCAGCGACCGCCAACGCAACTGTCGCGGCATACGTCGTAAACACGCACCAAATCGCTCGGGGAACTTGCGTCATCGTGTACTTTCTATTTTCGTTTGGCATAACAAGCCAGGCTTGAACTGGCTCAAGACCTTTTGGACGGAAGTCCCGGGTCGCAAGAAAAACCGCAAACGCGAACACGCGGCGGAGCCAAAGGGTTCGCCTACACAGCTCAATCCGCGAGACTCGCCGAGTCTTCTCTTAGCGAGAGATAAAATTTCGATCAGAAACTCAATGAGTGAATTAGCCACCATGAGACCAATCACGTGGTACTTAACGAGTATATAGAGTCGGGGGGGCCTGTTCAAGAAAAATGCCTAAATTCATCAGCGGCACTGCCTGTTCAGCCTCAGCGACGCTGCCGCCCGTCACGGCAACCCTAGGACCGACAGGGGTTTGAAAAAAAACTGGGCCGCTGCCCGGCAGGTACTTCCCGCATATTGCGGCCCCGCACCGAACAGGTTAGAAACAGTCCCGGCTGGAACTGGCTCCCTATATTCACTTGCGCATCGGACTCGTTATGAATCCCGTTTGGACCATCGCCAAGAAACGCGACGGAGGCGAACTCTCCGCGGACGAAATTGGCTCGTTCGTCGCCGACTATGCCGCGGACCTGATCCCCGATTATCAGATGGCCGCCCTGGCCATGGCGATCTACCTGCGGGGGATGACCACCGCCGAGACCGCGGCGCTCACCGATCACATGCTCGCCTCGGGAGCCACGTTCCAATGGCCCGAGGGGCCCATGCCAAAGGTCGACAAGCATTCGACTGGCGGCATCGGCGACAAGGTGTCGCTGCCGCTCGCGCCGATGCTCGCCTGCTGCGACCTGCAGGTGCCGATGATCTCCGGCCGCGGACTAGGGGCGACCGGCGGCACGCTCGACAAACTCGAATCGATCCCCGGGTTTCGCACCGATCTCTCGATGGACGAAATGCGGCAAGTTGTCGAATCGGTCGGTTGCGTGATCAGCGGAGCGACTGCCGACCTCGTGCCCGCCGATCGCAAGCTCTACGCGCTGCGCGACGTCACCGCCACGGTGCCCTCGATCCCGCTGATTACCGGCAGCATCATGAGCAAGAAACTGGCCGAAGGGCTGCATGCTCTGGTGCTCGACGTAAAATTCGGTAGCGGGGCGTTTATGAAGACGGCCGAGTCGGCTCGCGAGCTGGCCGTGTCGATGGTCAACACGGGCAAACGCATCGGCGTCGGCACCACGGCGCTGCTGACCGACATGAACCAACCGCTGGGCCGGATGGTGGGCAACGCGGTCGAGGTCGACGAATCGGTCGCGGCGCTGGAAGGCCAGGGCCCGGCGGATCTCATGGAAGTGACGTTGGCCCTGGGTGCGGAGTTGTTGGTGTCGACCAATCGGGCCGACTCGCTGGAAGCGGCCCACGCGACGCTACAGAAGACGATCGACGACGGTTCGGCCCGTGAGAAATTCGCCCAAATGATCTCGACTCAGGGGGGTGATCTCGAAGCGCCGCGAGTTGTCGCGCCGGCAAGCGACGTCCCCGCCCCGCGATCGGGATACGTTGCCGCGATCGACGCCGAGCGACTCGGCGAAGCGGTGATCGCGATGCGCGGCGGCCGTCAACAACTGGGCGACGAGCTGGACCTCTCCACCGGCTTCGAAATGCTGGTCCGCCTCGGCGACCAGGTCGAGCAGGGCCAGCCGCTGGCTCGGCTCTTTGCCAACGACGAAGTCGCCGACGCCGGCCGCGAAAAACTGCTCGGTGCGATCCAACTCGCCGACGAACGGCCGACCGTCGGCCCGCTCATCTTGGACCGCATCACCTGATTTGTGGTCCGGCGAGTAGGGACTACGAAAACGGCGGACGAAATTCAATCGCTATTCTCTCCCCCTTTTTGTGGTCAAGCGCCCTTCAAGGGTACACAGATGTCGAAGATCCACGTTCCCTCGGGATGCTCGGCTGCGTTGTTGTGGTAGAGTTCGTAGCAGGGCCGGTCGTCACATTCGTATCCGCTGTCGACAAGCCAGGCGAAGGCATCCTCCCAAGCCTGTTGAAAACTGTCTTCCTGGATTTCAAAGTGACACACGGCATGGGGACCGCCGCTGATGGTTTGGATGCCGATCGGGCCTTCGGGGGCCGTTCCCACGGGAACCGTGATGCAAGCGTCAACACGACACTTTTCCGGCGGGGTGACCTCCGGATTATCCCAATAAACTCCCAGCATCTGCCCCGAAGTGAGATAGCCTCGCGGGCCAGCCCACGGCATGAGTTCGCCAAAAGCCCGCTCGCAGGTTTCTTTGCCATAGGGCCCCATCTTGCGAGCGTAGGCGACGTGGTATTCCGACATTTCTCTGACTTCCGCGTTCATTGCGTTGCTCCTGTCGTTGTCCGCAGAGTTAATGAATTCCATGTCAGCATCGTACGTTGTCTGGAGCGATAGGGCGTTTTCTCCTTTGCTATTCTTGTTTCCATTCTTGCTTTTTCGATAGGCCGAAGGCGTTGTGCCAAAATGCTGGCGGAATGCCTTGGCAAAATTCTGAGAGCTGGAGAATCCGCAATCCAAGGCGATCGTCGTGATATCATCTCGGCCGTTGGACAGCAGGCGGTTTGCGGCCTGCTCCAGACGAAGCCTCCGCGTGAACCCGGCGACGGTTTCTCCCACCACGGCCTTGAAAACCCTGTGGAAGTGAAACATAGAAAAAGAAGCCGCTTCGGCGATCTCTTTCAGAGAAAGATCCCGATCGAGATTTTGGCTAATGTAGTTCATGGCGCGGCAGACGCGTTTCCTGTACTCCATTGCCGTGTGTTGCGTCACCTGATCTCGTTCCATGTGCATCCTTTGAGTCTGCTCCTGTGTTCTGGGGTCGAACTTAGGCCTCAACAGTGTCGCCGGTAGTGCCTTGGCTCGTACACCTGTGTGTTATCCCACAGGCATATTCTCGACAAAACCGACACAGCGGTAGAACAGTAGCGCCGGTTCTTGTACTTGCACTCTGGGTGACGAGTTCTCGGCCAAGCGCTCTTCCTGAGTGTGACGGACACACTTTTTCACACCGGGCACTGTTTTTATTGTCCCGGCGCAACCCCATTTTGAGGGGCAAACAGCTCCGCTCAAGGCCTATAGCCCTACCAACTAGAACCGTTTGCTGAATGTTGGCGGAGAATTTGTACTGCAACGGAAAACATCCAGCACTTTTGGGGGATATACTTTTACTCCG
>CAXMSB010000038.1:0-2333 GCA_964195615.1 uncultured Granulosicoccus sp. | reverse complement strand
GACACGAACTCCTTATCCGTACTGTCGTCGATGATATCCGTTGCGGCCAGAATCCCCACGCGCCCGAGTTGCACGCCGCCGTGAAAGCCGTAGATGATGGTTTCGACACCTTGCGCGTCTTCGTTCGTAGAATACGAACCGCCAACGCGAAATCCCTTGCGCACATAAGCGAGCGATGCAGTGAGACGTTTGTTGCGGTTATTTTCGAGCGAGGCGCCGGTGCCATTGGTTGCTGCCAGATGCACGGCCCAGTGATCCGGCTCGTAGCCGATTTCCACGCCGGCATCGGTTGTCCCGTAGGTAAAACCGGTCACAGCACGCGTGACGGCGCTATCGTCCAGCAAGCGTAATCCGTAGGGCAGAAAGAATTCGCCCGCCTTGAGATAGTACGAATCCCATTGCACCAGGCCAAAAATCTCGCGGGCGTCACCGCCGCCTGCAAGGGTCTGGTAAAAGGTGACATGTTCCGGAATCAGATTGATTTCCAGGTACAGGTTTTGCTTGCTTTGGTTGAAGACATCTTGGGTCGGGTTGTTCGGTGTATCCGTGCGTTCATAGCGCATCCGAAGATCGCCACCGATCGCGATGTAGTCGTTCAGACGACCGGAAAAAAAACTGCCGCGGGAATCAGTCTCGATCGGATTGTCTTCGTCTATCTCCTCCTCATCATCAAACAGGCCCCGCCAGTCCAGGAATTTATTGGCCAGTCGAGTCTGAACATAGATGTTGCCGAAGTCCGTGCGTTTGCCGCCCCCCGTCATATTGACGTGACACTTGGAACATTTATAGCCCTCCTGGATCGCAAGGTAGGGCTCGGCACGGGCCCCTGATGTGGCCAGGAGCATGATTGCAAACACGCCGAACGCTGCCCACTCGCGTTGCCGCCTCGACCAGTGGCCATCTGTTATTGTTTCTTGTTTCATGTTCGATTACCTGCGTTCGCTGGGAGTTGTTTGAAATGGCGCTCCGTCGACGATCCAGTTGAAGAGGATGTCTTGCTGTTCCTGAGATAGTGGCGCCAGGCCGTAAGGCATCCGATGGTCGGGATCCATCTCGATGACCCGTCTCCAGAGACGGCTGGCACCGGGATCGAACGGTGCAACGATGTCGCCGTCAACGACGCCGAAGTAGTTATCGATGCTCAACACGACCCCGGCCGGCGGACATTCCAGTTCGTTGAGACATGCTGGGCTCGTCGGGTTAATGCTGTGGCAGGTTGCGCAGAGCTGAAGTGATTCGTGCCAGACATTGGTCCATGTGCCCACCGGATAGGTCGAGCCACCTTGGGGATCACCGCCACTCGGCAAGTCGAATTTTGTTGCGCCAGAGTTGACGAACCCTGTCGATTGCTGCGTTTGACAGTCGAGAGTACCGTCAGCGATCCAGTCCCGCATGTTCTGGATCGCCTCTGCCGTTAGCGGGGGGTTAGAGAGTGGCATCTGGGCGCCGACGATGGCCTCGTCGTTCGGGCCTGTACCCTCGACTTTCCAGATCAGGTAACTCTCCGCCGGATTGCCCGACTCGATCACCACCATCGTTGGCATCTCGCCGCTGGTTCGCCCCACGTTGGCACAGGATGCAGACTCCGAACTCCAATCCACGCCCAGCGGAGCCGCTGCTCCCGTGTGGCACTGAGTACAAGTACCGCCAAAGACACTGTTTTGCAGCCAGCTGAGCGTCGCGTTCGGGTTGCCGCTGGCTCCTCCGTTCCCTCCGTTACCGCCCCCAGGATCACCGTCAATTGGATTGCCGTTCTCGTCAAGACCTTTACCGCTGCCCGGCCCACAGCCAGTTAGGAGCGAAAGAGCAGCCAGGCAGATGAGAAGCCTAACGAATGGACCGTGGAATGTTTCCGGCGCTTGTGTCATAAAATTGACTCTCTTACTTCAACTGCGTGAGCATCATCCGCCCGTAATGCACACCTCGGCCTAGTCGGATTCGGGGTGTCGAACCTGGTTCGGGTTTTCCCGGAACAGCCAGTACAAGAAACCTTTCTTTTGCTCCAGCGACTGGACGTAGTCGACCAGTTGCCAGCGCTGTTCATCGGTCAGGTCGTCGAAGGCCGGCATTGGCGTGCCGTTCAACGCGGTGGTGAAAACACGATAGATATCCTGATCCTGCTTGCCACCGGCAAAATAGGGCCGGGTCAGGTCGCCCGGTCGGATGGGGACGTCCCAGTCATCCACCAACTCGTCGGCTTTCGGACCGTTGCCCTCTCCGTTTTCGCCATGACATGCGTCGCATTCCTGCTCGACATAGAGTTGCCGCCCCGCAGCAATGGATGCCAAGCTCGATTCGAACGGGCGATCGTCTGGGAACTCCAGGATGTCCTC
>CAXMSB010000037.1:0-22232 GCA_964195615.1 uncultured Granulosicoccus sp. | reverse complement strand
CCGTGGCACGCACCAATCTGTTTGCCGGGGCATAGGCGCCGGCTTCAATGTCGAAAACGTTGTAAACGTTTTGCATTTCTACGTAGGGCAGTATCTGAACTAGCCAGCTCACATGCTGGCCGTTCTCCTCGCTGCGAATGGGGCCGTCGGGATTGATTACGCCGGCCGGCAGGTGCTCCACGGCGAATTCGTAGTTATGCACGGCCAGCACCAACTGCGACATGTTGTTCAAGCACGAGCAGCGCCGAGCCGCCTCGCGGGCCGCTTGCACGGCCGGCAGCAACAGTGACACCAGCACGCCGATGATCGCGATCACCACGAGCAACTCTACTAGCGTGAAGGCACGGTGCCGAGCACCGACCGAAAACGATTGATGATTCGAACGGAAAAAAGTCATGGGATTACTCCTTATTGAGCGAAACGACACGATTGATCGGAAAGGTATAGGAACGCTGGACCACGGTTGGCCCGGTGGCAGGCATCCGGGCGACCACTCGAACTTCTCGCGGCGAGACTTCAATCTCAACCTGAGCGGAACCAAGGCTGTGAACCGTGGCTTCGGAGAGTGTCCAGGTCTCGCCGCTGTATTGGGCATCGGTCGCCAACTGTCGCGCGGCGCGCTGGATGCCGGCTTCCAGTACAAACTCCACTTGGCGCAGTTGACGCTGCGTGCGGACCTCGCGCCGCGCCCGCAGTGCCGAACGCGTCGTGGCGACCACCAAAGCCGTCGCCACGGCCATGCAGACCAGCACGCAGACGAGAATTGATGCCTGCCGGCTGCGCGGAGCCGATCGCTGGAAGGTTCTGTTCATGGCGAGGCCTCCTCGCCGGCGGTCAACCGCAGCAGGCGGCCCACCTCGGCTTCGACGTGCAGAACCGCCCGCGGATCGACGCCGACCAGCGGCAGATTATGCACGACGGTGAGCCCTGCCAGTCGCGGCGTCGATTGAGAAAACATCACCTGATAGTCGGCCGGGAAGTCGTATATTTCTCGGGCGACTCGCTCGTCGTCGAGCTGCTGCTCGCGCAGCACCCGCTGGCCGGCTACCTGGTAAGTCGCGTCGCCGCCGTCAGGGAGCATCAAGCGAATCGTGGGCGGCTGGTCCGGGGAATCGCTGACCTCGAAACCTTCAGCTTGGTGAACGTCGTGTCGAAAATCGTGCGACAGCCGTACCGCCGTGCGGTGGACGCTCGCCCGTTGGCGAGACATCGACTCGAACCGCATCATGCGATGCACCACGCCCGTGGCCAACGTCAGCAGAACACTGGCGGTGGAAATCGTCACAATCATCTCCACGAGCGTGAATCCGCGTCGATTGTTCATCGTTCAGTCTCCTCTCCGGTCGCCTCGGCAATGCTCGGCAGAGGATCGATCCATGCGACGAGGGTCACCGGCTTGGCGGAGCCGACTCGGTCCCACTGCAGTTGCAGCACCAGTCGCGCTCCGTCGCCGTCGTTCATCTTGAGCCCCTCGATCACGGGATTCGGCAAACGGGCGCTCACCTGCGGCGAGACGGAGAGCTCGGCAAGGGCCGCATCGCGCTGGTCTTGGTCGAGACTCGTCAGTCGTTCGAGCTGATTGGAAAGCTCGTCGAGCGCCAGCCGATAGTGCCGCGAGTCTTGCCACAACCGTCCACTTCGCACGGCGAGCGGCGCAACGAACGACAGGATGCCGACCAACAGCGTGGCAGCAACTACCAGCTCGGTCATCGCGTAGCCGCGACGAGGCACCAACAGTGGACTCTTGGTTACTTTTCTCTGCATGTGTCTACCTCGTTATCCACTGAGCCCATTGACCAAGTCCAACAAGGGAGCCAGGCAAGCTACCGCGACAAACAACACGGTACCGGCCAGCATCAAAATAATTAGCGGTTGCAGCAGGTTCACACAGGCGTCGATCTGCCCCGCGACTCGGCCGCGTTTGAGCCGGGCCAGCTGCTTCATGGCCCAGGCTCGCGAGTCGACCGACGTGGAACTCTCTAGCGCTTGAGCCTCGGCAGTCGTGATCAGCCGAGCCGTGGCCATGCTCTGCCACACGTCGACCCCTTGTTCCACTTCGTTCCGCACGAACAGCAGTCGATGGCGCATCAGCGAGTCGAAGTGGTGCCGGGCCATGGTGGATAGCGCGCCGGCCAAGGGCCGGCCAGATCGCACGGTCACCGAGAGCATGTCCAGCAGGTCGGCCGAGCGCAGCTCCGCGATCGGACGCAGCACACGCGACGACAGCACACGTCGGAAGAATCGTCGCGAGGTTTCCGACCGAAACAGCCAGGCCACAAAGAGCAGGGGCAGAGCGATCAGAAACCAATAGTTCACCGCGAAGCGGCTGATACTGATGAGCAAGATGGTCAGATTTGGCAGCTCCAATTCAAAGTCATCAAAGATGGCTTGAAAGCTGGGTACGATCTTCATCATTAAGAATGCGAGAACCAAGATGAGTATCGTTATGGTGATTACCGCATAGAACACCGTCTGCCGCAGCCGAAAGTTCACTTGTGCGGCCGCTTGATGCTCCGCATCCAACAGATTGGCAAGCGTGGCGGAGAGCGTGCCCGACTGGTCGCCAAACTGGATTGCCAGAATCTGTTCGTCGGAGAGCACGCCGGGCGTCTGTTCCAAGGCGTTGGCCAGCGGGGTGTGCGCCGCCAGCCGCTGGGCCAACCGTCGCAAGCGACGCCGATAACGGCCCCGATGCTCCAAGGCCAAACAGGCCACCAGCGGCGCCACTTCCAACCGCTCGACAGCAGCCACCGACAATATCCGCAGCAGCGAACGCTGCTTCGACGCCAACGTGTCGGCTGGCCACCACGGAGTCATCAGCCAGGGTGAGAAGTGCCGCGAAGCAGGCCAAATTCCGCTCGGTGTTGGAAACATGTTGCTCAAGGTTCAGTCCTTTTCGATTATCCCGTTAGCCCGTTGATGAGTTCCACCAGCGGTATGAAGAGTGCCACCACGACAAACCCCACGGCTAACCCCACGAAGAGTATCGCGATCTGAGGCATAAACCCTGTCGACCAATCGAACCGATTCCGCACTCGCTCGGCATAAATTTCCGACATCTCCTGCAGCAGGCGAACGCTTGGCTCCCCGTTGGGGCCAGCGTGCAACGCATAAAAGACCGATGGCGGTAAGCCTGCTGGACAGCGAGGCTGTTCACTGTCGGCTCGACGGGTTTCCATATCCTGGGCCAAGGTGGCGGCTTCGCGGCGCAACGAAGGCGACGCGCTGCTTTGGCCGGCAAACCTTAGCGCCGTCGCCAACGGCAAGCCCGTATTGAGCGATTCGGCAAGCCGACGCACGAAAGAGACCATCACGGTCAGTTGACGAGAGTTCCCCTTGGTCAACGCGCCCAGAATACGGCCCGGAAACTTCAGCGCCCGGAGCAATCGCAACGCAACGTAAACCGTCAACACACAGCCTGCCGTGATCACCAGCAAGCGGCCTGAATGGAAACGCACCTCATTGGAGAGCGAGACGACCAGAATGCTCATTTCGGGCAAATCCATCTCAAAGTCATCGAAGATATCGCCAAACGTCGGCACAACCATAGCGGTCAGGAATACAAGCACCGCGATCGAGGCAACCAGGATAAACAGTGGATAAGCAAACAGTCGGGTCCACTGACTGCGCATTGCATTCTCTCGGGACGATTCTGCGAATAGGTCGCTCAGCAGCCGACCCGTTCCTAACGAAGACGATCCACCCATTAGCGGCAACCAGATGGTTGTCCGATCCTTCGCCTGGCAAAGCTCGTCCACCGTGACGCCGTTGCGCAATCGGGCTGCGAGGCCCCGCAACTCGCGCCGACGTCGGCCCAGGGGCATCTCCTCGGCAAAAGCCGTCAGGGCAGGGGCCAGAGTCTCTCGCTTTTCGAGAATCGCCGTGATTCGCTCGCGCAGGAACTGATCGTCGCTCACGTCGGCGCCGTTCGGTTCAACCGCGAGACTCGGCGACGCGTCGGAGGCGGCCTCTTCATGTTCCACCTGTTGCAGCGAGCGAACCGTCAACCCACGCGACTCCAGTTCGGCAAGCGCCGCGGCGGCGCTGGCGGCGGCGATCTGGCCGATTTCCGCCTCATTGTCTTTTGTCACAGCTTCGAATATGAAGTCGGGCATGGAGAAAACATCCTAGACGGACAGGTCTCGGAACAGATCGACATACGGAACGAACACGCAAAGACAGTAGGCAAACACCACGGCTCCGCCCAACAGGGCGCCAATCAGCGTGGGCACCGCGATTCGACAGATGGACGCCTGCCGCTGGGCCTTTTGGAAGTAGGTGTCCGCGGCAAACCTCAAGATTTCTGGCAACGGCTGGTCGCCCAGCTCTCCGGTTAATGCCCATCGCAGCAAAGGGGGCAGCGTGCCGAGCTGGGGATCGTCGCCCGACAGTCTTTCATTGCGCTCGGCAGCATTGGCCAGCGCCTGCGATGCTTCGATCAGAGCGGGATTGCCCGTCACTCCACTGGCCAGCCGCAAGCCTTCCGCCAACGGAACGCCCCGTTCGAGCAGCGTAGCCAGTTGCTCGGCGAAAGTTGCGTGGCGCAGAGTGGCGGTGTAACGACCCGCAAAAGGCATCCACACTCGTGAGTGTTCTCGACCCCGTCGCCACAGGAAGATGGCCCCAACAACCAGCACCGGCGCCAACGGCCCCCAAACTGGCATCCAGATGCGAGCAACCCGCAATGCCGACACGCTCGCGCTTGGCGCCCGTTGCATTTGGTCGTAAAGGCCTTCCAGTGCCGGAGAGAAACTAAGGCAGAGAAACATGAAGCCGAAATAGGCCAACGTCAGCAGCACCAGCGGCTGTACAAAAGAGTAGCCGATGGTACTCCGCATTTCGTCCCGCACCGTCGATTGGCCGCTGAGGCTGTCGAGCACCGTCGTGGGGCTGTCGGCGAGCAAGCCGGCTTGCATGGCATGACGATAGACAAGCGGCAGCTGGTCGTCGCCCGCTAGCGCGTCGGTCGCCGATTGGCCCAGGCTCGTGCGCAACGCGATATTTGCATTGGCGCGATCGAGCAACTGCGAGACCGGTTCCGTCGGGCTGCCAAGATCCAACCGCAACCCGGCCGCCGACAAGGCGGCAAGTTCCTTGTTGAAAGCCAGCACGCGCTGCAGCGATACTTCGCTCATGGCAAGACACAATGGGTGTGTGCTCAGAGGCAAAGCCCGGGGGTTGCAACCCCCGGGCTTGAAGCCGAAGAAAAAACACAACGGCTCCACCCTACCGATGCGCAGCGCGAGACAATTTGTCTAGAAAAAGAAGAAAACGCGACTACATCGCGGCATCGAACAGATCGGCCTGCTTCTTGCGCAGCTCGGCAAAGGCCTCGTACACGGCCCAGCTCGAGTCGAAGCCAGAGTGGGCCATCCGTAGCGACGCCTGTTCGTGCAAATCGTAGCCGCGAATCGCTTGCGACGGGTTGTCGAGTTGTCCCGCGCTCGAAGCCATGATGCGGCTGGGCAGATCGCTGATCGCCAGCACGATGACCACTACCGCTACCGCGCCGAGGCGGAAATTCCAGCGCCGTCGGCTGCAAGCTTCCCGTGCGGCTTCCAATGTGCTTGGCCGCAGATCGTCGGTCGGTTGGACGTAGCCGCCCGCCGCGCGCACAATCGATTCGAGCGAATCGAAAGACTCGTACCGAGGATCGTCGGGTTCGTAACTGAAATCACTCATGCGAGACCTCCGTGTGGGAGTGCATGTCCGCGGGAGTGAGCTTGCGAGAGAGCTTTTCCATTGCATAGCGATAGCGGCTGGCCGCGGTGCAGGACGACAGTCCCAGAACCTCGCCAATCTGGGCGAACGTCATGTCTTCCCATATCTTGAGCACAACCACCTCCGCCTGAACGGTCGGCAGCGATCGCAGCGCCGACCAGACGGCTCGATACGATTCTTCCTGCTCCACCTCGTCCACCAGCCGGCGCGTCAACAGGTCCGAGAGATTGGCAACCAGCGACCACCTCCGTTTGCGACGCACAATCACCAGCGCCTCGTTGCGAACCATTCTCAAGAGATAGGGCCAAGGGTGATCTGCCTGGCAGAGGAGACTCACCTGCCCGGCCACACGCACCAGGGCGGCTTGCACCGCATCCTCGGCATCGTGCTGGTTGCGGGTGATGGTCGCCGCGTAGCGAACCAGTCGTTTCGACGTCAGGTCGAACAGCCCCGCAAGTGCAGACACTCCGCTCTCCGCCATTCGCACGGCGCAGACTCTTACCTGATCGGAAAAAGAGTTAGATGTACCCATCAACCCTAAGGATGCGCGATCTGGATGGTTTTGTCTACTTTTCTCCGAAAACCCACAGAAATGACCTCATCAGCCGGTAAATCGTTGACAAAGAAGCGAATCTAGCCCAATGCCACGGGCCCCGGAGAGTTGTTATCAAAGCATTGCACCGGCTGACTCAGTTGAACAGTACTAATGAATGGCTGGAAAACTGTTGCAGTAATTAGCGGAGAGGCTATTCTGAACCGCGGTTGGGGGGAGCCAGAAGAGACGCGTTACCAGGGAATTCTGTCGGTCCCGTGGCCCACCTCTCGGCAACATGGGCAGCGGGAAACTCGCGGTTACTCTTTCACTTGAGGTCGAGGTGCTCTCGGACTCGGGAGAACGGCGAAATCGCCCCTACCGGATATGGCTCTGGCTTACCAAAAAAGACGTTCCCCGTTTCTACGCGGTGTGTCATTACAAGCGTCGCATCTCCATTGCCGGCACGCCGTTTGTTGCGGTTGCCTTCGAACAGAGAAATCACGACGTCTTGTACAAAGCGGATGGGTTGTGGATCGACCTCGACGGCGACGGGAGATTGAAAGGCGAAGAAGAACACTTCCTGGATGGCAGTAGTATCGACGTGGCAGGTAAGCACTTTATCCTGCAACTCGACTATCCGTGAAACGCATCTCGGGTGTGAAAACGGTTCGTAAACGGGTTTGTAAACGGGACTAACTACTTCTGCAGATAGAGCCACACGAAACCTGTCGATTCTCTGCTCATGAACTGGGAGCTCTCCTCGTAAAGGTCTCTCTGACGTTCTCGAGCCTGGACCGACTCCGACTTGGCCTCGCCGGTTCCCAACAGGGACTGCAGCCAGCCGGTCCATCCAGAAGTTTCCTCCTTGGGTTTCTCTTCACTGGGGCTGCCTTGTTTCCTCAGCACCGTCATCTTTTCGTTCGCTTCTTCTAGCTGTTTCTGCCAAGTTTTCAACCGCATGTTGTACTCCTCGTCGGTGATTTCTCCCTTAGGCGAGATGAGCGCCACGCTGTCGCCCACGAGAATGTCGAGCTTGCCGTCGGCGTTGACGTCGTCGATCCAGATTCGCGTCGACGAGGTTGGTCCCACGAGATCGCCCGCTCTCAGCAGTTGCCCAAACTCGACCCGCGCTCCGGCCGGAATCACCGTTTCAAATGCCTCGAGCAGCGGTGGCTCGCCGGGTTCCGCGATGTTTTGGGCCCACTGCACACCTCCCTGGCTGGATCCGCTCATCAGATCGAGGTCGCCGTCGCGGTCCCAATCAACGATGAAGGGGTCGCTGTGGGCACCCTGGATCTTCAAAGGCCCAGAGCCCGTGAGGATTGGCTGCGCCTGCGGCTGAAATTTTCCGGAGCCCTCACCAAGATAGAGATAAAAACTGCCGCGGAAGTTACCGACGACTAGATCGAGATCGCCATCGCCGTCCCAATCGACGGCAGTGGGGCGGGTGCAGATGGTTTCCATACTTACTCCGCCGTTCTGAGCCGCGTCGTCGCCGGGGGAGATCTCCAGCGGCTCGCCGTCGGTGCCCGTCAGTTCTTCAACCGCCTGGAACGTGCCGTCCGCCTGTCCCCAGAGCACTTGAAACAACCCAGCCATGGGTTGCCCCATGCGCGAGTAGGAACCTGAGAGAATGTCGCGATGTCCGTCGTCGTTGAGATCCACCAACTGTGGAGTAGAACTCGTGCATCACCACACGCCCGGCACGGTGGCCACTTGTCCGTCGGCTTGCAGCCACTCGCCGGACGCGAATCGTAGGTTGCCGAGATTCTTGTAGACGCGAATCTTCCCGCCCTTGAATTGGCCGACGAGTAAATCCTTGTTGCCGTCGCGATCGACGTCGGCCCAACACGGAGACGCGTAGCCCGGCGTCTCTACACGAACGGGGCCTTCGTCGGTCGTCAGACGAACTGGGGATTCGAACTCAATCAGTCCCGGATCGAGGGGAGCAAGCGGCACGGGAGCCGGCTTGCTGCAGCCTGCAATCCACAACAGGGCGAACAACGGTGCGATGCTTTTCAATCGGTTTGTCGTACGACGGGTCATCATCTGCTCCTCCGATCCGAAAGGAAAACTGGGTCAGCGACATGGCGCAAGACCTTCTCCCCATCGGTAAAACTACCAAGTCGGCTGATTCGTTACAACAAAACCTCGTGTAGCACTTCAGCTCAGGGAAGAACAATAGAACACGGATGAACGCGGATTCTACTGAATTCCACAGATGCCCTCAGTCATTCGTGCATCGCTCGACATTATTGGTTGGTCATTTGCCATTTTCCCCGTTTGCCGAGAAAAGACCCGCACCCGACGGCTGGGTAGCTGGGCGAAATGGGCAGGACGACCATGCATCGCTGTCAGTCAGTTCGCATTTTCAAATGACAAGAAACCCGCGGGAATTCGGCTTAGCTGGACTTCACCGTGGGGAAGGATTAGGATCGCGGTGAACTGGTTCCAGGGGCCGAACGCCAGCTAGCGAGAGAAGGAGTCACAAGATGAAAAAGTGGTTACTGATCGCTGCGTTTTTCTTTGCCGGGTTCTGCGCGCAGGCCAACGCCTATCACGGCTATTACAACCGGCCCTACTACCGGGGCCCGATCTTCTACAACGCCAACGATTACTTGCGCGCGACCACGTACAACGCGCGTCAGTTCTACAACCTCGGCAGCTCCAGCGCGTATCTCCGCTCGGGAATGGCGAACACGCGATACTTCTACGGGTTCTAGCGAGTC
Source organism: uncultured Granulosicoccus sp. (assembly GCA_964195615.1). Lineage (GTDB taxonomy): Bacteria > Planctomycetota > Planctomycetia > Pirellulales > Lacipirellulaceae > Bythopirellula. Next base: position 13,247 of record CAXMSB010000037.1, on the reverse strand, counting down.
AGGGGACTCGGCTCACAACTGGGCCGGTCCTCCTCTGTGAGAATTCAAGGGCGATGGTCGTCTGGATTGCTGGGCAGGATCGCCGTCGGAGACGCCTCCCACAGACGCCGATCCAAGGTTTTCTTCAGAGCCACGATTCGTCGGAGCGGGGCACCTAACCAAATCGTTTTGGCATGAGTCGCTGCGTAAAAGCCGACGGCCCTGCCGCCGGGAGCTCCCAAACTTTCTTCATCCACTGTCCTTCTTCCAGGTTTGCGTCATAATAAAGCAGTACATTGAGTCAAGCATCTTAGAGCAATAAGAAACCCGTGCGCCGCGTCTGTTCCCTTACCACCGCCCTACTTGCATTGCTGCTGTTGGCCAGCCCGGCTGCGGCGCAGCTTCCCGTGGCCACTGGGCGGCAGATCGCTTTGAGCGATTCGGCTTGGAAGCTGTTTATCCCCGACACTTACCAGCACCGCCCCGGCGAGGTGGCCGACGTGCTGGTTCACTTTCACGGCGACCCGCAGACCGTCTGGAACAACTCGCTCTACGCGAATCTCAATACGGTCGTTCTGACGGTGAACTACAGCGGGTTGTCGAGTGCGTACTCGGGGCCCTTCTCCAACAGCTCGCTGTTTCAGACGCTGATGGACGAAGCGTTGGCCAGGGTTCGGCTGGAAGGAGATTTTTCCAGCGCCTTGCAGTGGGGCCAGCTCGGCGTTTCTTCATTCAGCGCCGGGTACGGGGCGGTCCGCGAGATTCTGAAAGTCGCCGCCTATCGTAGCGACATCGACGCCTTGCTCGCGGCCGACTCGCTCTACGCTGCGACCTCGGGCGACGGGACACCGCTCGATTCGCAGATGGTCAACTACAAGACCTTTGCAAGCCTGGCGCAAGCCGGCAGCAAGACTTTTTTCTTCAGCCACTCGCAAGTGTTGACTTACAGCTACGAAAACACCATGGAAACGGGCGACGAGCTGATGCAGCATTTGGGGATCTCCGCCGATCCGTTCAACGCCGGCGGACTGGGGACGCTGGACTTTTACCGACGCGCACAAAGCGGCAATTTCCAGCTCTGGGGAGCCCTCGGCGCCAACGGCGATGCCCACTTGGAACATCTACGCTACATCGGTCAGTTCCTGGCCGACCTTCCGCTTGCGCATCTGCCGACCTTCGAAGCCGACTTCGATCTGGACGGCGACGTCGACCACGACGACTTCACCCAATGGGAAACTTCTTTCAGTGCCGATGCGTTGGCTGACGCCGACGGCGACGGCGACAGCGACGGAGTGGACTTCTTGATCTGGCAGCAGCAGGCCGGCAGCGGCGTGGGCGCCCCTTCATCCTTGACCGTCGTTCCCGAGCCGTCCTCGGCGGTGCTACTGGTGATCGCCGCCCTGGGAATTGGCATGCGCCGCTTTCGACAAAGGGAACACATGTAATGCTCTGCACTCCGCCAGCGTTCATGCCTCTGCGACTCGATCGATTCCTCTCCCTGGCAATTGTCGTTCTCTGCACAATTGTTTGCGACGCATCAGTCGCCGACGAGACGGATCGCCTGCGCGTTGTGAGCTACAACATCCATCACGGGGTAGGGGTCGACGGCAGGGTCGATCTGGAGCGTATCGCTCGAGTGATCTTGTCGGTTGACGCCGATCTGGTGGCGCTCCAGGAAGTTGACTGCAACACAAAACGCACCAACTTGGTGGACCAGCCTGCCAGGCTCGCAAGCCTTACCAAGATGCAAGTCGTGTTCGGCGACAATATTCCGTACCAGGGGGGGCGATACGGCAATGCGGTCCTGTCTCGCTTGCCGATAGTGCGCCACGAGAACCACGCGCTGCCTAGCTTTTATGAAGGAGAACAGCGCGGCGTGCTGTGTTGGCGGTGCTTAAACTCCACAGACCGGCAAGGTGTCAGAGAATACAGGAGTGCGGGACCGAGCAGTACTACTGATGTCTGCGCAACAAATGAGCCCTTGCTCTTGCGTTTGCTAGCGAAATTCGGGCTTCCGCTGGGCGCCCTCGGCTCATTGGTAGCGCAGAGGTCTATAGAACTCAAGAATCGCTGCTCATTGGTCGGGTTCCAGTCACGAGCAGTCCAAGCCTTCAAGCTCTCTTACGGCAACCGTTTTTGCAGCCACCATTTTCCCCCGTCATCGGGCATTCCTTACTGCTGACATTCTGAGCCTGCGCGTTCGCAAAAGCGAGATGTGCGTGCGCAACGATGAGAAGCCTTCCGGGCAGTTCCATGTTGCCGAGGCGCCAAATACACTTACAATCTGGGCAGAGCGGTGTCCGTGTCCGCTCCCCCACCAACTTCCCCACCAACCCGCCCACCCAGAAAAGTAGAGCCATGAATATCAAAGAGATCCGCTTGTCGACAAATAGGGCCTTTACCCTGGTCGAACTGCTCGTTGTTATTGCGATCATAGGCGTGCTGATGGGCCTGATCCTCAGCGCGGTTCAGGCCGCGCGGGAATCGTCGCGGAAGATGAGCTGTCAGAACAATCTCAAGAACATTGCCCTGGCCTGTCTCTCGCATGAGACAGCACGGGGTGCTCTCCCGACGGGATCGTATGTCAACAAAGTCCGCAAGCGCAACGGTTTGAGTTGGCTTGTAGAACTACTTCCGCACCTGGAAAACGACTCCCTGCATAGTGAAATCAGTCGGCAGGTCTATGCTTTCCGCCAGACCGACCCCGCGAAGCAAGCGCCCAATATCTATGAACTGGAGCAAGTCAACGAAGTGCGGGTCCCCTCCTATGGTTGTCCTAGTGACGATGAAGTCGTCGACAACAGAAATGGTGAAGGATTGGCTGGTTCCAGCTACGCGGGGGTCTCCGGCTCGGCGGCGAGTCGTGGAGATGAAGAGCGGACGGTGGGAGACGAGAACAACCTTTGCGGGGCGGTGAACTTCGACGGCGTCCTCTATCCCGGCAGTAGAACCAAGTTGCGCCAGATCGAGGACGGTACGAGCAACACTCTTCTGGCTGGGGAACGATGGTATCAGCTCCGCGCCTGGACGGCAGGCGCCTACTGGCCTCCCCCGGGAGGAAGTGGCAGTCTTGGCAATACGCCCGTTCCCGATTCTTGCATGAGCACGCTCAAAAACGTTGACGCAGAGATCCCCTTGAACGCCTCGATCGCATCGGTCGGCTATTACAAGGGGCACCAAGACGACGAGCGTCCCGGGGCGGCGCCCGCGGATCAGAAGATTGTCGGTTACAACAACCTGCCCTTCGGGAGCTTTCATCCGGGCGGCGCGAACGTCTGCATGGTTGACGGCAGCGTCCACTTTGTGGAGGAGAACATTGCCCCGAGAGTATTTGTGGCCATGGCATCACGAGACGGCACGGAAATTGAGGCACATCTCTGGCAGTGATGTAGCCAGTGCACCGGAGAGTCCTTGAAAGCAAAAACTCATCGTCGTCGCCACGGTGTGAGGTTTGCGTCTGCTTGCGATCACCGTGCCGTGCTGGCGGTCCTTGAGCTGTGCTAGCCATCGGCGGCATGCCGTCGTCCTGCGGATCTTGCAGGATTCTTTCTTATAAACCAGAGGTCGTGTATGATACGTATAGAGGTTGTTCCGCTATATCTGGCAGGCCTTGCCATGCGAAACGGCCTGGGCTCCGTCTATTGACGCGTCGTTTCTTGAACAGCGGAGCTTGCCCTGGGAGAAATCATGATCTCGATGCGCCGCGTACTGGTTCTGGCGGTTGCTGCTGTTCTTGGATCAGAACTGGCGATCTGCGCACCGGTTCGAGCGGTGCAGCTCGATTTTCCAGCAGGCGGGGTTCAGCAAAAAGCCGGGTGTACGGGCGACACGGTCGAGCAATGCGAATTGCGCATTTACCAAGTGATGGTCGAGGCGTTTGTCGATGGCGACTCCAGCCGAGACTACAACGACGGCTACGGCACGAGCCACCACAAGGGCGATCTCCGCGGTATTATCGATTCGCTCGACTACATCCAGGGCCTGGGGATGAATGCGATCTGGATGACGCCCATCTTCGATTCGCACGCGGGCACTGCTCAACAGCGGCTGTATAGCACGGCGTACAACTTGAAACTGGATGCGACCGGCTACTACACTCGCGACTACTTTAGTATCGATCCTAAGTTCGGTACGTTGGCCGATGCCCAGGAGCTGGTCGATACAGCCCATGCCAAGGGGATGTATGTATTTTTCGACGCCGTTTTTGGTCATCACAAAGGAGGGCTGATCCCTTCGCCCACGGGCAAGTTGCCGGTCGATAGCACCGACCACAGCGACTACTTTGGCGACCCCGGGGGCTACCCCGGTCGGGTCGTCGACTACGATGCCTCGGCTTCGCTCGATTTCTACAAAGAAGTGGCCACCTACTGGATTGACGAACTAGGCATCGACGGCTGGCGTCTCGACCAGGCCTACCAGGTACCGGCTTCCGCCTGGCAGCAGATCAAGTCGGAGATAGAAACGGTCAGCGCCCAACGCGCCCTGGCAGGAGAACAGTGGGGCACTCTCGGCTATGCCGTCGCTGAGATATGGAAGGGGGCAAACGATATTTCGCAGCTCGCGTTCGGTACGAATGCGAACCCAATTCTGGACTCCGCATTCGACTTTCCGGTTCGCTACGCAACCGTGGGCGTGCTTGCCGGCGAGGAGAGCGGCTGGTCGGGTCGGCCGGCGTCGGCACTTGGCGACACCTGGTCCTACGGCGCCCACGACCAGACCTATCCCGACCATGCCCTGCCCAATCTGATGCTGGGCAACCACGATCTCGTGCGACTGGGCGACCTCTTGCAACGCGCTGATATCGCCGACCCGGCCGACGCTGAATACTGGACCCGGCACCGCCTGATGTTCATGGTGCAAGGCGCCTACAGTGGCCCGATCACGCGCTACTACGGAGAGGAAATCGGCGACGAGGTTCCCGGCTACGCGGATCAAGTGAGCAGCAACTGTGCCAATCTCGGACTGTGCGACGACCACGTAGCCCGCACGAGCGCCAAGATTCTGGACGTGACGGTCGCCTCCGGCGATCTTTCCGCCGACCAGCATGACCTGATGCAGTTCCACCAGGAGTTGATGGCCCTGCGAAGTCAACACCCGGCCCTCTCCCATGGAACGCGTCAGCATATTTACTCCGACGACGACTTGTTCGTCGATCTGAAGACCCATGGGGATGAAGAGATTGTGTTTGCGATGAACGTTTCCGACTCGCCGATCACCGTGGAGCTCAACGCGAGTCTGTTCACTTCCACGCCGGCTCAGGCTTGGGACCTTTTGGACGAGGTTCCCGTGGATTTCGTGGGCGGGTATCTCACGTTCACGCTGCAGCCGCTGTCGGGTCAGTATGTTTTGCTGGCGGAAAGTCCATCCTTGATGGACGGCGATTTTGACGTAGATGGCGACGTTGACGGTTCTGATTTTCTGCTCTGGCAGACGGACCCCGGCATGAGAAATCTGACCGATTGGGAGGCGAACTACGGCAGCACCGCTTCGCTCGCAGCGGCCTCGGCTGCCGTGCCCGAGCCGGCGGGCGTGTTGCTGGTGTTGGTGGCGGCTCTGGTGCTTTGCCTGCGGACCCCGTGTGTGGATGTCCCCGATGTAGAGCACAAGCCGTAGTGGTCCCGAAAAAAAGTGGACCACAAAATACGCCTCCTCCGGAGACGCCTTTGGGCAATAGCGTAGGCTCACCACCCCAAGCCATTGGTGGTCTGCCGTTAAGTGTGCGGGCTAGCTACGCGGTGCTTGGTGAGGTCCTGTTTGTCAGGCGTTGTACTGACCACGCCACCGTAAGCACGGTTACTCCACCGATAGTGGATGCCACCAAGTGAGAGAATACGAGGCGAGGCAAGGCGGTCGTCATTGAATTAAGAGGACGAAGTTCACGGTGCCAGCTCTTGGGCACTTCGATGCGGTAGAATTCCCAGAGCTTCATCTTAATTATTCGATCTTCTGACGGCGGAATATAGTTGACGGGTTTGAAGAGAGCTAGACTGGCAAACATTACCAGAAATCCACCTATAAACCAGAGCCAGAGCTTGCGTTTCATCGTTTTGGCGCTCAGAGATTTACTTCAACGTGGGAATTAAGAACCGCTAACTTCCACCAGCAATTCTCGCACGGACCATACATGGTCCGCAAGTCCGTGTGCCATCGCCGGAGTGCGTTTCTTGAGCGACTTGTGGGGCTTCGCGTAGTTGTAGGCCATGAAAAACAGGGCCAGCGATGCTTGGTGGTTCTCCCACTTCTTGCTGAATGCGTAGGTCAGCCGGCACATACGCTTGGTGTAGTTGCGAATCGTGCCGTTCAACCGCTCGCAATGGCTGGTGCAGATTTCGTCGGGTGAAAAAAGGGGACACAGCTCATTCTTTTCGATGCCGTAGCAGAGTTTACTCCTACGCTGCACTGCTGGGCAAGCCAGCAGTGGCACCCGAGAGTTGCGCATCGATCGCGTGTGTTAGCTGCGCCGCCAGCTCTGCCGACTGGGCGTCGTCGAAGTCGCAGATGAATTCGGCTTGCGGCTGGAGGAAGTGGATGACGCCATCGACCGGGCTGACGCCTAGCGTCTGTTGGCAGGCTAGCCAATAGACGTACATCTGCAGCCGGTAGGGCTCGGCCGCTTGGGGGACGTCGGCGGCCGTGACCTGGTTCGACTTGTAATCGACCAGATGCCAGCCGCCGGCGGCGTCTTGGTAGAGACAATCGATGAAGCCGTGCAGGTAGCGCTGGGCAGTGCCGTCGACGGTCGGCGGCCAGGGCAGGACGAACTCCACTTCGCGGTGCACGGTTCGCGCTTGAGCGATTTCATTCGCCCGCGGGTGCTGCAGGAAATTGCCGACCAGTTGCGTTGCCGTGGCCGCTGCTTCTTGCCAGCCGAGTTCCAGATGCAGCGGGGCCAGGAAACGGCAAAGGCCCTCGACGTCGTTTTCTTCGTTCGTGAAATCGATTCGCTCCAGGGCCGCGTGAATCAGCGTGCCGAGGCCGCGGGGATCGAGAGACGTCGCTTCCTCCCGCACTTCGTCGACTGCCGCGGTCGCCGGCTTCTCGGCAGCCAGCTTTCCCGACAGGCGAGAGAACGAAAATCTCCGCCGGGCGGCCGCGTCGGCCGAGATCGGTCGCACGCTGTCGGGCACTTGGCCCTCGCCCGCGGCGGCCAACTGAGCGGTTTTCTGCGCCAGCTTTGCCAAATCGGCGCCGTGCGACTTGCCCGAGAGTTTGCGTTCGATCGCGGGTTCTTCGGCAATAACGCGCACGTCAGGCAGGCCGTAGCCGTCGGGGAGTTCCGCCCGGCAACGACCGGTGTGCAAATCAAACCGCTGGGCCAACAGCCGCAACCAATCGCTTTTCGGTTTGTCTAGATCCTCAATGCTGCTGGAGAGAATGAGATAGTCGGCCGCACGGGTGCAGGCGACGTACAAGAGCCGTTTGCGTTCCTCCAGGTCTTCGTCCTGCTGGGTGGAGCGGTAGAGGTCGAGCCCCACGGTTACTTTCTCCGCGGCCGCGGGCACAAGCGGGCCGAGCTCTTCGTCGAACACCGGGGCTGAGTCGGAGGAGCGCGTTCTGCGGTCGAGATCGGGCACTACGACCAGCGGAAACTCCAGCCCCTTGGCGTTGTGAATCGTCATGATGCGAATCACGTTGCCCTCGGCCCGCGTGGCGGCGAGCGGCTCTTTGGGGGCGCGGACCACGAACTCGGAGAGCTGCGTGATAAAACCGGTCAGATCGCCGGGCCGCGTGCGGTCGACGGCCCGGGCCTGCTCGACGAGCTTGCGAACGTTGGCCTGTTTTCGCTCGCCGAGAAACTCGCACAAGAGCGCTGCGTCGTAGCCGGTTAGCTCCAGCGCCTCGTTCAACAGTTGTGCGACCAGCAGCCGATCTTTGTCGGCACGCAGCCGGCGTAGCGTGGCCGCTGCGCGCTCGACCTTGGTTCGCTCCTCAGGCGCAAGTTGCGGCGGCAGCTCCTCGGCCAGCAATCCCGCATTGAGCGAACCATTCCGCTCGACGAGCCAGTACAAGGTCTCGTCTTGCAGCGAAAAGAGCGGGCTCCGCAGTGCGCCGGCGAGGCTCAGTTCGTCGGCCGCGCTGGCGACGGCGCGGAGCAGGTGCAGCACGTCGTAGATTTCCTGCTGGGCATAAAACGCATGGCCGCCGGCCAGGTAGTAGTCGAGGCCGTGCTGTCGGAGGGCATCTTCGTAGATCGCCACGTCGCTGAGCGAGCGCATCAAGATCGCCACGTCGCCCAACTCGAGCGGTCGCAGCTCGCCCGCTTCCTCAATGATCGGCTCCGCCGAATCAATCAACTGGGCCAAGCGGCGAGCGATGAATCGGGCCTCGCGCGCTCGGGCGCGCTGCTTGGGGCTGTGCCTTGCCGAGAACTCGTCGTCCGGTTCGCCTTCGCCGACCGCCCAAACAAACTCGACCGCGGGGGTCGGGGTCGCCTGAGGTCGGCTGGGCCGCAGCGGTTCGTACTCTTGGGCGAACGCACCGTGGAACAGCCCGTTGACGAAATCCAAAATCGCCGGCTGGCTGCGGAAGTTGGTGGTCAGCGATAACTGGCTCTCGGCGGCGAGCGACTCGCGCAACTCGCTGGAGACCAACGGCTCGGCCCCGCGGAACCGATAGATCGATTGCTTGTGGTCGCCCACTACGAACAGGCCCTGCCGCGACCAATCGTCGCCGCAGAAGGCTTTTACGATTGCCACCTGCAGCGGGTCGGTGTCTTGAAACTCGTCGACCATCAACAGCCGCGTGTTGCCCAAGAGGCTCTGCCGCAGGCTGCCGTGGGCGGGGTCGGTGAGCAACCGGTGCGCGCGCACCAGTAGATCGTCGAACTCCAGCACGTTCAGTTCCTGCTTGGCCGTCTCGTAGCAAGTGGCCACGTCGGCCACGATGTGCAGCAAATCGAGCCCCGTCGCCGCGGCTTCCAGCAGATGTTCTGGCTGTAGCTGTTTTTTCAGCGGGCTTCTGTCCAGCAGTGCCCGGACGTCGGTACAAGTCTGTTTGAAGCGTTCAAAATCCGCCTCGTCTCCCCATTGCTTCTTGGTGCAGACGCCACTCACTCGTGCCAACTGGCGCAGCTCATCGACGGCGGCATGTGCGTCGCCCACAGCCAACTGATCAAGGGTCTGCACAACCCGTTCGACATGCTCGGGAAAGCTTGGTCGATCGACGTCGGCTTCGAGACACTGCTGGCGAAACTGGACGATCAGCTCGGACCCGACCAACGCGGCGACCGCCTGCGGAACCACCGTCTCGCTGTAAAACCCTCGCCAAGCGTCGACCAGTTCGTCGGGCGTGGCATCGCTCCAACGCTCAACCACCGGCCAGATGTTCCCTCCCAGCAAATCGGCAATGCTGTCGCGAAGCCGGCGCAGCTCCATCCGCGTGGCCAGCCGAATGACCCGTTCGTCGCCGGCCAGCAGCAGCATTCGCAACCGATCGTCGAGCGTTTGCAGCCGCAACAGCTCCGCCGCGGGCGGGTCGAGCACGTCGAACCGCGGATCGACCTCGGCCTCCGCGGCGTGGTTGCGCAACAGGGCGGTGCAGAAGGAGTGGATCGTGCTGATCTGGGCGCCATCCATCGCTCGGATGAGGCGTTGCCAGGCGGCCTGCTCGTCGGGTTCGGTCGCCTGCTGCAACCGGGTGTAGCAGCGGCGTCGGATTCGTTGGCGCATCTCGCGTGCGGCCGCGTCGGTGAAGGTGATCGCCACCAACTCGTGCAGCTCGGCGGTCGGCTCGACGACACGCGGATCGAGATAGGCCAAAAATCGCTCGGTGAGTACGAACGTCTTGCCGCAGCCGGCCCCGGCGGCCAGCGACACGGTGCGATCGTGCGCAGCCAGGGCGGCGGTTTGCTCGTCGGTCAGCGTTAGGGTGGCTGTTGCTTGACTCACTGCCTGTGAACTTTCAATGTCGGTTTACGATTTCGGGTGCCGCTGTCTGGCGGGTGGCACTGTCTGGCTTGCCAGCAGTGCAGCCCCGGTACCCGCTTCCCACTGCTGGCAAGCCAGCAGTGGCACCCCTCAGCGATCGGGCGGCCATTGTTTTTCCAAACTGCGAATCTGTGCCACACGGCAGATGGTGCTTTGCGGACACCACCGCGTGCAGTGTTGATCTTCGTTGTGTACGGGGAACTCCCCGACGCGTATGCCCGACACGAGCTGCCCAACCGTGGCGAGGACTTGCGGGCGGAGCTGCTGCCACTGCTCCGTGGGGCTCAACGCGGAGCCCTCCGCACGGCGCAGCTCCAACGCCCCTTTCTCAAAGCCCTTGCCCTGGATGCTCCAATAGCCGGCGGCCAAGGCCTCCGCTTGCCTGTCGGCCAGCAGCAGCTCTTCCGCCGCCAGGACGTACAGCGGCAACTGCAACTGACGCCCGGCCCGCACCGCTTCGTCTTTCAGCCGCACCTCGCGGCCCGACTTGTAGTCGATGACGTTGAACACGGTCACCTCGCCCACGCGGCCGACGTCGATCCGATCGATCTGCCCCGTGATGCGGATTTGCTCGTCGCCCAGGTCGAGCTCGAAGGGCAGGGGAGTTGAGACATCCTGCTCGGGGTAAGCCGCGCTGGACGAAACCTTTGGACCGAACCGCACTTCGAAATACTCGGCCCGTAGCGGCTCGTCGAGGTTGCGCCATCGGTTGCGGTAGTCGGTTTCTTGCTGGGCGTATTGGGTGGACCAGGCTTCGATCTGGCGGCGCTCGATTTCGCGTAGCGACTGCTCCAGCCCGCCCAGCGGCGTGGCCGCCACCTCGGCATCCAAGGCCCGACGAAATCGCTCGGCCAAGTCCGCCTGCCACGACTGATCCTCCGGCGCTTCCACCGCCTGCGCGCTGAGCTCCTGGTGAACCGTGGCCAGCACCTGATGCAGCAGGCTGCCGCGTCGACCGGCATCGCTGGCCAGGGTGAGGTCTCCCAACGGCTCGAGCGACAGCAACTGTTCGGCAAAGAAGCGGAACGGGCAAGTCGCGTAGCCTTCCAACTGGCTGGGGCTCCAGAGATGGTTGCCGTCGAACCGACGGGCCAGCGCCGCTTGGGCCGACTCGCCCAGCAGCAGGCCTTCGAACTCGCCGAACTCGTCGCGGTGGGCTCGGGAGGCGATGCAGTCGATCGCGTCGAGCACCGCTGCCTGCGACGGGAGACCCGCCAGCCAAGCTTGGTCCTTGTCGAGCGCCCGCGCCACGGCGGCCTGACGGTGTGCCGAGCGGCTCAGTGGCAACTCGTCCGCAGCGATCGCTACGCCCAAAGGCTGCGTCGTCACTGGAATGCCCGCCGGGGCAAAACACCGCTCCAGCTCGGTCAGCAGCGGGCTGGGCGGCAGTTGCTGGCCTTTGTCGTCCATCGCCGGATAGGAAAGCGTGAGACTCTCTGTCGCCCGGGTCACTAGCGAGTAGAACAGGAACATCGGATCGCCTTGCTCGACCAGTGCGTCGTCTGGCTGTTCAGACTGATCCAGCACAGAAAATGCCTGTTCGCTCAGGCTCGCCAGGAAGACGTGCGGCGCCGACCCGTGGCGGGCCGACTCGGCCGTGAGCACCCGCACCCGGCCCACGTCGTCGTGCGGGGCAGGCAGGCGTTGGTCCTCGGCGATCATTTCCAAGAGCCCGGTCAGTTCGCCGATCTCCAGCGAAGGTGAATCGTCGGGCAACCAGGAGTCGACCTGATCGAGCGAGTTCAGTGCCCGGCGCACAATGGACCAAGCCGCCGAGGAGGGCTCGCCGGAGATCGCGCCCAACCGCGTCAGCATCTCAGCCAGGTGCCCGGTCCACTCGCCGAACGTGGCTTGCTCGGGCAGCGCATCGAGACAATCGGCGAGGCGACGCAAGTTGGCCAGCGCTACGGCTGCCCGCTGAGCATGTTGCTCTCGCTCGGCCGATTCGTTGGCCGACCATCTGCTCAACTGCTCCAGCAGCCGCTCGCGCCCCGAGGGAAGCTGGGCCGAGCGGATGGCCCGTTCCAGGCAAACCCGAGGCTCAGCGCCGTGCGGCTCGTCGAAGATTCTCAGCGCCCGATTACCGGTGACTTCCAACAGCAGCCGAAATGGCCAATCCTGGGTCTTCAGCCGCAACAGGCTCACGACAGCTCGCACCAACGCAGAACCGGTCAATCGCGGCCGGGTTTCGATCCAATACGGCAAACCAAAATCGTCGAACACCTCCGCCACGCGCAGGGCCGACGTCGCCAGATGACGCAGCACCACCACGCAATCCTGCGGACGGGCCCGGCCTTCGACCAGCAGCGTTTTGATCCGCCCAGCGATTTCCTCGATCTCGCTCTGCACCCCGTTGGCGGCCACGATTTCGAGCCCAATTGGCTGTTTTTCCGCGGAAACTGGCTGTTGAGACGATTCCCGGAACAGGTTCCTTTCCGCCCGGTGCAGAGATTCGACCCCCTGCTGCTCGGGCGGCACGAACTCCACGTTCAGCCCCGGCAACACCTCACGCAGACGTTCGAAGGTGCGTCGCACTTTGGCGAACAGCAGCCCGCGGCCCGCCGTGGGGCTGGCCGGCTCCAGACAGTCTCGATCCGCCACCAGCGAGAAAAGCATCTCGGCCGACCGCTCGGCCAACATCCGCAGGATGTCGAACTGTGCCGTGGTGAAATCGCTGAAACCGTCGACCACCACCAGCTCGTATTCACGATGCGACTTGCCGGCCTGTTGCTGCAGGATCTCCCGCGCCGCCCAGAAACGTCCCTCGGCATCGTAAAGATCGCCTTGAAGCAACAGACGCTGATACTGGCCGTAGAGGTGTGCCAGTTCACGGTCGCGCCGGCTCTCGGCCTGCTGGCGAGAGTCATCAGCCCAGACGTCGCGTCGCTTGCGTTCGGCGATCCACTCGTCGAGCTGCGCAATGAATCCGGGCGTCCGCGCCACCGGCGCCAAGTAAGTCAACTCGCCCTCGGCGACCGCCCGGTCGACGACGCGGCCAAGCAGCAACCGCTTCTGGAGCCGAGTGACGGGACGAATTCGTCGAGCACTGGCGGCCACGATCGCTTCGGCAAAACCTGAAAAGGTATGAAATCCGGGTGCCAGGAAAGCATCGCCCGACTCGCACACCAGTGCCTCGCGCAGCTCGGAGACGCTCCGCTGGTTGGGGGCGAGCCACAGCCCGCCGCCGCAGAGTCCGGCCGCGGCCCTGGCGCGGAGCAGATCGCGATACCGGTGCAACAGCCGCCCGGTCTTCCCCGAGCGGGCCGGGCCTACGAAGGTCGTGATGTTGGCTGCCATGCGACTGAAATCCAGGGGTTCTCCGGCACTGTGGCAGACTGCGGC
>CAXMSB010000036.1:0-12863 GCA_964195615.1 uncultured Granulosicoccus sp. | reverse complement strand
AGCGGAGGGCACGGGACTCGAACCCGCAACTCCTTGCGGAGCACCTGAATTCCAATCAGGCCGCTAGCCAATTCGCTTACCCTCCAAACACGCGTCTAGCACGGTCTATCATAGAAATGCCAAGACGAAGTGGCAATATGGTCGCCTCGGACGAGGTCGCCTCGGCCTGCTTGGATGAGGGATAGCGACGGCTTGATTCCCTCTGGTAGAACAAGCGGCACTAGTCGGCGCCTTGGATGAGCATGATAAACTCATCGTTCGACTTGAACTTGCCCAGTTTGCTAGTCAATTGCTCCATCGCGTCGACATGATGCATCGATGAAAGCGTCCGCCGCAGCATGGTCGTGGCACGCAGTGTCTCCGAAGAGAGCAACTTTTCTTCGCGACGGGTGCCCGACTGCTCGATGTCGATCGAAGGCCAAACGCGCCGGTCCGCCAGTTTTCGATCGAGGACCAATTCCATGTTGCCCGTGCCCTTGAACTCCTGGAAAATCAATTCGTCCATGCGACTGCCAGTGTCAACCAGCGCGGTGCCGACGATCGTCAGTGAGCCGCCTTCCTCAAACGCGCGGGCCGTCGCAAAGAGTTTCTTGGGAATATCCATGGCCTTGATGTCGACGCCGCCGCTCATGGTTCGACCCGTGTTGCCCACCCACTTGTTGAACGCGCGGGCTAGCCGCGTAATCGAGTCCATCACCATGCAGACGTCGTGCCCCATCTCAGACAAACGCTTGCAGCGCGCTACCACCAGTTGCGAGAGGCGAACGTGGCTTTCTACGTCGCAATCCAGGCTGCTGGCAAAAACTTCACCGCCGCGCACGTTGCGCCGCATGTCGGTCACTTCCTCTGGCCGCTCGTCGATCAACAGTACGATCAACGATACATTAGGATAATTCTGTGACATGGCATTGCTGATCTGCTGCATCAACACCGTTTTGCCGGCACGGGGCGGGGAAACGATCAGCGCTCGTTGGCCCTTGCCCAGCGGCGTGAGCAAATCCATTACGCGAGTGCTGATTGGCTCGGCTCCCGTCTCCAACCGGAACCACTGTTCCGGCGTGATCGGTGTAAGGTCTTCAAAACTCCTGACGTCCGGGTAGCTCTCCGGAGCGATTCCGTCGACGTCCAGGATTTCTCGCAAGCGCGGGCCCTGCTGCTTGCGATGGTGTTGCACCATGCCGTGGATCAGCACGCCCTCGCGGAGCCCGAATTTTTCGATCATCGTTCCCGGCACGAAGGGATCGGATCGTTCACGAGTGAAATTGGTCGCCGGGTTTCTCAAGAAACCATACCCATTGGGGTGCATTTCCAGCACTCCCGAACCGGGCACCAATGGCAAGGGATCGCCATTGTCGGAGAAATCGGGCTCTTGGCGATTGTCTTGATAGGAGTTTCGGCGTCGATTGCCGCCTCGGCCTCCTTCATTGCGGTTTGAGCCCCGATTGCCGGAGTTGTTCCGACCTCGATATCTGCCTCCACCACCACCGCCGCCACCACCGCCGCCAGATCTTTGCTTTTTCTTGCCCATCACTCAACAAATCCTCAGTTCGTCCTAACAAATAAGTCAGTCGCAAAAAAACGACTGCCAAACACACAAGAGATCGGGCTTCAGCCCGGAAAAACCATCTACCTCTGACTCAGTCGATTTCGTGTGATCTCAATCAGACCTACGCCCTCAACAGGGATCAAGTCGACCACTCGTGAGAGTTTCTGCGCCGCGGGAGAACCCACCTCTTTTCACGAAAAAACGTCTCTGCGCTGGGATGACACTTGCAACCAAGCGTCGAATTTCCCCAAGCAGTTGTAAGAGTGTTTGCGTATCCGTCAACGACGACAGATACATGCCCGGCATTCACAATCCGCCCGAAAAACCAGCTAGGTGGTTCCGGCAAAGATCTGCCAAAGCGTTTCGTGCGACCGCCCGCCGAGAGTCAAGACAATTCGGCATGGCCGACTAAATCTATACGGCCATTTCTACAGGGACGCGTGGCACGTTCACACACGTCTCCCCCCGCACAGAATCACCAATTCGGTGCGTTTCATCCATGACCAGTGTTATGTAAACCGTAACGAATCACGACCAAAATTGCTTGCGTTCAAACGCCCGCCACTTTTCTGTCCTGAGAAGGGCAGGGGACGCAAAAGTCTCCGCTCTGCCTGGAAAGCCAACGCGAAGAAGCCGAACAACTGGCCGATAGAACCTGCTCAAAGGCAGGGTTATGAACTCAATGACAATCTTAGCTCCAGTTACATCCGTGTCAAGCTCGCTTGCCAAAAGACTGGGTAAAAGACTTCGACAATCCATCACGGCCGGGCCCGCTTCCGGCTCCGAACAGGCCGCGGCAACGCGGGATTCCCGGGCCGACTTCGGTACTGCCGTCCAGAGGCCGGATCGGATCGGAAAGCTGGAACGCCTGACACTCCTAGTATACCCCATGGCTCGGTTGGCCCCTCCGCGACGGCGAAGAAAATCGCAAGCCACTGCTATCAAACGCTTTGCGGCAATTGCCCAGCTTCCCCAGAGTTACCGAAAGAGCAGGGCATAGTCCGCAAATCCGGCAAAGTCGCTCGGATCGTTCAATTTTTACAAAGTCTGGTCGCCCGTTGTCCGATCTACCCGACCAGAGGGAGACTTGCTCTGGCCGGTCTCGTTCTGCCACGGCGTCCAGACTGGCTGGGCGAGAGGAATTAACCCATCCGAAAACATGCCTGAAGCGAACGGAATCGCCATGAGTACTCGACGAAATTTCCAACTCATTCTGACGACAGCCCTGTTGAGTTTGGCCGCCAATGCGTCCTTCTCTCAGGCCGAGGCGGTTCGCTGGCGCAACAACCTTGATGCGGCAAAGATCGAAGCGATCGAATCGGGCAAGCTCGTGTTGCTGCATTTCTGGAACCCCAGCTGCGGTCCTTGTCGCACTCTGGACCAAACGGTGTTTTCACAGCCGCAGATCGGTGATTTTCTGGAACAGCACTTCGTGCCAGTGAAACTCAACGCCGATCTGTCGCCGGCGCTGGCGGGACAATATCAAATCGATCGCGTACCGAGTGATGTTGTGATCACGCCCCAAGGCAATGTCGTTGCCAAGTTGTCCTGCCCGTTGCAGGCAGACGCCTACGCAGGGCAACTCAATAATGTTGCCTCCCACTATGCTCAGTTCATGGCAAAGCCAAGCGCCCCGGCGCAGCCGCCAGTTCAAACAGCCTACGGAGGGCTGCAGGTGGGCCAATACAACGCCCAACCGGCTCCTTCCGCGACACCACAGACCAGCCCGACTACGGTAACTCCTGCCGCGGCCTACACATCAAATCCTTTTGTCGGCGCACCACGAACTCCGCCACAAGCCACCGTTCAAGCGGCCCCAGCCCCAGCTGCACCACAGCCGTATGGCAATCCCTACTCACCCGCCGTGGCACCCGCAACACATGTCGCGCAGCAAACCGTAGCGGCTCAGCCGCCGACGCCACAGAGCCAAACCGCGACCACGGCGCCGCAGCTGCCGCCCGGAAGTCCTGCGCTGGCGTTTGACGGCTACTGCCCAGTCACGCTGAAGTTGGCCCGCAAGTGGGTCGTCGGCAATCCACAGTTCGGCGCCGTCCACCGCGGCCGCACCTTCCTGTTCACCAGCGATGCCGAACGGCAACAGTTCCTGGCTAATCCCGACGCGTACAGCCCGGTCTTTTCCGGCATGGACCCGGTGTTGATGCTGGACCAGAATCAGATGGTCGAAGGAAGCCGCAAGTATGGTTACGAATACCGCGGTGCTTTCTACCTGTTCCACAGCCAGGAGACGATGGCTCACTTCGCCAACGATCCGGCTCGCTACTCCACGCAAGTCCGCCAGGCGATGAACCGCCTGGACGCCGGAGCGGGCGGTACGGTGCTCCGCTAGTGTGATCTGAATTTCCACTGCGTGCGAGGGCATCGCTTCAATAGGCCTGTTCCTCGGGAAAAACGGCCCACTGTTGCCGCGTCGCTGCCGAGGTGTATAGAATTCCTCGGAGGGCCCTTTTGTCGCATCACGCCGCCGGCTAACTGGACCGAAGACTCAGTAGAACTGCAGAGCATCTCGAGAACCTGCGAATTAACGATGGCGGCCATCGCAAGGGGGCTCTCTTTTTGCGCGCTGAAGTCAAGACGTGTCCTGCTTCAAGCCTCCGAGCAGGCATCGCAGCGCCTATTCCGGCCCCATATCCTCATCTTCTGTATCACGATTGCGGGCGATCTTTCCCCAATCCGTTGAAAAGCTGGTTTTGCACTTGGGACAGCGAACGCCTCGACCCATGTAAGAGAGCGGCATGTCCTTGCCATGGTGACATTGGGGACAACTCATGTGGAAGTGGAACGCCTCGTGATTCTCCAGTTGCTGGAATAGATCGGCCGGCACATTTGTGAATTCAATGTCTTCTGGCTCAAGCATCGAGAGCTGTTCGACAGACAGGTCGGCAATCTCTGCGATCCGGTTGGCCATGCAGCGGATGGCGTGCTCGAAGAGGTTGCGCGCCGTGCGTCCGTTGCCGAAATAGCGATCACGATGCTGGTGTAGGTAGTCGAGCCCCAGCATCACTTTGGCCCTCGTCAGCGGTCGTAGCGCATACTGATTCTTGGCGCACATTCGTCCGAAGATCTGTGCCAACTCCAACGCAGTGTAGTCGAGAAACTCCAACTTGCGACTGAACCGGGAACTCAATCCTGGGTTGCTCCGCAACAACGTCTGCATCTCCACCGGGTAGCCCGCCAGGATAATCACCAATCGCTGACGATCGTCTTCCATCCGTTTGAGCAGAGACTGAACGGCCTCGTGGCCAAACGTGTCCTCGCTCTCGGAAGAAATCAAGGAGTAGGCTTCATCGATGAATAACACGCCATCGAGAGACTCATCGATCTTCTCGTTGGTCTTAAGACTCGTTTGGCCAGCGTAGCCCGCCACCAGTCCCGAGCGGTCGGTCTCCACCAGATGCCCTTGACGAAGAATACCCATCGCGCCGAAGATCTTCCCCAAAATCCGGGCAACGGTGGTCTTACCCGTACCGGGATTGCCGCCGAAAACCATGTGCAGGCTCAGTTCCGTGGTGGGCAATCCGGCTCGTTCGCGGTGACTCTGTACCTTGAGGAAGTTGGTGAGCGTGTGGATCTCGTGTTTGATGTTCTCCAGCCCAATCAGCCGCCCCAGCTCGGCGAGCGCCTCCTCCAGTTGTTCCTCCGGGGAACTCTCGCCGGAGGGGCTGTCCGGCTCGATTTCTGCTTCGACGGCAACCGTACCGGTGGCAGGCTGCCCGGTGAGTTGGTCGCCTTTTGCCTGTGCCGCTGTGCCGCGGCGGTGCGTGTCGGGAAGCAGGTTCTGGTCCCGGATCATTTCCTTCACGGCCTCAACGCGGGCGTCGAAGGCCGCCTCGTGCTGGTCTGGTTCGTCGATGGGAATCGGTCGCAGGTGGCGCTGCAGCTCGTCCTGGATCATCTTCACGCAGGCCAACTCACTCTTTGCCAAGGGCCCATCAGCACGGGCAACATGATGGGCCAGTCGAGTGACAACCGTTTCCAATTCGCTGACGCGGTCGCGCAACGGTGCAATCTGATCAAAGGGACGCACGAGAGCGTACCACTTGAGCGAAGTCGCCTTAGCTGACATGTCCTGAATCGCCTGCTTGAGCTGATCCTCTTCGAGACGTCTGCCCCACAGGTGAACGATCAACTCTTCGGCCAGCAATCGCTCGTTCTTGCTCCAACGACGATCTGCTTCACTGACTGTGACAAACACCTTTACCAAGAGTGCTCGATGGAGATCGTCCATCAACTGGACAAAGCCGTGTTCGCACTGAGGTACGAGGTCAGGGTGCTCGTGCAAACAGAGCTGACCACTGGAGACGTAAAGCTGGCGGCACTGGTCGAGCAGATCGCGAAACTGAGACGGCAGAAGCGGAGAATCGAAATCGGTCATGTGGGACCAATCTGCAGCCTGGGCCGTTAAATTTTCCGAAAGACCAACGAGGCGTTGGTGCCGCCGAAGCCGAAGCTGTTAGACAGCACGCAGTTGAGATCGACGTCGGTGCGCAGCTCCTGGACGATCGGCATGTGGGCCATCTCGGGATCGAGGGTCTCGATGTGGGCCGATTTGCAGATGAAGTTTTCCTTCATCATCAGCAGCGAGTAGATCGCTTCGTGAACGCCAGCCGCGCCGAGCGAATGGCCGGTAAGGCTCTTGGTGGCGGAGATCGGTGGGCACTTGTCGCCGAAGATCTCGCCGAGGGCTTCAATCTCTTTGACGTCGCCCACGGGGGTGGAGGTGGCGTGCGGGTTGATGTAGTCGACGGGGGAGTCGACCGTCTCCAGGGCCATCTTCATGCAGCGCACCGCGCCTTCGCCTGAAGGGGCGACCATGTTAAAACCGTCGGACGACGCGCCATATCCGACCAACTCGGCATAGATGTTCGCGCCGCGGGCCCGGGCGTGCTCGAGTTCCTCGAGGATGACGATCCCGCCGCCGCCGGAGATGACAAATCCGTCTCGGTTCTCGTCGTAAGCACGCGATGCGGTGCTGGGGGTGTCGTTGTAGCCCTTCGACAGGGCGCCCATCGCGTCGAACAGAGAGGAGAGGCTCCAATCGAGTTCTTCGCCGCCGCCGGCGACAACGATGTCTTGCTTACCCCACTGGATGAGTTCGGCCGCGTTGCCGATGCAGTGAGACGACGTGGCACAAGCCGAGCTGATGGAATAGCTGAGGCCACGAATGCCGTAGTGCGTGGAGAGCACGGCCGAACAGGTGCTCGACATAGACTTGGGGACTTGGGTGGGGCCGATTTTCTTGGGGGATTTCTCGCGGGTGATGTCGGCTGCACGGACGATGGCCTTGGTGGAGGGTCCGCCGGAGCCGACGATCAGACCGGTGCGATCGTTTTTGAGGTCCGATTCTTCCAGGCCGGCGTCGCGGATGGCTTCTTCCATGGCGAGGTAGGCGTAGGCGGCAGTGTCGCCCATGAAACGGCGGGTCTTGCGATCGATCGTCTCTTCGAGATCGATTTTGAGACTGCCTTCGACCTGGCTGCGAAACCCGTATTTGGTATAGCTCGGTGCGGCAACGATGCCGGAAACGCCCTCGCGGAGCGAGTTACGGACTTCGCCTGCGTTGTTGCCAATACTCGAAACAATGCCGAGACCGGCGACCACTACACGACGCATGAGATGCCTCTTTCTTTCGTACGCTAGATGTCTAGTTGGGAAAATCGTCGTCTTCGAACAGGCCCACGCGCAGGTTCTGCGCTTCGTATATCGCTTTGCCGTCTACTTTCATTACTCCGTCGCCGACGCCGTATACAAGCTGACGGCGAATGATGCGTTTCATGTCGATGTGGTAACTGACCAGTTTGGAGTCGGGAAGCACCATGCCGCGGAACTTTACGTCTCCTGCCCCCAGCGCTCGTCCCTTGCCCTTGTTGCCAAGCCAGCAGATGAAGAAGCCGACCAGTTGCCACATCGCGTCGAGCCCCAGGCAGCCGGGCATGATGGGGTCGCCGTCGAAATGGCTCTTAAAGAACCAGAGGTCGGGGTTGATGTCGAATTCGCCTTCGATGTAGCCTTTTCCGTTGGCGCCGCCCTCCGCCTCGATCGACGTGATGCGATCGAACATCAATAGGGGCGGCGAGGGAAGGCGGGCGTAGCCCTCACCGAACAGGCGGCCGTGGGCGTGTTCGATCAATTCCTCTTGGGTGTATTGTGACTTGTGCGTCTCCATACAAATCGCCTTTTTCTCGATCGGGAGTCAATAAAACGTGTGGCAGACGTCCCGAGGCTCCTCTGGGAGGGCTGGGACCGTTTCGGTATGATCGGGCTCGGCCCCGCTCGCGGGGTACTGCTAAATCTCGGCTGGAGGTCTCCGAAGCGGTCGGATTCCAAGGCCCAGCGGCGTGTTTCCAGCAGCAGCGAACCACCTTGCCCCCAACCCCCTGTTGTAACGACTAAACTGTCTCCGACCAAGGTCTCGACGGCCAGGTTCCGACGCAAAGTTGCTCGATTCATACGGCCCTGCCCGCCTATTTGTTCGCCAGCGTTGAACCTGACGGCGAAATGGGCCGGCGGGCTCGATGGGGCTGAATCGTGCCAATTTGACCTGACCGCTGACATCCCTAGGTGCAATTGTCCCATGACGCAGCTTCTGTTTGTCGACGGCCAGTATCGGACGGCTCCGCGGAGCGTATCGTGGCTGGCAAGCCTATTTCCGTCAATCGCGTTCTACAGCCGGCTGGCCGGCATTGTTTGGCAGGCCGGCCTCAAGGCTAGCCGAGGCCCCTACGGCGATCAGGATTGGGTGAACAGCAGCCTGGAAGTGGTCCGGGCATTGGAGCGGGTAGGGGTCGAGTTTGAAGTGACCGGAATCGAGCATCTCCAGCAACTCGATTCGCCCTGTTTGGTCGTCGGCAACCACATGGGCACGCTGGAGACTATGGTGCTGCCGGGGCTCGTTCAGCCGTGTCGCGACGTGACGTTTGTCGTCAAGCAGAGTCTGCTCGACTATCCGGTATTCAAGCACGTGATGCGCTCCCGCGATCCGATCGCGGTGACCCAAACCGATCCGCGGGCGGACTTCAAGGCGATGATGCATGGGGGCGTAGAACGGCTGGCCAAGGGGAGATCGCTGATTGTCTTTCCCGAGAGCGAACGTTCGGCGAAGTTCGATCCGGCCGGGTTCAACACGATTGGCGTGAAGCTGGCTCGGAAAGCGGGCGTGCCAATTGTGCCGTTCGCGTTGGAGACAAGTGCTTGGGGAATCGGCAAATGGATCTCCGACATGGGTAAAATCGATCCCTCGCGCAAGGTCCGCTTTGCTTTTGGCGAACCGATCGAGGTGCAGGGGCGTGGCACCGAAGAACAGGCGACGATCGTACGGTTCATTCTCGAAAAACTTGCGGCGTGGGGCGAAGCTCCCGAGTTATGCACCGATGCGGCAGGCCTCAACGCGTCGAAATCGTCGAACTGAGCCTACGGGTTTGAGTTGCACATGTGGTAGTCCCGGGTGGTCGGACTACAATGGCTTGTGGTGTTTTGAAATGAAGAATGCGTTTTTTTTCTGGGCTGAGTCTCTTGAATTGGCTGGCGCAGAAATTTCTCTTGACCGACCTTCGTCAGAGGCATGGCCAAGAACGAGCGATTGACTGCCATCGCTTCGGCCGACTGCAGGAATAGAACACGAATGAACGCCGATTGGGCTGATTTCCACGGATCCAGAACAACTGAATGAGGGCGAACCATAGCAGTCACAGTTGGTTGGCCAAGAAAGCTACCGTCATAGTCTTTGAATCTGCGTTGATCCGCCAAATCCGCGTTCCTCCGCGTTCTATTGCTCCCGATGGCTGAACCGTTACGAAACATCAAAACATTCTAAGACAGAAACGTCTCGCTGCTCAGCGACGATTCTTGGCCTTCTGGGTTTCACGATCGCGTGATGGCTGCCGCAGTGGGCGGGCGTACGGTAACGCACAGTCCATCTGGTGCGTCAGTTTTGCCAATGTCCATCGTTCGGTACAGCAGAAGCCTTTGGACTCACCGCTGGCTGTGCCATTCTTGAACAGTCTCCCACGCCATGCGCTGCAAGAATGCAGCTTCTTCTGCGGACACTCCTGTCGGAGTATAAGGAAGGCCCTGCGGGTCGTCGCCGAATAGCGAGGCGTAGAGGACGCTGGCTGCCAGGTACATCCCGTGGATGCTTTCATGTTCTTTGTCGCCGACCAGCATATCCAAATCTGGCCGCTCCGCTCTGGCACGCTCAAACGCAATACCAACAGGCGCAACCGATGCGTTCAACTCCGTACTGATATCGCGGTGAGCTGCTGCGATGTCCTCGAGTGAAATCCAGTTGAGCCGGTCATATGGCCAGGTCATGAAGAACATCGTCTTGGCGCCCGCATCTCTGATCTCTATTTCAAACAATCTTGCGTGCTCGAAGAATGGCTTCACACTGTGCTCAGTGAGTTCTGGAATGTCTCCCTGTAGAATGACCACGTCGTAGGCACCCTCACGAATCGCTTCATGCACCACCGAACGCCCATAATGGATTTGTAGGGTTGCGCCTCCCTCTGTGTTGCTGTCAGCTTGAATCAATCTTGGTGGCATTGCTGATGCTGCCAGCTCCTTGACATGGTTTTGGACTCCATCGTGGATAAACGTGAAGCTGTTGCCCACGAAAAGAATCTTGCTGGGCGGGTCGGTCGCCATTTGCTCTTGATTAGGAGAGCAGGAGGCGAAACAGATCGCCATTATTACCATCGCTGTTCGGTATTTGTTGAGGGTTGCGCGGCGAATGAGGCCCTCCGCCAGCTTTTCCCCCACGAAAGCCGAGCTTCCGTTGGGCGCCCTGGGTTCATTGACGGCGCGAGGATCAATAATGACTGATGGCATTTCAGGTTTCATCTGGAAGATTTGACAAGACTATCGTTTTTCAAGTCGAGAACAGGCATTTGTATAGCGTGGTACATCTACGCCGGATAACTTGTTTCTAGGAAGTTTCCGCCTCTCGCTTGTAGGCGGCAGAATTGCAGCCTATCGCGCAGGCAGCGAATCGGTGTGAGGCCAATTGTAGCCATTGGTTGCTCGCTGGTCACGCCAGTTCCGGCTCCTTTTCCACCGCCGGGTGCCACAACGGGTGGCCGTGAGTCACGTAGTTCGGTGTAGTTGAAATCTTGCCAAGGCATTGGTGCGAGTGTTTCCGTCCTTCGCGCCTTGGCGCCTTGGCGAGACCAGAAAGATGTGTGCCCACCTGTTTGCACGCACAGCCAACAATGGGGAGTTAGTGTGCGGAACCGCACAGCAAGGGCGAAGCGAGCCTACGCGGCTTGGCGTTCTCAGATGCTAACATCACTCGCATAGGAGAGCATGAATCCAAAATCGTACAGGGATCAGAACTTGTGGCGTGCCATTCCGCGCGCTACTCCATTGTTCTCCGTTCTCTCCGTGGCGAAGTGTACGTCTTTGAGGCCCGGGTTCTTCTGTGAGCGATTCCCGCCTCATCTGAACACATGTACTCACGAAATAGGAGAAGGAATTTGGTATAATGCCGTCCGAATTTGCTGGCCCGTCTTGTAGATGGGCGTCTTTGCAGCCTGACGGGGTTAGGTATGCGTGCGAACAAGGCAAGTGATGGCGACGAAGGTTGTCCCTCGGGCGTCGCAGCGGCCGCTCACCAACGGCCTTTCTTTAGCGGCCCCATTCGGTGCGCTCCTCTCGTAAACTTGTCGCAGTCTGTCTGCCCGCACACCTTGGTTGCCTCCGAGGCGCGCTTGCGCCTCGATCCACCCGGCCCTTGTGGCGCGCCCGCTCGGGCGGGCCGGCGGGCAATGGATATCCCCGATTCTTTGTTTCCAGCACCGCAGCCCAAAACTCGAAGCAAATCGAGAGAAAGAGAACCGTCATGTTCACTCAAAAACACTACGTAACATCTGCAGCGGCCGTCGGCTGGGGGCCGTGGAGTCCGCTTCTGCTTTCGCTCATCGTCTTGGCCGCAAGCGCCAATCCGGTGTAAGCACAAGTGGATTGGAATAACCCGACTAACAGCTTCAGTTTCTATGACTTAGCCAGCAACTGGGGTGATCCCAATGCCCCGGGACCGGTCCCGGACCCGAATGATACGGCTCAGTTCAATCTGAGCAATACCTATGAAGTATGGTGGAACAACTCTACGCCAATCAGCACACCGTCAGTTGGTTTCTTGCACGTGCTGGACGGAGAGGTCACCTTTCTCAATGTCGAGGACCCCAATCACCTGACTTATGCGCAGTATGAACTGACCATCAACGGTTCCGGCAGTTTGTCCGACCTGTCGATATCGGGTGCAAGCACGTCACTGACCATCGACGGCATCCACTTGCACAGTTTAGGCGGCGCGGAGATTTTGGATGATGCAACAGTGGCGATCGACGGTTCAGCTAGTATCGGATCAACGCTAACGGCAGACGATAATTTTCAAGTTGACGGCACACTGAACGTCCAGGCGGGCGGCGTTGTCTCCAATACCTACGGTTACATTGGATTAAATCCCAATTCAACGGGCGTAGCGACGGTCACCGACCCCAACTCGCAGTGGAATAACTCGAGCGAGCTGTACGTGGGCTATAGCGGAGACGGTACACTGAACGTCGAGGCGGGCGGCGTGGTCTCCAATACCAGCGGTTACATTGGAAATGATCCCAATTCAACGGGCGTGGCGACGGTCACCGACCCCAACTCGCAATGGAAAAACTCGGGCGGTCTGTACGTGGGCAATAGCGGAGACGGCACACTGAACGTCCAGGCGGGCGGCGTGGTCTCCAATACTAACGGCAGAATTGGAAATGATCCCAATTCAACGGGCGTGGCGACGGTCACCGACCCCAACTCGCAGTGGAACAACTCGGGCGAGCTGACGGTGGGCAATAGCGGAGACGGCACACTGAACGTCCAGGCGGGCGGCGTGGTCTCCAATGCTACCGGTTACATTGGAGATGATCCCAATTCAACGGGCGTAGTGACGGTCACCGACGCGAACTCGCGGTGGAACAATTCGGCTTTGGTTGTAGGCTTCTCGGGTAACGGCACGCTCGACATCAGTGGCGGGGGACTGGTCACCAACACAGTTGGCTTCATCGGCTACAATCCCAACTCTACTGGCGCGGTGACAGTCGACGGCACGGATCCCAACGGCAATCCGTCCACCTGGAACAATTCTAGCCACTTGGCCGTAGGTACTAACGGCAATGGCACACTGGCCATCACCGGCGGCGGACTGGTCATCAACGGAAATGGTCGCATCGGTGATGATCCCAACTCCACTGGCGCGGTGACGGTCGCTGGCACGGATCCCAACGGCAACGCCTCCACCTGGAGCAATTCCGGCTAT
>CAXMSB010000035.1:0-16270 GCA_964195615.1 uncultured Granulosicoccus sp. | reverse complement strand
GTCAGCCAAACGCCCACGATGACGGTAGCCGCGGCACTGATAACTTTGAAGATCGCAAAGGGCCAGCCGAGCATCGACGCGCTCACAAGGATCGAATCGGCGCCGGTCTGAGGCGTGCTGGTGAGAAAGGCCACGACGGCGCCGTCGCTGGCGCCGCTTTTCTTGAGTTGCAGACCGACCGGAATCACGCCGCAGGAGCAGAGCGGCAGCGGAACGCCCAGCCCCACCGCCTTCAGCACGCCGGCACGGCCCGAGAGCTGCCGTCTGAGGAAGCTCGCCGGCAGGGCCACGTGTAGCACCCCCCCAATCGCCGCACCCAGCAGCAGCCAGGGGGCGAGCTCCAGCAGCACCTGCCAAATTGCCATAAAGAGATCGTGCATGCACTCATCATACGCCGGAAGCTTCCCACAAAGACAGGTGAACTCGACTGGGAGAACGCACGAAAAAAGGGCCGACAAGGTGCGGGATACCTTGTCGGCCCTCGGAGGGGGGAGACTTCTCTTGGGTGGGACTGTCTCGGCGATGGCTTAGGCGTGTCTGGCACTGACCTGGCTGGTGCCCGCGGGACAGGCCGCCGAAGCATCGCAACTCTCTTCTACCGATGCGAGGTAGGGCAAAGGGGATGCCAAAAGTCGCGGCTGCCGGGGCGGCGAAACCGCTAGCGTTAATGCAAAGTGTGTTGGCTCAACGGGTTGTAGCAAGTATTGGGGGAATCAATTCGACACCGACCAGTTCTCAGCATGGTTTGCGTTTGTAATTCTTACTTGCGAGGGTTGTAGGAATTGCCTGTGAGGCGAACTCCTCGCCGACGACCGGCGTACTAGCACTGTTGCACCCACCCAAGAGTCGCCTGTCGCTCGCCGCGGCTCGTCGCTATGATGCCGTGCTCTGCTAGCTACCAAGGAACCCGCCGCGCATGATGCTGCTGCTAGAAAATGTCCGCAAATCGTACCGCGAACCCAATGGCGAAGTGCTGTCGATCCTGGATATCGAGCGTTTTTCGCTGGAAAAGGGAGAACAGGCGGTGCTCCGCGGCCGCAGCGGCTGTGGCAAAACGACCCTCCTGAATTGCATCGCGGGACTCACGACAGTCGACGAGGGCCGGATCACGATCAACGGCCAGGACATTGTCCGCTTGCAGGAAGTCTCTCGCGATCGGTTTCGAGCCCGGTACGTGGGCATCGTGTTTCAAACATTCAATTTGCTCCCCGCGTTCACCGCGTTGGAGAACGTGCTGCTGGGGATGACGTTCACCGGGCAGAGGCCCGACGTCAGCCGGGCGACGAAATTGCTCCAGGACGTCGGGCTGGGACATCGGCTCACCCACAAACCAGCGGCCCTGTCGGTGGGCGAACAGCAACGCGTGGCGGTCGCTCGGGCACTGTCGAACCAGCCTGCCCTGCTGCTGGCTGATGAGCCGACAGCCAATGTTGACCCGGCCCATCAGCAACAGGTGATTGACTTGATGCGCGAAGCCTGCGACCGCGAGAACATTGCCATGTTGATCGTGACGCACTCGCCGGAGGTTTCCAGCCAGTTTGAGCGTGTGGAAACTTTGGAAGATGTGAATCGGGCCGTTGCCGGGGTCACGTCGTTAGAAAAAAACAACGACCCGGCTCGCTGACTAACTTTGACCCCCTGCACTTGCTATGAGTTTTTGGAAAATTGCCTGGCGAAACATTGAACAGCGAGCGTTGGCCTCGTCGCTGACGGGGCTGTCGATGGCGCTGGGCGTGGCGCTGATGATTCTGGTGATCGTGATTCATGACGTCACAGTGGAGCAGTTCGAGAACGATGCCGAGGGCTACAATCTGATCGTCGGCGGCAGCAAGGGGGGCGATCTGCAGTTGGTGATGACCACGGTGTTCCACCTCGGCAAACCGCTCTATCCGATCCCTTGGAGCTACTACAAGAAATTCACCGACGGCGAATTCGCCCCCTACACCAAGGTCGCTGTTCCCTACTGCCTGGGCGATAGCTTTCACCACGACGATTTTCAGTTTCGCGTCATTGCCACGTCGCCCGATCTGTTCGAAAAGATCGCCTACGGAGCGAATGCCGACGGAACCGAGAAACATTATGAATTTCAGGCCGGTGAAAACTTCAAGACAGAGAACTTTTTCGACGCGGTGATCGGTGCCACGGTTGCCAGGAAGACAGGCCTCAAGGTGGGCGACACCTTTCAGCCGACGCACGGCATGAGTACCCGAGGCGATAAGCACATTGAGTTCACAATCGTCGGCGTGCTGGCTCGCACGGGCACCGCCAACGATCGGGCCCTGTTCGCGAACTTGGAAGGTTTTTACTTGCTGGATGGGCACGCACTGACTGCCGAGAATCCCCCTCCCTCTTCAGAACAGCCGGCCAGCGACGAACCAGCCGTTCATGATCACACGGACCAGCCGCTCTCCGAAGCTCAACGCGAAGTGACGTCGATCCTCGTGGTTTGCAAGGATACGTTTGGCCCGATGATCCTCGACAACAAAATCAACAAAGGCAAAGATCGCACCGCCCAGGCCGTGGCGCCCCGCGAGGTCGTCACCCGCCTGCTGGAAAACATCGTGGGACCGGTGCGAGTCGTGCTGATGGTGCTCACGGTGCTGATCATCATCGTGGCGGGCATCAGTATTCTGGTAAGCATTTACAATTCCATGAGCGAACGGAGCCATGACATCGCCGTCATGCGTGCTCTGGGCGCCAGCAGATCGGCCGTGATGGGGATCATCCTGGTCGAGTCGATCCTGCTCTCGCTGCTGGGTGGTCTTGCTGGCGTGTTCTTGGGCCATGCCGTGCTGGGCCTTGCCGGACCGATCGTGGAAGCCCACGCCGGCATCGCACTCAAGTTTTGGCAATTCAACGGGAAAGAGGGCCTTCTGGTCCCCGGATTGGTGGTTTTCGCCTCCCTGGTCGGCTTTTTGCCGGCACTGACGGCCTATCGCACCGACGTGGGAAAAACCCTGGGAAGCGGCAGATAGACCCCGAGACGCGTTTTCCTAAGCGTCCGCCAGCGGTAAAATGAGGCGTGTGTAAGCCGCGAGGCGCTAGCCGAGCGCTCGGCTAGCGCCTCGCGGCTTACAGCAATCGATAGGTATGAGTGCAACCATGATTATGAATTTCTCCAGAGCAATCTGCTGCATTTTGCCGCTGGTCGTCGTCGCCGCCCTGGGCACGAGCGTTGACGCCTGTCCGTTTTGTAGCGCCACTTCGCAGACGCTGAGCGAAGAGTTGGCCGCCGCCGAGGTGGCGGTTATCGCCAAGCTCTCCCAGGCCGCTGCGCTCCCGGACGCCGGATCCCCCTCGAGCGATCCCGACATGGGCGTGGCCACCTTCGAAGTGTTGGAAGTGCTGCGCGGCGCGGACAAGTTTCCTGATCTGAAAGAGCTCCGGGCTGTCTATTTTGGCGAGAACGAAGCGGGCAAGCTGTTCTTGATCAACGGCATCGACGCGGGCCTCCCACCGGCCGACGCCAGTCAGGTGGCCGACTGGACCACCCCGCTACCCCTTTCTGAACGCGGCGTCGAGTACGTGAAGAAACTCGGTTCGCTTCCCGAAAAAGGTCCCGAACGGCTGGCGTTTTTCATGCAGTATCTAGAAAACGACGATCCGCTCTTGGCCCAGGACGCGTACGACGAATTCGCCCGGGCGCCCTACGACGAGGTGATTGATTTGAGCGACCGCATGGATCGCAGGCAGTTGATGGCGTGGATCGAAGCCTCCGAGGTCGGCCCCACGCGGCGTCGGTTGTATCTCACGATGTTGGGCGTCTGCGGCCAGGACGAAGACGTCGCCAAGCTGGAGACAATGCTCCGGTACGATTTCCAACAGATCAAGCCGGCCTTGCAGGCGATGGTCTCGGTGATGGGACTGAACGGCTCGGCCTTGGGCGCGCCGGTGGCGAGCGAGTTGGTGCGGGCCGACGTGCGTCGCCGTCAGCAATGTCTCGACGCCCTGATCGCCGCTTATCTGAAACTCAAAGGCCCCAACGGTCTGCCACTGATCGAGCAGCGATTTCTGGCCAACCCCGACGCGGAGTACACGCACGTTTACGCCACGATCATGGCGTTGCGGTTTCATGGCGAAGAGACCGATGTCTTGCCCCGCGAGCGATTGCTCGAAGCAATGCGGCTGGTTCTCGGTAACCCCGACATCTCTGACCAAGTGATCCCCGATCTGGCCCGTTGGGAAGACTGGAGCATTTTGGATCGGCTGGTGACCAAGTTCAAAGAGTCGCAGCAGGATGCCTGGATTCGCCAGCCGGTGATTGCCTACTTGCTCACCGCCGCCGAACAGCCCGGCGACGTCGGCCAGCGTGCAAGCACGGCACTGGTCGAGCTCGAACAGCTTGACCCCCAGGGCGTGAAACGGGCCCGTAGCTACATGTCGTTCGGACTGCTCGCCCGCACTGCTTCGACTGCTGCCGCGGCTGGGGCGGAAGAGAAGGACGAAGCGACGGCAAGTTCTGCCGCCCCAAAGAACGAAGAACAGAAGGCGGGGCCGACCGCGTCGGCGGCCCCGGCTGAGACCGAAGCCGAACCGGCCGCTTTGGCGAGCACTGTCGACGTCCCCAGCCGTTTCACGCTGATCAGTGCTCCGCTGATTGCGTGTCTCATGCTGATGGGCCTCTTCGCCTTATTGCTACGCGGCGCTGACGTGCGCAGTTCCGGCGACGGTTCGTAACCAGTCCTCCGCCTTCCACCTTTCACAAAAAACCATGGCAACCACTGAAGCATTTTCCAGTTCCAGCCACCTTGGCGAAGAGCCGTTCCAGTATCGGCCGCTCAGCGTGGGCGCGATCGCCTCGGTGGTGTTTGGGCTGCTAAGTTTCTTGACGTTCATCACTGGCGGCGACAGCTTGGCGGCCTGCCTGCTGATGTGCCCTATTCCTGCGGTGGGCATTGCGGTGGGCCTGCGCGCTTGGACTCGGATTCGATCGATGCCCGACCAGATGAGCGGCGGCAAGCTGGCGGTGGCGGGTGTGCTGCTGTCGACGATCGGCTTGGTGGGTGGCCTGGGCTATTCGGGGTATGTCTACGCCACCGAGGTGCCGCCCGGCTACTCGCGAACTTCTTTTGGAGAGCTACGGCCCGACGAGGTCGAACAGCGCGGCAACCTGCCCGTACCCCGCAACGTCCAGCAGCTGGACGGCCAAAAGGTGTTTATCAAGGGCTTCATGCGGGCCGACTCGACGCCGGTTCGTCACAACGTGCGGAAATTCCTCTTGGTCAGAGACAACAATCAGTGCTGCTTTGGCGATCTGTCGAGTGTGAAGTACTTCGACCAGGTGCTGGTCAGCACGGTTGGATCATTGAGCACGGATTACTCGACCGGAATCTTCCGCGTGGGGGGAACCTTGCGGATTCATCCAGAGAACGTCCGCCGCGGCGTCGGCCATCCCGTCTATGTCCTTGAGGCAGACCACCTGAAATGATATCCCGCCCGCTGGCATTGGTGCTGCTGTGCGTTGCCCTGCCGACAGGTAGCGGGTGCGGCAAGCCTACGCCGATTGCGACCGCCGGTGCCAACGGCGCCAGTGGGCAATCGTCCCCCGGCGGCGTGCGCGAGACTACCTTCGACGACGTTAAGTTCGAGATGGAGAAGACCGACAAGTTCCAGCGCTCGATGCTCACGCCGGAAATCGAGCAGTTGTTTGGCCGCCAGATTCGTATTCGCGGTTACATTTTTCCCACGCTCAAGAGGCGGGGGTTGAAGCAGTTCGTGCTTGTCCGCGACAACCTGGAGTGTTGCTTCGGCCCCGGGGCGGCGTTGTTCGATTGCATTCTGGTACACATGCAACCGGACAAGACGGCCGAGTACTCGATCCGGCCCGTGGCGGTTGAGGGGACCTTTCGATTTGATGAGTTCGTCGATCCCGAGGGCACGGTGCGGGCCATCTATCGGCTTGATGGCGAAGCGGTGCGGTAGCTCTGTGCGCCGGGCTTGGGGACGCCGGGCTCGGGGACGAGCCGGCTCGCGGTGTTAGTTGTCTTCGTCGGCGTCCTTCAGACCGAGGGCGGAGAGCCAACGGTGTTTGGGCTTGCCCCCGTTTTCTTCCAATTCGGCGGTCTCTTTCTCGAGCAGCGCCAGTTTTTCTTCAACCTTTGCCTTTTCGCGGGCCAATGTGGCGCGTTGCACCGAAATCTCTAACTCGGCCGTGCGGAGTTTTTCCTTCCATTCGGCTTGAAGCTGTTCCAGACGGGTCCGTTCGTTCTGGATGATCTCATCGTTGCTGAACAGTTCTTCGTGAGCGGCTCGCCGCGCCTCTTCCTGGTCGGCCTCGATCTCGTCTTCCGACTTGGTCTCAAGCACGGGACGCGCCTCGAGTTGCTCTTTCAACTCGGCGATTTCGCGGTCCTTTTCGCTCACCACCCGGTCTGTAATCGAGATCGTACCCTCGATGGTGGTTCGCTCCACGCGGCGTTCGGGGACAACCTGCTCTTCGTCTTCATCGCCTAAGGAGGCCAGCAGCCGGGCCTTCTGTGCTTGCCAACCCATGTCGCCGGAGGGCGACGCCTCGGCAGGAGCCGCTGGAGAAGCTTCCATCTGTTCGCGGAGCGTCGCGTTTTCCTGCTTCAGGCTACGCACGTCTTCCACGGCCATTTCGAAGCGGCGTTGCAGGTCGGAGAACTCCTGTTGGCTGTCGTCGTCCAACTTCGGCAGGGGGGCGCTTTCCAATTCTTCGATCCGCCCGGCTAGTGCGTCGCGTTCGGCTCGCAGACTCACTAGCTCGGGCGAATCTTGGTCGTCCGTCTCGGGTCGACTGGCCAGCTCTTCGTGCAATTCGGCATTTGCCCGTTTGAGCTTGTGAACGTCGGCCAACGCCAGCTCGCACTTGCGCTCCGACTGTTCCAGATTCTCGCGCTGCTCGTCGAGCTGTCGGTCGTGCTCCGCTTTCTGTTGTACGAGTTGTTCGTTGATCTCCGCCACAAGTTGCTGGTTCTTGGCGATCTCGCTGGATGATTCGTCGTTGGCGGCGCGTGCCTTCTCAAGCTCTTGACGCGTTTGCTCATGCTCTTGCTGCAGGGTTTGGAGTTTCGATTCGAGAGACTCGCTTCTCTCCTGAGCCTGCGAGTGACTCTCTCTGGCGGCGGTCAGCTCTTCGTTGAGCCGGGCAGAATCTCTTCCTGCCTCTTCCTGCACTTCGCCCAAGGCTTCTCGAGCAGACTGCAGTTCACCGTCCAGTCGCCCTTGCTGGTCCGAGAGCTCTTCATGCTGCGTCTGAAGTCGCTGGAGCTCTTCGGACAGTTGGTCGCGCTCGCCAGAGAGCTGGGCGTGTTGACCGTGGAGCTGTTCCAACTCTGCGGTCAACTCCTCGCGGAGCTGATCTTTATCTACGGCTCCGGACTCTATCTGGGCGAGTCTCTCGGCCAACTGGTCTCGCTCACCCTGGAGCGACTCGAGCTGTGTGCCAAGTTCTTCCAATTCGCCCGAGAGCTGGTCGCGCTGGCTTCCTTTCTGCTCAGCTTCCGCCTGCAGACGTTCCAATTGTTCGGCCAGTTGGTCACGCTCGTCTTGGAGCGAATGATGCTGCGTGCCGAGTTCTTCAAGTTCGCCGGTGAGCTGTTCACACTGGCGATCGTTCTCCTCGCCATCCGCCAGAAGCTGCTCCATCTGTTCGGCCAGTTGGTCCCGTTCTCCCTGAAACGACTGGCGTTGGGCGCCGAGTTCTTCCATTTCGCCGGTCAACTGTTCGCGTTGGCGGTCGTTCTCTTCGGCATCTGCCAGAAGTTGTTCCAGTTCGTCGGCCAGCCGGCTGTGTTCTTCGGCCAACTGGTCGTGATCAGTGTGGATCTGCCCCAACTCTTCAGTGAGCCTGTCACGATCCAGGCCCAGTTCATCGTGCTCTTCGCGCACCAGTTGCTGCTGTTCAGCAAGCTGGTCTCGTTCTTGAGTGGCTTGATCGAGGTCTTGCTGAAGATTATCGAGCTGCTCGACAAGTTCGGCGAGTTCATCAGCCCGAGCAGCGGATTCGTCTCCGTACTCCGAAGTGAGTGAGGCGAGTTGGTCGCGTAGCAGGACAATTTCGGTTTCGGCTTCCTGGAACGCTTCTTGCGTTTTGCACAGCTCTTCGTGCTGAATCTTAGCTGTGGCGGCCGCCAGTTCGTCGTCCGTCGAGTCTCGGGCCAGCTCCTCGGCAATCTGGTGGATCCGCCGACTTAGTTCGGCCTCGATATCCCCGATTTTCTGGCGATGCGACTCCAGAGCTTTGTCGGCATGCTCGCGCATCGAGCGCAGCATCTCCGCGGTATTTGCGGAATGTTCTTCCACCGAGTCAATCGGAGGTTGCGGTTCTTCCATGATCAGTCAGTGCCGAAGTTGCCGAAGTTGCCGAAACGGAGTGCGAACCAAAGCGCAGAATGGGTGGTATTCCTCGTCGGAAACGGCCACCAGCACACAATGGTTTTGCAAGGTTATATAGGTCGCTGAGGACCTGGCGTCAAAGCTTCTGTCGGCCGATGTACCGGTTGCGAGGGTCGTGCCGATCGGCTACTGCCGAGTGGCCAACTGGCGGTACATCCGATCGATTTGGCCGGCAAAGTTGGCGGCAATCTGCCCCCTGCGGAGGCTGAGCTTGGGTGTCAGTTCGCCCCGCTCGATCGAGAAGCCTCGGGGCAGGATGGTGAACGGGCCGACCTGCTCGTGGCCGCTCAGGGGCTGGAGAAGCCGGTCGATTTCCGCGCGGTAGAGGGCCCGGACGACCGGGTGGGTCGCGGCCCGCCGCTTCGACCAAACCCACAGCCGCCGCCGGCAAATCTCTGCCCGCAGGGCATCCGCGTTGGGCACGATCAGGGCCGCCAAGCACTTTTGCCCCTCGCCCACGACGCAGGCGTAATCCACCAACGGCGAGCCGGCCAACAGTTGCTCCACTCTCACGGGCGCAACATTCTTGCCGGTCGACAGAACGAGCAGCTCTTTCTTGCGACCGATGATGCGCAGGTTTCCCGCGGCATCGATTTCACCCAGGTCGCCCGTCTGCAGCCAACCATCGACGATCGTCGCGGTGGTCGCCGCTTCGTCTTGCCAGTAGCCAAGCATCACACTGGGGCCGCGGACGACAACCTCGCCATCGTCGGCGAGTCTTATTTCGAGATTCCCTAGAGGACGCCCGACCATGCCCGGGCAATCGTTTTCCAGCGTTCCAACCGCGATTACCGGCGACGTCTCCGTGAGTCCATAGCCGCCCAGCAGCGGCAAGCCCTGCTGCGCGAACAGCGCTTCGACGTCTGGCGCCGCAGCAGCCCCGCCGCAGTAGCATCGCTTTATTTTTCCACCAAGAAGCTGCCGTAGCACGCCCGGCTCAGCGGTCTTTCCGGCCTCGTGCAGCTGCTGAGCGAGCTTCTGATAGAAATACGGCACGCCGTTGAGCAGCGTGGGTTCGACTAACTGGCAGTCATGCACAATCGTCTCGCGACTTTCGGCCAGCACCAACCGGGTGCCATCGTAGAGCCAACTGTAGAGGTCGCAAGTGCGGGCGTAGACATGACTCAACGGCAGAAAGCAAAGCCGTGTCTCGTCGCGACCCGTGCCGACCGCCTCGGTCGTGGCAATCGCGTTGCACGTGAGATTCTGATGGCTGAGCATGACGCCCCGCGGTTGGCCCGTTGTGCCGGAGGTGTGGAGAATCGTGGCCAGATCGTCTGACTGGACTTCGGCATCAATTGAACCGGCATCGCCGCTTGTCAGTTGACCGTGTGTGACACGGGGCGTCTCGGACTGAGGAAG
This sequence comes from uncultured Granulosicoccus sp., assembly GCA_964195615.1. GTDB lineage: Bacteria > Planctomycetota > Planctomycetia > Pirellulales > Lacipirellulaceae > Bythopirellula. The sequence continues at coordinate 6,550 of CAXMSB010000035.1, read as the reverse complement.
CTCGACTCCACCATCTGGCGCGACCAGCAAGGCCGCGTCGGACCGTTGGAGCAATTCCGAAGCTTGCTGCGCTGACAGCGTATAATGCAGCGGCACGTGTACCGCCCCCAGCGACAGCACGGCCAGATCGGTAAGAATCCAGCCGTAGCTGTTGGGCGCAGACTGCACGACCCGATCGCCCGCGCCAACACCCGCGCGCCGCAACCCACCGGCTACCCGCCGCACGTCGGCCTCGACTTCCGCCCAAGTCCGCCAGGAGAGCTGACCATCGCGAATCGTCCCGAGCGCCGGCTGGTCTCCAACGCGGGCGATCGTGGTCTGCAGCAGTTCGGGGATTGTGCTTGGCGTCGTGGACATGGGGCCATCATCGCCGGAGGCGGCCAATCCGACAATCGGGGACCCAAGCATTGCTTATCACCTTCGGATGGCCGATAATTAGGACAGTCTATCACAGCCGATGGGGAGACTCGCATGCATCGCATTCTACAGGTTGCACCACTGCCCGATTATAGGTTGCAGGTGCAGTTTGCCGACGGTGTGCAGGGAGAGGTCGATCTTTCTAGGCTGGTAGGTCGGGGTGTGTTCGCGGCATGGAAGGACCCGGAGTGCTTCGACAAGGTGAGGGTTGGAGAGTCGGGCCAGTTGTGTTGGGACGACGACATAGAACTCTGCCCGGACACGATCTACATGCAAACGACAGGTAAGACACTCGACGAACTGTTCCCCACCGTCCAGAAGTCTGAGTCCCATGCCTGAACTCAGTCGTTTCTACGGCATCGTGATTCGCATGTACTATGACGACCATGGTCCGCCACATTTCCATGCGTATTACGGCGATATGGAAGTGGTGGTTGACGTCCGCACCCTGGCCGTCTTGGCGGGGAAACTTTCGTCTCGGGCCATGGGTTTGGTCATCGAATAGGCCTCTCTGCATCAGCAGGAACTGACTGACGCTTGGCAGAAAGCGTCTCAGATGCAGCCGCCTGGCAAGATTGCTCCTTTGCCATGAACTACGCCCGCAGCTCCGCCTCAAGCTCTTTTCCCGCGGCCGCAACGATCTTATCCCGCACCGCGTCGGCCTGTTCGTTCGTGAGAGTGCTGTCGACCGAACGAAGTTGGATCGAGAACAACAGGCTCTTTTTGTCGGCGCCAAGGCGGTCGGCGTCGCGGTAGGTTTCCTGGAAGGCGATGCTCTCCAAGAGGTCCCCGCCGCCATCGCGGACGATTCGCTCGACGTCGCCCCAGCGGACCTCTTCGCCCACCACCAGGTTGAGATCGCGGCCCACCGGCGGGTAGGGCGACAGCGGCCGCACGCTACGGATCAACACGGCTGCCTCGACCAGCACGCTCAGGTCGAGCTCGGCCACGGTCGACGTGCCGCGTAGCTCGAAACCGTCGAGCCCAGTTTGGCTTACCTCGCCGAGGTAGCCCAGCACCTTGTCGCCGAGTCTTAGTTCACAGCCACGGCCGGAGATAAACATCGACTCATCGTACGAGGTTACATCGAGGCGGCTTCCCGGGGCAACGGCTGCGACCAGCCCTTCCACCACGCCTTTCAGTTCCGAGAAACTGCCGCCGGAGGTGAGCCCCAGCATCCGCCGTTCGTCGGGCAGCTCGCTCTGGCGAGGCAGATAGACATCGGCCATCTCGAACAGTTCGACGACCGGGTTCGACAGCGTTTCGTTGGTGCGACGGGCGGCCAGCAGGCTCGGCAACAGGCTCTGGCGTAGGCAGTTAGCGCGGCGCAGCACGGGTGTCGACGTCACCAGCGGATCGGCCTTGGTCCAGGGACGGAACGCTTCGATCCACGGCAGCTCGACCGTGCTGAGCGTCATTGCTTCGTCGAACCCGGCAGCGACCAGCACGCCGCGGACTTGCTCCAGCACGCGGTCCTCGCGGCTGCGAGTGGAGGCCACCATCTTGACGCCTGCGTCTTCGGGGATCTTTTCGAAACCGTGGATGCGGGCGATTTCCTCGATGAGGTCGATCTCGCGCGTGAGATCGGCCCGCCAACTGGGCGGAACGACTTTCACACAGTGATCGCAGGCGTGCGTTTCCTCGCAACCCAAGTCGGTGAGAATTTTGCGAACCTCGTCGGCGGGGACTTCGATGCCCAAAATGCGGGGCAGCTCGGTGAAGCGGAGCTTAATCGGCTTGAGCGGCTGCCATGGGTCGCCAACGTCAACAACTCCTTCAGCCAACTCGCCGCCGGCCAGCTCGAGAATCAGCTCGCAGCAGCGTCGGCTGGCCCAGTCGATGACCACCGGGTCGACGCCTCGTTCGAAGCGGTACGACGACGGGCTGTGAAGTACGAGCCTGCGGGCCGTGTTGCGGACGGAGAGCGGGGCGAATTCGGCCGCCTCAATCAACAGGTCGGTGGTCGCGTCGCTCACCTCGGTGTCGGCTCCGCCCATCACGCCGCCCAAGGCGATTGCGCGCTCGGCGTCGGCGATCACACACGTGCCGACCTGCAGTTCGTACTGCTGGTGATTGATCGCGGTGAACCGTTCGCCCGGCTTCGACTCGCGGACTATGATTTTCCGGCCCGCCAGCCGCGCAAAGTCAAACGCGTGCAGCGGCTGGCCGCATTCCATCATCACGTAGTTGGTGATGTCGACGATGTTGTTCACGACGGCAATGCCCAGCGAGCGAAGCCGATCGGCGAGCCAATCGGGGCTCGGGCCAACCTTCACGCCCCGGATCACTCGGGCCGTGTATCGGGAACACAGCTCGGGGCACTCGACCGCAACGCTGGTCAGACTCTCGACCTTCGGCCCGGCGGCCTTTGCAGTGAGGGCGGGCACTTTGAGCTCTTGCTCCCAGAGAACCGCGATTTCGCGAGCCACGCCAAGATGTCCCAGGCAATCGGGCCGGTTGCTGGTCACCTCCAAATCGATGGCCGTATCGTCGTCGACGATCTCGACGCCTTCCAGATTGAGCCCCGTGAGCGTAAGCCGATCGGTCAGCACTTCGACCGACATCGACAGCTCAACATACTCTTTCAGCCAATTCCAAGAGACAATCATGGTTTTTTCTCTGCGTGATACCGTTCTCTCAGAACTGTTCCAGGAAACGCACGTCGTTCTGATAGAGCGCTCGGATGTCGGTGATGCCGTGCTGTCGCATGCAGATGCGCTCGACGCCCAGGCCGAACGCGAAGCCGGTGACCTCTTCCGGGTCGTAGCCGACGGCCCGCAAGACATTGGGGTCGACCATCCCGGCGCCGCCCATCTCCATCCAGCCGCCTTGCCAGTTCATGTCGACTTCGACACTCGGCTCGGTAAACGGGAAGAACGAGGGGCGAAACCGCACGTGTACCTCATCGTCACCGCCAAAGTAGCTTTGGCAGAACAACCGCAACACGCTCTTGAGGTCGGCCATCGTCACGCCGCGATCGACCAACAGGCCCTCGATCTGGTGGAACATCGGATAATGGGTCGCGTCGGCCGTGTCGGGGCGATAGACGCGGCCCAGCGAGATGATTCGCACGGGGGGCGGCGTGCTTTCCATCACACGGATTTGGACGGTGCTGGTTTGGCTTCGTAGGAGCAGGGGCGACGCGGATTCACCGACCACTGAAGCGGTCTCGCCGTTGGTGCTTGAGGCACAGGCTAGGTAAAAATTGTCGAGCGGGTCGCGCGCTGGGTGTGAGAGGGGGATGTTCAGCGACTCGAAGTTGTGCCAGTCGTCCTCGATCTCTGGACCCTCGACGGCCGTGAAGCCGAGCCGGCCCATGATGTCTTTCATCTCGCGGATGGTCTGGGTGATCGGGTGTAGATGTCCGACCCGCACTGCCTTGCCCGGCAGCGTCACGTCGAACGCCTCTTGCTTAGCGATGGCGCCCGATTCGAGCTGCCGCTGGGCCTGGGCGAAAGCCGCTTCAATAAGCGTCTTCACCTCGTTGAACCGTTTGCCCGCAGCAGGCTTGTCGGCCTTGTCGACCTTGCCGAGGCCCTTCTGCACTTCCTTCAGCTGGCCCCCTTTGGCACCGAGATACGCAATGCGAACCTCTTCCAGCGCAGCCACGGAATCGGCGGCAACGAAGGCGTTTTGAGCCTCTTCGGCAAGCGTATCCAAACTGGCAAGGAAGTCGTCGAGGGCCACGATAAAATGCCTCAGAGTGCCTCTGGGCGGGTTACGCGGCGAGAGCTTCGCGAGCCTTTTCCACAACCGCATCGAACGCGGCCGGGTCGTTGACGGCCATTTCCGAAAGCATCTTGCGGTCGAGCTCGACGTGGGCTTTCTTCAGGCCGTTGACCAGTTCGCTGTAACGCAGACCTCGCTCGCGCGAGGCGGCGTTGATGCGGATGATCCAGAGCTTGCGGAACTCGCGTTTTCGAACCCGCCGATCACGAAACGCATAGGCCTCGGCCCGCACGAGCGTTTCCTTGGCAGTTCGCAGCAGTGTGCCGCGTCCGCCGACGTAGCCCTTAGTCTTCTTGAAGAGACGATTCTTCGCCCGATTACGGGCGCTACCTTTGGTGGTTCTCATCGAAGGAACCCTTTGCAGTGAGTTTCCCGCCCAGGCCCCTTTTCTTTGTGGAAAGGAGTTCTTTGCCCGACGAGTTTGGTTTTAGTGTTGCACCGGCGATTTAGTAGCCGTTGCCGGCCAGTGCTTCGCGGATGATCTTTGAGTTGGTGTCGTTGGTGGTGGTCGTGCCACGAAGGTTCCGCTTGCGCTTCTGGCTCATGCGTCCGGCCAGATGGCTGGTGCCGGCCGAGCGGTGCTTGGCTTTGCCTTTGGCGGTCAAGCGAAAACGCTTCTTGGTGCCTTTGTGGGTTTTTTGCTTGGGCATGATCGTTGGTCTCGGCTGGGCAGGAGGCACTGATCCTCCGGGCAACTGGCGAAATTCCGTAGCCCCGCAGTCTAGCAGATTTGGCCTGAAGGAAAACCCACGTTTTGCACAGCATTTGAGAAGAATTGGCAGCGCTGAGAAGGTGTCATCCTGAGGTCTGCCGAAGGATCTCGCCTCGCCATAACGAGACGCGACGGAGATTCCTCGGCGGACCTCGGAATGACGAGGGCGCGGGCCTCGGAATGGCACTTGGGCGAGGCTACTTCGGCGCCAAAATGACCACAATCCGCCGTCCATGCATCGCGGCCGGCTGTTCCACCTTGGAAACGTCTTCCAACTCCGTGATGAGCCGTTTAACCAGCTTGAAGCCTTCGTCGACGTGGGCGTTCTCGCGGCCGCGGAAGATGACCGAGCAGATCACCTTGTCGCGCTCCCCCAGGAACTTGCGCGCTCGATTGGCCTTGGTCATAAAATCGTGCTCACCGATCTTCGGACGGAGGCGAATTTCCTTGTTCTTGCCGTGGTGGACGTGGCCTTTGTGCTGCCGCTTTTTTTGTTGATATTTGAACTTGCCGAAGTCCATGATGCGGCAGACGGGCGGCTTTTCCAGAGGGGCTACCTCGACCAAGTCGAGCCCCGTTTCACGGGCCTGTTCCAGAGCGTCGTCACGACTGATTACGCCCAACTGGGCACCATCATCTGCGATCACGCGAAGTGGCGTGGTGCGGATCTGATCGTTGATCCGTTGTTGCTTGCGTTCGATTGCTGGGCCTCCTGAGGGGGTTTGGGTCTGATCTCTAATGTCACGATAAGACCCTGAATACTGGCTTCATATCGGCGTAAAGTCAACCGCGGAGTTGAAAAGAACGGGCCAAGCCGGCCCGATCAGCCCAGAGCCTCGCGCCGGCAGCGGTCAATATTCGCTCTTCGCGCTGCGGTCGACCAGGGGCGGGCCATCGCTGGCGGCCACCTGGCGGACGGTTTTGGCGAGAACCTCGCTGTGCAGCTTGGCCAACGCCTCGTCGGTGGGCATCGCACCGAGGTCGCCATCGAGCCGGTCCCGTACGGTAACCGTCCCGTTCTGGGCGTCTTTCTCGCCCACCACCATCATGTAGGGGATCAGTTCCAACTGGGCCTCACGGATCTTTGCGCCCAGCTTCTGCCCCCGAAAGTCGCCCGCCGTGCGGAAACCGGCGTCGCGGAATTGCTGCTCTACCTGCCTGCCGTAGACTTCAGACTTCTCGCTGACGGTGAGCACGCGGAGTTGCTCGGGCGCCAGCCACAGCGGAAACGCCCCGGCGAAGTGCTCGATCAGCACGCCCACAAACCGCTCCATGGAGCCGAATGGCGCTCGGTGGACCATCACAGGCCGGTGCGGCTGGTTGTCGGCCCCGGTGTATTCCAAGTCAAATCGCTGCGGCAGTTGATAGTCGACCTGAACGGTACCCAACTGCCACTCACGCCCGATGACGTCACGGACGACAAAGTCGATCTTGGGGCCGTAAAAGGCAGCCTCACCCTCTTCCAAAGTGAACTCCACGCCAAGCCCGGCGGCCGCATCGCGGCAGGCGGCTTCCGCTCGCTCCCACTGCTGGGCCTCGCCGACGTACTTATCGCTGGCCGGGTCGCGCAGGCCCACCCGAACTCGGTAGTCTGCCATGCCGAGCGTTCCCAGCACAATTTTCACGAGCTCCAAGCAGCCTGCGATTTCTTCGCCAAGCTGATCTTCGGTCACAAACAGGTGGGCGTCGTCT
>CAXMSB010000034.1:0-2697 GCA_964195615.1 uncultured Granulosicoccus sp. | reverse complement strand
GTGAGTCCCTCCCGCGCTCGGTCCAAAGCCGGCGACACTTGCTTGACGGCACTGCGAACCTGGGCCACGGTGCTCGTGCGCACGTCGAAGTTGGCGGAGTCGACCAGCGAATTGGCGCCCAGCATTGTCCAAGCTGCTCTGAAATCGTCAAAACCATTGGGCTCGGGTAGCTGCTCCACCGGGATTGGCAGCGGTGTGACCAGTTGGTAGTAGACGACTGCCGATGGCAGAGACAGGCAACATATAAGCACTAACACGGAACACGCCACGGTCCTGCGCCGATATGACCCTTGGCCCGTGACTGTGTAGGTTGACGCAAAGGCGGTCGTCAACAAATCGATAAGCCACACAAACAACGCAATGAAACATGCGATGGCCGAAGTGACGGGTGCCCAGATCCCAACCGGGCTCATTCCTCTCAGTGTCGAAGTCAACCAGGGTGAAGTTTTGTCAGGTGGCCAGACTGGAAATTCTGCGACGGCATAGACAAACCAATCTCCGAGCAGCAGCGGCACACACAGCAGCAGCGCGAGACCTATTCCAATAAGCCCCCGCTTCGCCCAGTGAGCATAACTGCAGTACCGCATCCAGCACCCCGTCAGCGTGACCAAGCCGCCGACGCAGCCGATGAGCACGACGCTTTGCCAAGCCTCGATGTTGAGCGATGGCAGGTTTGGCGCCACCGCAGCCGCGATGGCCACGAACACCATCGCCTGCAACAACGTCGCGAGCGAGAATTACCGCTTGGTCGGCGGATCGGAGGATGTTCTCCGCCACCGCCGTGCCAGTTGCACGCCCGATGCCACCACGGCCCCTTGCAACGCAAAGGCCACAAACGGCTCGTACGCCGGGATCAACAGTAGCAGCGAGAGCGTGCCGACGAAGACCGCCGTGCGCAGGAACCAGTGCCGCCGAGACGTCTCCGCCCACAGGGCCAACAAGCCCACGCAGGTGAGCGAGGAGACCAGCAGTGCGGCAAGGGCGAGTTCCATGCTGATAGTGTATCAGAGGCGGCCGTGGGCGGGGACGCCACGGCTCGCTAGCGGCTAAGCACCAGCGCCAGGGCCACGAGCAGCAGAAACACCACCGCGCTCAGCGTCATGGTTATCTTTCTGGCCCGTTCGCGGCGAGCGCTGCGGCGGGTGCGAGGCACATTGGATGGGGCGACGTTGACCGGCTCTGTGGAGTCGGTTTGCGGGGCGACGGTCTCCGTCGCTACGTGTTCGCTCGGAGCGTTCAGGAGAACGAGCGCCTCGATGCCCTTCTTCCAGTCGGGCCAACCGGTGCGCCACACCCAGCTCTCTTGCGAGACGCGGCCCTCGGCCGCCCAGCCGCGGATCGTCTCGGTGTCTGCCGGGCCGTACTGTCCGTCGCCAGACGCTGGGCGGACGTACCACATGTCGGGCTGCGACAGATCGGCCTCGGGCAACGGCGGCGCCGTGATCGGCGGAGCGGCAACCGTGGGAGGTGCCTCCACGCTTTCTGCTTTGTCCACTTCACCCATAGCCGGGGCCGCCGGTTCTTCCACGACCAGGGCCCGACCGCCGCTCTCCGGGGGAACAACAAACCGAGCGTCGCATTCGGGGCAGATCCCCCGCTTGCCGGCGAGAAACGCCTTGACGTGAAGCCGATGTCCGTTGGGACACTCGAATCGTATACCCATGTCCGTGCCAATTTCCTGTTCCGCAGCGTCTCGAATCGCCCCCAATCTATTCTAGCCCTGATTTCGAGGCAGTGAACCCATCGAAATCCGACGCAGACGCGGCGTTTCCGCCGAGCTATAGTGGCAACTCCCGGCGATGCATCGCATCGCGGCTACCTCTGCCCCCTGACCTCTGCCCCCTCCCCCCATGTCCCTGCTTGAAATCATCCTGCTGGCCATCCTCCAAGGCCTGACCGAGTTTCTGCCGGTCAGCTCGTCCGGCCATTTGGTGGTAGCCAACGCGCTGTTCGAAGCGCTGGGGAGCGAGCCGGTGAAAGATTTGGTGGAGGTTGAGATCGTGTTGCATCTCGGCACGCTGGCCTCGGTGCTCGTTTACTACCGTCGCGAGATCGCCCGACTGTTCACCAGCGACCGGCGGGTGATTCCGCTCTTGATCATCGGCACGATCCCCGCCGCGGTGCTCGGCATCTTCATCAAGAAAAGTTTGCCCGACGCCGCCACCGACGTCATCCTGCAGAGCCCGCTGGTGGCCGGCCTCTGTTTTCCGCTCACGGGAGCCCTGCTCTGGTGGACCACCAAGTGCTCCGAGGGCGAGACCGAGTACACCAAGCTCACCTGGAACGCCACAATCAAGATCGGCGTCTTGCAGGCGCTAGCGCTGCTGCCCGGTATTTCCCGGAGCGGGGCGACCATCGTCGCCGGGCTCGGCGTCGGCCTGCGCCGCGAGTCGGCCGCCACGTTTGCGTTTCTGTTGGCCATCCCCGCCATCGCCGGCGGCGGGCTGCTCGAGCTTCTCGACGCATTAGAAGCCGGCGGCACGGGCACGCCCCTGGAGACGTTGGCCGCCGGGTTCGTCGTGTCGTTCGTCGTAGGGCTCGGCGCACTGTCGCTGCTGATACGCTGGGTCCGCCAGGGCCGCCTGGCAATGTTCGCGTACTACCTCGTCCCGCTGGGCGCAGCAGTCATCGCCTGGCAACTCTTTGCGTAGAGAAACCCAGAGCCAGCGTGCGCAGCACGGTCTTCTGGCTCTAGAC
>CAXMSB010000033.1:0-2328 GCA_964195615.1 uncultured Granulosicoccus sp. | reverse complement strand
TGAACTAGATTCGGCGCGTCTTCCCATGTCTCACGCTCGGCAAGAGCTTCCACAAATAGCCGGTCGTAATCGTCACCAGCAACTCTGTCGTATCTAGCACCTGTTCGCGGAGCTCCGCGTTCTCTATTTCGGGCAGATCGCCGACGTCGTTAGAGCTATCGCGCCTACCCTCGCCCCAGGTGCCTCGCCTGGGACGACCATCGTTACGGGCAACTATGTAATGAACGACGGGGCGTTTGAAGTGGAGATCGGCGGACTGCTCGACAACGAGTTTGACAACCTGGAGGTCACGGGCGACGCCACCCTGACGGGTGATCTGGCTATTGAGCTCATCGATAGCTTTGACCCCAATTCCATTGACACGTTCACGATCCTTTCGGCGACAACGCTCACCGGATCGTTCATCAACGTGGCCGACGGTGCGCGTCTCGATACACTGGGCGGCGAAGGCTCATTCCTGGTCAGCTATGACAGCCTAATCGATAGCGTGACACTATCCGACTTCCTGGCTACCATCCTTGCCGGCGACTTTGATTTCGATGGCGACGTGGACAGGCGCGACTTCCTTGAGTGGCAACTCGACCCGAGTATCGGTTCACTTGCCGACTGGGAAGCGAACTATGGCAGGGTTGCTTCGCTCGCGGCAGCGTCTGCCACTGTCCCTGAGCCCACCACCTGCACACTAGCCCTAGCCGCACTCTGCTTGGCAATGAGCAGACGGCAGGGTTTCTAAGATGGCACAAACATTACCCTCTCCTCCGCAGCAGCAGCCCCTCGCTGGCTAGCGTGGTGAGTAGCAACGTTTATTTGACAATCTTGCAGTCCGGCAAAGCCTGCTGAAGCCTTGTGACGCCTTCCTCTGTGACCTGGGTCTGGTCAAGGTCCAACCAACGAAGGTCGGTCAAGTTTTTCAGATGCTCCATGCCGGCGTCGGTGATCTTGGTGTGGTCGAGATGCAAGAATTGAAGCCGGGTCAGGCCCTTGAGGTTTTCCAGGCCGGTGTTAGTGATTTTAGTGTTGTTGAGCCACAAGAATCGGAGATTGATCAGACCCTCCAAACACTTTAGACCGGCGTCGGTGATCGGCGTGTTGTTGAGGTACAGCCCTCTGAGATTGGTCAGTCCTCTCAGATGCTTGAGGTCGGTGCTAGTGATCGGAGTGCTGTCTAAGACCCAATATGGCACGATTGCCCCCTATCAAACAAACCGTCTGAGCTATGCCTTCACTCCGTATTCTTCATGGCGATGCAAGACGACCGCAACGAGATGAATCAATGCGGGAAGCCCAACCGCTAGAAAGATTGGGTTGGGGGTAAAGCCGGGGAGGAGATTACCAACTATGGGTACCATGTAGGCGACATACGCTGCGATCATGCTAACAACGGCAATCACGCTACCTAGTACCTCGTACCGTTTCGTACAAGCCAAGGCATAGCCCGCGAACATGGCCACAATCAGCCCCGTTGGTAATGCTACTACAGAAAACGTGTACCACGCCCACGGTTGGTCGCTGACGAAGGCAACGCCGAAGATGATTGCCGCCGCTGCACTACCCCACCGGGCAATGCTACGTGTCACGGTTTCGGATTCATGAATAGTTATCGCGTTCATCTGGTCCCTCCTCTAGCGCATTGCGCGCTTTCTTGGGTCAGGTCGTGGGACGATCCGCACCATTTTGTAATCTGCTGGGCTCTGTTGCCGACGCCTCACGTCAGTCAGCCTGCCGGTGTCGGTGGCGTTTACACAGCCCGCCGACTGCCCGCTGGGCGCGGCGGAAACGGTACGTGGCCCATCCACGGTGCCGGCCGCGATTACGGGCCGTGCAGTCATGCGTCGGCGTAGGAGCTTCTCGACGTTTGGGCACCTTTTCGAACGACTCAGCTTCGAGCCAAGACAGGTCCACGTACGCGCGCATGCGGCGGTCGTTGTTTTTTTTCGGGTCGAATTGTCTGGTGATCATGACAAAACCCTCCTATGTTCAGCCTTGGTAGGTGAGAGCTGCCCGATGCGCTGCCGTGTCAGGATTTGGGGGGCCATGGGATACCTCCGCCAGCGGCGCAGCAACCACATCGCGGCAGCAAAGCATGGCCATCATTCCGATTAGCAGCGTGATCCACGTCGCCGGTTCGGGCACCTGTGCTCTGCTTTCCGACAGCGGAGCGCCCGTGCCGTAGTTCGCCTCCCAATTGGCAAGTGAACCGACACTCGGGTTGCGTTGCCATTCGAGAAAATCCTGCCCGTCAACGATTCCGTTACCGTCGAAATCGCCCGGCTGAACTGGCGCAGTGACCATGTCGTAATCCGACTCCCAAGCGGCAAGTGAACCAAC
>CAXMSB010000032.1:0-34635 GCA_964195615.1 uncultured Granulosicoccus sp. | reverse complement strand
TCAGACTGTCGAACCCTTCAACGAATGGTTCAAGTCGTTGTTCGAATTGGACGACCGTGTTTGGCATCGTGGCCTCGAAAATAATCAAACTCAACTACTAGCTGCCTTGTTCGCTTACCAAGTGCTCGTTCGCTATAACTACCGCAAAGGCTGTGAAAACGGGCAGATTCGCTGGATCATCGACTCATTATGAATTCCCGGACACCCTCAGTTAGCTACCACGACAACGAGTGGTCTTTTCCAGAGCGGCTTACAAGAGCAATTTATGAAGATGAGTGCCCGCGTTTCTTCAAGAAGGGCGCGGTGACCGTCGCACAACGTCGACACAGGGGACATCGACACATGGATTGATGCACTCGCGAATGAAAGGGTGGGTTATGGTTCATTCAACTCCAGACAGCAGGCTGTCTGAAAACACGATCCGGCATCAGCACCAACGGCTCAAATCGCTGATGGAAGCAATCGCCAACCGTTTCCGCCACGAGCAGAAGCCGACTCGCAATCTGGTGTCGCTCTTGAATGCGTTGGCAGTTCACTTGCAAATGCACTTTGAATTCGAAGAGTCCGACGGATATTTTTTCAGTCTGGCCAGCAAGACGCCGCGCGTGTCCGCCACCGTGGAGCGGTTGCTGCGAGAGCACGAAGTCATGCGGGAGAAAGTTGACGCGCTGGTATCCATGGCGCGTGAGACCTTCGCGGAGGCACAGGACACGTCCGATCTGGCCAAGCAGTTCTCCCTGTTTCGCGATCAACTGATCCATCACGAGCACGAGGAAAACAAGCTCATCCAAGATGTCTATAACGTGGACGTCGGAACCAAGGACTGATGCGCGACCCGGGCCAACTCATCTGCCCGTCCGGGGTAATACTGCAGAAAACGCCCCTCATTCCGGTCTGTGGGAGGCGTCTCCGACGGCGATCTTATCAGGCTATGCACACGGCCTTGGCCCTCCAAGAGGCCTCCTGTAGGGGGTTTTCTTCCGAACAGGCCGGCAGTGCTTGATCGACACCACCTCTTCGCTAAGGTAAACTGCCACCACGACGAGGTGCTTCTCTATGAAATCAAAAACTCCCGCCCCCTCTTTTCGCGGTTTTACGCTTGTGGAACTGTTGGTCGTGATCGCGATCATCGGCGTGCTGGTGGCGCTGCTGCTGCCGGCGGTGCAGGCGGCGCGAGAAGCTGCGCGGCGGATGTCGTGCCAAAACAATCTGAAGCAAATCGGGCTGGCGATCCAAAACCATCATGCTGCGCTGAAACGGTTTCCCACCGGCCGCGGGCCCTTTCCAAGAATCTTCTCCACGCAAGCCTTCTTACTACCGTACTGCGAACAGACGAACCTGGGCGGCAGTATTGATTTTTCCGTGCCGCCCACAACCTTCACTCTCTCCAGTGGAAAGGTCCTCGACGGGTCGAAAAACCTTCCCGCGGCTACGGCGATTGTGTCGATGTTCGCCTGCCCGAGTGACGCGCTCACCGGCAGAGTCGCGGACTCAGAGTTCGGAGCAACAAACTATGTCGCCACCTCCGGCAGTGGCCTGACCGAGTACGGGACGCTCAAAGAATCCGACGGCATCTTCTACTCGGCATCGCAAACCGCATTTCGAGAAGTCGGCGACGGTGCATCGAACACCGTCATGTTCAGCGAACGAATGCTCGGGCCTGGGCAGGTCGAAGGAGCTTCTGTCGACGACACTGACCGATACATTTGGGAATTCTCCAATCGAGACGACACAACACCCAGTGCATGTGAATCCATGTCGAGTGGAAGTTGGTATGGTGAGCGCAGCGCGAAATGGATCATCGGCAACTACGGCAACACCCTGTACAACCACTACTACGCGCCGAACTCGTCGGAGTGGGATTGCATGAACATCACCCAGCAGATGGGCCTCATGGCGGCGCGCAGCTATCATCCCGGCGGCGTGACGACTCTCTTTTGCGACGGCAGCGTGCATTTCGTGGGCGACGAAGTCGACTTGGACGTCTGGCGCGGCTTGGCATCACGTGATCAAGGAGAAGTGAGTTCGCTATGACGATAGTCTGGCAGACGCCGTCACACTCCGCCGCCCCATGAAGCGATTCTCCTCAATCATCGAATGGGCGGTTCCGCTCGCCGTCGTTCTTGCACTGCTTCCGTCTTCCGTCAGTGCGGCCAACCGGCCCAACGTGATCGTCATCCTCAGCGACGACCAGGGCTGGGGAGACCTCAGTTGCGACGGCAACCAGAATCTGGCCACGCCGAACGTCGATTCGCTCGCCCTGGACGGGGCCAGTTTCGATCGATTTTACGTTTGCCCCGTCTGCTCACCGACGCGGGCCGAATTCCTGACCGGTCGCTATCATCCCCGCAGCGGAGTTTACAGCACCTCGGCCGGCGGCGAGCGGATCGATCTCGACGAGACGACAATTGCCGACCACTTCCAAGCCGCCGGCTACGCGACCGCCGCCTTTGGAAAATGGCACAACGGCATGCAGTATCCCTATCACCCCAACGGACGCGGCTTCGACGAATACTACGGCTTCTGTTCCGGCCATTGGGGCAATTATTTCAGCCCCATGCTGGAGCATAACGGCCGCATCATCAGCGGCGACGGGTTTGTGACCGACGATTTTACGAATCGTGCCATCGACTTCATCGAGCAACACGCCCGCAGCGAGCAGCCCTTCTTCGTCTACCTGCCCTACAACACGCCCCACTCGCCGATGCAGGTGCCCGATCGCTGGTGGGACGAGTTCGAGAACAAACAACTGGCGATGCGCCACCGCGAGCCGGACCGCGAGGACATTCCACACACCCGCGCCGCCCTGGCGATGTGTGAGAACATCGACTGGAACGTCGGCCGAATCTTGAAGAAGCTCGACGAGCTGAGCATTGTCGACGAGACCATTGTCGTTTACTTCTGCGACAACGGCCCGAACGGTTTTCGCTGGAACGGCGGCATGAAGGGGCGCAAGGGCTCGACCGACGAAGGGGGCGTACGCTCGCCGCTCTTGATTCGCTGGCCGGGCCGCGTCGAGCCCGGCAGCCGGGTTGCTCCGATCGCCGCGGCAATCGATCTGTTGCCGACGTTGGCCGATCTGGCCGGAGTCGACGTAACCAGCGAAAAACCGCTGGACGGCGTCAGCCTCGCGCCGCTACTGGCTGGCGGCGAGGCGGACCAGGCGTCGCTCGACCGCCAAATCTTCTCGCACTGGGCAGGTCGAGTGAGCGTCCGTACGCAGCAGTTCCGCCTGGACCACAGGGGCAGACTCTACGACATGACGCGCGACCCGGGCCAACACCAGGACATCTCCCGCGAGCAGCCGGCAATCGCCAAACGCTTGCGCACCGCCGTTGCCCAGTGGAAACAAGAGCTCCTGCCCGGCTTGAACGAAGACAACCGACCGTTTCTCGTCGGGCATCCCGACTTTCGCTACACGCAACTCCCAGCTCGCGACGCCCAACCGCACGGCAACATCAAGCGTTCCAATCGCTATCCGAATTGTTCGTACTTCACCAACTGGACGAGCCTCGACGACCGCATCACCTGGGACGTGGAAGTCGCCGCCGCCGGCACGTACGACGTGGTGCTGTACTACACCTGCGCCGAGCAAGACGTCGGTGCAACCGTCGAGCTGAGTCTCAATGAGAGCAGTCTCACGGGGCAAGTTCTCACCGCCCACGACCCACCGCTGCGCGGCGCTGCCAACGACCGCGTTGAACGCACCGAATCGTACGTAAAGGACTTCAGGCCCCTGAAACTGGGAGCAATCGCCCTCGAAAAAGGCCGCGGCACGCTCACCCTGCGAGCCCTCAATATCCCCGGCGATCAAGCCCTCGACTTCCGGCTGTTGATGCTCAACCGAGTTGGTAAATCAAGGCGTACGCGGGAGAAGTGAAGTCGCGAGTCTCGCGAGTGACAGGCATCGAGAAATGCAAGCAGCCGGCTGACCCTTCGTCGCGTCCGCTCGCAACAAGAAATCCGGGGCTAGCAAGCCGCGAGACAATAAATTACGGTAGACCGAGAGGGCTCGACCTGCTGGTGTTTTTCACACCTCTGGCTACTTTTAATGGCCCACACCTCCCAGGGGAGCGTTGAAATGGGACTCTACGAGAACATTCGTACTGAACGGGTCAGCAGCCTCGCGCTGCGTGATCCGGCCGTGGTTTCGGAGGACGCCACGGTGCGCGACGCCGTCGAGCAGATGCGTCAGAAGAAGCTGGGCTGTGCCATCGTCGTGAACGCGAATCGCGAGCCGGTGGGAATGTTCGCCGAATCGGAGCTGACGAGGTTGCTCAGCGAGACTCCAGGCGTCATCGAGAAATCGATTCGGAGCCATATGAAGAAGGATTGGCCGATGGTGCGAATCACCGACCCGATCGCGTTTGTCCTCGATGCGTTGGAAACCAGAAATGTCCGATTTCTGATCGTTGTGGACGAACAGGGCCAGTTGGCCGGCCTCACCGGACAGAAGGGGCTCATGGAGTATGTGGCGGACCATTTTCCTGGACAAGTGATCGTGCAACGGATCGGGGGCAGTCCCTTTCCGGCTGACAGGGAAGGGGCATAAGCATGGCAGACCAATCGTTGCCGCCGAATTCCGGGGAGTTTCAGGACCCTCTGAAGAACTACGACCCAAAGGCCTACGACGATCGGCTGGAGAAGGCGCTGGTCGAGGAGACCGTGGCTGCCATCCAGCATCGACCGGTCGCCACGATTACGCCCGACACCTCGGTTCGCGACGCCATCGACGAGCTGGCCGATCTGAACGTCGCCTGTCTGCTGATCGAAGAAGAGGGGCGTCTTGTGGGGGTCTTCTCCGACCGCGACGTGCTGGACAGGGCTGCCCTGGAGTACGACGAGGTAAAGACCAGGCCCGTGAGCGAGCTGATGACGACCGATCCCGTGTTTGTGTACGAATCGGACTCCTCGGCCGCAGCCCTCTCGGTGATGGCGGTCAGCGGCTTCCGCCACGTGCCGGTGACCGATGTCCAGCGGAAGGTGATCGGAATCATCAGCCCGCAGCGAGTGACGACGTTCCTGCGAAAGTACATTCTTGCCTAGTCGATCCCAAGGTGGGCCGCTGCGGACCAATACTCTGCCAGCACCGTTTACCGCGAGGCCTGGGAGCACTAGAATGACCGAGGAACCGGGATGCCACGGCAGAGGTCTTGCATCTGTTCAGGTAACATTTACCGGTGATTGCGCGACGATTGAACCCCACCGTCCAGAATTTGCTGGCTAAAACCGGGCTTCCGTTGGGCGCACTCGGTTCATTGGCGGCGCAAGCATCAATAGTTGGAAGTTCTCCCAGGGAGCGAAATCATGGCTGATACGAGTATCGTGAACAGAGTGCAGGAAAGTCTTTTTTTTCGCCAGATACCGGAACAACATCTGGCAAAGTTGGCGGAAATCTGCAAGGAAGTGGAGCTGCCGGCGCGAACGACCGTTTTCGAAGAATACGAGCGCGCAAGAGACGTTTACGTTCTGTTGAGCGGAGAGGTGTCGCTGCTGATCTGTGAACCGAAGGATGCCTGCCGGCAGATCGCTGTCGTTGGCGAAGGGGATCTGGTCGGTTGGTCGCCGTTGGTCGGACGACCGCGTCTGTCGGACACGGCAGTCACCTTGACGCCGGTCAAGGCGCTTGTGTTCGACGGCAACGAACTCTTGGATTTCTGCCGGGCGAATCCCGACTTCGGTTTCGAGTTCATGCGTCAGGCAGCTTCGGCCTTGGCGATGCGATTGAGCGGCACGCGACTGCAGCTACTGCAGATGTGCGGCAATCGTTTTCCGACGTTCGACATGCAGCCAGAGACCGACTGACCCACTTTGCCGAGTCTCGGGCAATCACCCCACGGCGTCTCTACTGTGCTGTCTCTACGCTGTCTCTACTGTGCTAACCGTTCAGTAGCGAGAGTATTTCATCGGCGAGGGCAGGGACGTCTGAACGAGCCCAGCTTGGCGTCTCGAGAGAGAGAAGATCGTCGGTGACGACCGCCGAGATCGACACGTCTTGCGCCGCGAGCGGCTGCGTATTGAGCGCTGCTCGCCAGACCTCGATCTTCAGTCCGTCGGTGAGCGTGTCTCCCTCCACGATCACCAGATCGCACTCGGCATACATCGGCGCGAACTGTTCGTAGCGGCTCTGCTCCTCAACGTCCGAAGACTGCTCAGGGGGCCAAAACAGGGCGTTCATCTGCCGCGAAAGAATGCCGATCACGCTGGCTCCCGCCTCTCGATGACGGTGGGAATCCTTTCCCGGCGTATCCAACTCGTGCTCGTGGTGCGTGTGCTTGATCGTGCCGACGCGTAATCCCCGCGCAATCAACTCTTGCAACAGTTCCGTGACGAGGGTTGTCTTGCCATGGTTCTTGCCGCCAATGATATGGACGCGTTTCACTCTGAGATTCCGTTATCCGAACAAGGAAATTGTGGACGCAACAGAGCACGGACCAGAGACCCCTGCCAGGACCTTTCTCGTTCAAGTCCCCGCCGAAGGCGTCGAACATTCTCAGTGTCCGCAGCAGGAACCGCCGGAGGACAGCGCACTGGCCGTGCTGACAACACCATAGCGTTCCGCCAATTGCTTGGCAATGCACAGGTACTTCTCATGCGTCCCCGGCCCCAAGTCGTCGTGTTCGATGTGCTGGAAAGAGTCTAACAACTGTTGTTGGTCTTGTTCCGTCAATGCTTTGTTTGCCATTTGGAACAGGCACTGGTCTTCCTTGAGGATGTGTTCTCTCAGGAGTTGGACAAAACTCCGTGCGTGCAGCACGAATTGATCCTGTCCCGTGGAATCGCCTGAGGCGACCGTTTCAATTGCCGTCGCCATGCCGCGAACGTGATGACGACCCGTTTCATGTTCGGAAAGCATCACGCCGGTCGGACCCTGCTCGCGCGAGAAACCCTTGCTCTCCAGAAGAGGAAACAGACAGTCCTCTTCCTTGTGATGATGGCAGCCATCGGCAAAAGTGCGAAAGAAATCGACAGCCTGACTCGCCGATTCGGTGTCCAAGGCCTTTTCTTTCTTGCACTGCTCGGCCATCTTCTCTAAACAATCGAGGACCACTTCGATCACGCGGTGTTCCTGCATCAAAACTTCTGTGGGTTTCATGGGGAATTCTCCTAATTCAATGATGAAAGTGAATCTCGTAAAAGTTGCGCACCTTGCACCAAGTTATTCTTATCAGTTCTCGCTGCTTCTTCTGAGCAGTTACAGAACTCCGATGTCGCGGTCATGCCTCTTGGCAAATCGCTTTGGTGGGCGACTCGAGATATCTTGCAAGACCTACCCGGGGAAGGTTCGAAGGCAAGATTGCGGATATCCAGACCTAGACATCCTTTATATATCAGGTTAATCGGTCTGCCAAGTGTTTTCCCTGCAGATAATGGTTCGTTTTACCACTCTTGAGAGTCTTGCGTGTCATTATGGGGAGAATAGTGGCCTTAGGTGGAGTGGTGGGCAGGCACTCCATGAAGTCGGAAACGTGCTAGAACGTGATCGTGAAGGTGCCGTGCTTGACTCCCGGTTCTTGGAGCGGGGTCGTGAAGATCACCGCCCAGCAGCGGTATTTGAGCGACTGACCGAACTGTGTGCCCGCGTTTCCTCAAGCCTGTATATCCTAGAACATGTCGCAGCGACAGCGAAAGGCACAGGCAGATGGGTGTGCAACCTGCACCGGGCGAGGTCTTTTTCTCATCGCCGTGCCCGTACTGATTGCGGTGGGCGCTATCGCTTACGGCAATAGCTTCGACGTCCCTTTCGTTTTTGATGATCTCCACAACATCAAAGACAATTCGCACATGCGAGTCACCGAGCTCGATCGGCAACAGCTCTTGCAGGTGGTGCGAGAGGGCCCCTGTCGGCGACGACCGCTCTCCAAGATTTCCTTTGCGCTCTACTACTATGTGGACGGATACAACGTCTGGGGCTATCACCTCGTGAATCTCTGTGTCCACCTGACCTGTGGTGTCCTGGTCTACCTGCTCTGCCTAACAACTCTTGAAAGGGTGCTACCACTTCAAAACCATCGCTCTGTAGAGCGAGCCCAAGCGTCCTCGACTCCATGGATTGCATTGGCCGCTGCGCTGATCTTCGTTAGCCACCCCATTCAGACGCAGGCGGTCACCTACATCGTCCAACGAATGGCCAGCCTTGCCACGCTGTTCTACCTTGCCGCATTGCTGTTTTATGTCTACGGAAGAACGGCAACACCATTTCGCGCGGCCTGTTCGACCCCATCACGACTCTGCTCTCGCTGTTGACCCTCTTGGGTCTGCTGACCGTTGCCGTACTCACGGCTCGCCGCTACCGAATCGTTTCCTTTTCGATCCTCTGGTGCTTTCTCCATCTGGCAATCGAATCGACCTTCATCCCGCTGGAGTTGGTCTACGAGCATCGGATGTATCTGCCGATGGTGGGAATCTCTCTGCTGGCTGCCTGGTGCTTGTTCACTCTGTTGTCGGGGGGGCGTCGGCCGCTGATCGCGATCAGCCTACTGATCTTGTTGTTGACCATGGCGACCTACCAGCGCAACAACATCTGGCGAGACTCTCAGGTGTTGTGGGAAGATATCGTCGCCAAGTATCCTGGGGACGCTCGCGCTCACTACAATCTAGGCGTGTCGCTGGCTTCGAAAAGTCACGATCAAGAAGCGATCCACCAGTACCTGCGGGCCATCGAGATCAGGCCCGACTATGCCCAGGCACACAACAACCTTGGCAATGCCCTGGCTAGGCAGAGGAAACCCGACGGAGCAATCAGACACTTGCGGCGGGCCGTTTCGCTGAATCCTGCATTGCTGCAGACCCGAACCGATCTGGCCTCTTTGCTCGCCATGCGAGGAGAGGTCGCTGAAGCGGTGAAACTCTACAGGCAGACGTTACAGGTCGAACCCGACTTCTTGGATGCGCATTTCAATCTGGCAATTTGCTTGGCGTCGCAAGGGGATCGCGAGGAGGCACACAGGCACTTCCAGACGGCCCTCGATCTGGCCACCACTCAAGGCGACGAGTCGATGGCGGATGCGATTCGCAAGAGACTGGAATCGTTCTAGTGAGCCGCGAGGCGGTAGCCGAGCGCCGTAGCGCTCGGCTACCGCCTCGCGGCTTACGGCCTTCCCTAATGCGGCCAACTGGAGGTTCTGCTTCGGCGGAGGGCTCATTTCGGGGCGAGACTGCTGATGCCACAGGCCGCCGCTTGGGGTAGACTTTTGCACGAGGATAGTCTCTTCCACCCGCGCAACACATTCGGCGACTGCGGTCATGAGTACAGACCTAAACGATAACCCGCCCGAAGAAGACGAGGGCATGCCCGAAGAGAGTGGGTATCTCACCACGCCTCCCCCGACGGACAAGATGCCGAAGGGCATCCCCTACATCGTCGGCAACGAGGCAGCCGAGCGGTTCAGTTACTACGGCATGCGCGGGATTCTGACGATCTTCATGGTCACGCATCTGAAGAACTCTGCCGGTTCTTCGGACCACATGTCGGACGAAGATGCGAAGTTCGTCTTCCATCTCTTCTCGGCAGCGGCCTACTTCTTTCCTTTGGTTGGGTCGTTGGTTTCCGACATTCTGTGGGGAAAGTACCGCACTATTCTGATTCTATCTCTCGGCTACTGCGTCGGCCATGCGTGTATTGCCATGGGCGACGTGGGCTTCGGCACGGCGATGATGGAACCCCGCAGTTGGCTGTTTCTGGGTTTGATGTTCATCGCCATTGGCGCTGGCGGCATCAAGCCATGCGTCTCGGCGCATGTGGGCGATCAGTTTGGCGCCGAGAACCACAACTTGCTGTCCAAGACATTCAGTTGGTTTTACTTTGCCATCAACGTCGGGGCGGCAGCCAGCAACCTGCTCACACCCTACTTGCTGGAAACGAAGGGACCTTGGGCGGCGTTTGGCTTGCCGGGCGTCTTGATGGCGCTGGCGACGTTCGTGTTCTGGTTGGGTCGAAACAAGTTTGTCCATGTCCCCGCAGCCGGGTTCGAACGTTTCAAAGAGGAGACGCTCAGCGCTGACGGCCTCAAGGCACTGAGAAATCTAATTCCCTTGTTTCTGGTGTTCGTACCGATGTTTTGGTGCATCTTCGATCAATCGGGATCCGCATGGGTGCTGCAAGCGGCACGCATGGATCGAATGTTCGGGTGGGAGTGGCTCGAATCGCAGGTGCAGTTCATCAATCCGGTCTTGATCCTGATCATGATCCCCCTGTTTGCCTACGTCGTGTACCCAGCAGCGGGCAAGCTGTTTGAAGTGACTCCCCTGCGCAAGATCGGCACAGGCCTCTTTCTCGCCGCGGCCGTGTTTGGACTCTCGGGCTGGATCGAACTGCAAATCCAGGGCGGCAGTATTTTGGAGAGTGCCACCCAGGCCGATCGGCAACATTGGAAAGCAGACCACCTGATCGACGGCGATCTGGAGAACACCAGTTGGATGTCCGCGATCGATCCCGCATTCCATACAAGCGATTCCGACCCCGGCGCAAGGCGCGCAGGAGAAGAAACCTCCAGGACACTCTTGCCACAGGAGTTTGTCTTTCAGTTGCGAGAATCGCGTGCTTGGACCCTCGACGGCGTGCGTGTGCATCCGGCAACCAATCTCGGACTATTCCTACGCAAGCAGAAAGAAAAAGGTAACGACGAGGCTGCCCGAAGAATGGCGGCGGTGGAGGTCGATACGTGCCATCCCAAGACGATTCGCATTTCGGTCGCCGATTCGCCCAACCCGAAGCGAGGTTGGAAGCAAGTTGCCGAGCTGTCGCTGACTCGCTCGGTCGAGCCCCAGGCGGCGAAATTTCAAACGATTCAGGCGAAGTACGTGAAGATGGAAATCGTCGAGAACTGGGGCGGGCCGTTCGTCGGGCTGGGCGAGGTGGAAATCTTGGCGGCCGGCAAGTTGCCTGCCGAGAGTAACGACGAACTAGCGAAAGTCTGGCCTAACGTCGGGGCGATGGGTTACCGTCCGAATATCTATTGGCAGTTCATCGCCTACATCCTGCTGACCGCGGCAGAGGTGATGGTTTCGATCGTCTGTTTGGAATTTGCTTACACCCAAGCCCCCAAGGCGATGAAATCGTTCATCATGGGGATCTATTTTCTGGGCGTCTCGTTGGGCAATATCTTTACCGCGGCGGTGAACTTCTTCATCCAAAACGAAGACGGCACCAGCAAGCTGGCCGGGGCCAACTATTACTGGTTCTTCACCATTGCCATGCTTGTCACGGCGGTGGTTTACGTGGAGTGGTCAAAACACTACCGCGGTCAGACCTACATTCAGGGCGAGGATGCGCCCGAGGTGAATCCCAACATCGTGGAGTGATCCCAGCCGCATTGCCGCGCAACGCACGGCGCGGAGGGACCAACGTCAAGCAAAATTCTTGGCCGAAACGAAAATTGTGGTCGTTTTTTGGGGACCACAAAATGTAGTATCGCGTTCGGCCCGAGTTTCTCGATCGGCGAGACGTCGACCGCAGCCCGTTGTGGTCCGAGGGTGTCGTACCACAAGGTGTTGTGGACCCGGCGAAGAGGACTCGTTTTTCTGACGGCCCGTTTTTATAGTTCGCCGGTGGGGTGGCCGAATCTTGGGCTTGCGGTGGCTGGTGGGAATTGAACCCGGATGAACGCGGATGAACGCGGATGAGCGCTGATGAGCGCTGATGAGGCTGATTTTCGCTGACCGGAATTTGGTGCAGGGGCATGGTGGTTGCCATCGGGTTGAAGGCCGTAGCTCACTAGCGCTCGCAACCCTGGGCTGAATGATTTAATCCCTTCGGGATACTGTCTTGGTTGCGGCCAGCGGCCGCGCTGGGATCTCCGTGGCTCCGTGGTGAATCTTGCTCCAGATGGCTGAATAGCCACGATATTTGACATGCGATTCTGTCGTTAATCGGTTGCCAACCGAATGGGTGGTTGGCCGGACGTCGATCGCGCATCTTCCTATGCAGCAATAGTTTACGACACGTCGCTCGCCTCCCGTATGGGCATTCTATGCTTGCGGTCTGAAGGCGCATGTGTTACACAAGAAGTGAGGGATTTATCCCCCCTATAAGCTGGATTTATAGTGTCGCGTGACGACATAGTTTTTCTCCTTGGTTCTCTTTCTGAACCGAGTGGTGTTTGGCGAGTTTCTGCGTCTGCCGTGTTTGAGGAGTAGTTGATATGTCGACGGATTTCATAGATCGCACTACGGATGTCCCCGAGCGTTTGGAAGACTCCCACGAGTTTCCTTACCCGGGCGTTCCCACCACTTGCGACGGCGCTGAGGCGGTGGTGTGGGTGGAAACTCACGTTTCCCAAGGCTCGGGCGCCTATCCGATCACCAGCTCCACGACGATGGGCAGCGGGTTCAACCTGGCGGTGATGAACGGGGTACCCAATCTTTGGGGTGAGCAACTGGTGTTCTTCGAGCCGGAAAGTGAACACTCGGCGGCCACCTTCTGCGAGGGGTTTGCCGTCGCGGGCGGACGCGTCACCAATTTTACTTCGGGACAGGGTTTGGTCCTGATGAAGGAAGTGCTCTACACGATCAGTGGCAAGCGGCTGCCGGTTGTGTTCAATATCGGCGCTCGGGCATTGACGAGCCACAGCCTCAACGTCCACGCGGGGCACGACGACGTGATGAGCGTCGCCGACGTCGGCTGGGGCATGCTGTTTGGCCGCAATGCTCAGGAGGCGTGCGATCTGTGTCTGATCGCTCGTCGCGCGGCGGAAGCTTCCTCCACGCCAATGTTCAACGTACAAGACGGCTTCCTGACCACGCATACCGTGGAAACCGTCAAGCTGCTCGACCCGGATTTCATGCGTGAGTTCGTCGGCGATCCCAATGAAAAACTTACCAACCTAATGGACCCCACCAACCCGCTCATGTCGGGCGTCGTGCAGAACCAAGATTCCTACATGAAGGGGAAGATCGCCCAGCGGTGGTATTACGACCAGGTCGCCCCAGCTTTGGAAGACGCCTTCGACGAATTCTATCGCCAGACCGGTCGCCGTTACGACATGGTCGCTCCCTATCGTTGCGAAGATGCCGAGTACATTCTGGTTGGCCTCGGCTCTTACATGGAGACGGCGCAGACCACGGTCGACTATCTCCGCGAGAAGCGGGGCATCAAGGCGGGTTGCCTGAACATTTATTGCTTCCGTCCCTTCCCGTCGCGTCAGATTGTCGACGCTTTGAAAAACTGCAAGGCGTTTTCTGTGATCGAGCGGATGGACGACCCGCTCTCGACCACCGGCAACCACCTGACTCGCGAGATCAAGGCCGCGTTCTGCGACGCCGCCACGGGCCAAAACGGCCTGGAGAAGATCGACCGCGTTCCGCGGATCTACCACGGGGCGGCCGGCCTGGGCAGCCGCGACGTGCGGCCCGGCGACATCAACGCGATCTTCAACAACATGATTAACGACGGCCAGGATTTCTTCTGCGTGGGGATCAACCACGCGATCTCCTTGAAGCTGGAAGACGACCCCGACTTGCGTCCGGCAGGCGCGTTTTCGCTGCGGGGTCATTCGGTGGGCGGATTCGGATCGGTGACCACCAACAAAGTGATCGCCACGATCGGCGGCCAGGTGTTCGGCAAGGACGTGCAGGCTTATCCCAAGTACGGCTCGGAGAAGAAGGGACTGCCGACGACCTATTTCCTCACGATCGCCGATTCGCACATCTACTCGCACAGCGAGCTGGAGTACGTGAATCTGGTGGTACTGAACGACACGAACGCCCTGTTTAGCGGCAATCCGCTCAAGGGAATGATCGACGGCGGGGCCATTTTTATGCAGAGCCCTTACGACAATCCGACCGATGTCTGGGCGCGGATGCCGGAGCAGCACAAACAGACAATCCGCGACAAGCACCTCCGCGTTTACTTCGCCGACATGGTGAAGATCGCCCGAGAAGTGGCTTCGATGGCCGATCTCGAAATGCGGATGCAGGGGATCGTGTTGCTGGGAGCGTTCTTGAAGCTAACGCCCTTCTCGGAGACCAGCGGCATGACCGACGAGCAGGTCCACGAAGGCGTGGAGAAGGCCCTCCGCAAGTATTTTGGCAAGCGGGGAGAGCAGGTCGTGCAGGACAACCTCACCTGCGTCAAGCGCGGCTACAGCGAATTGCAACAAGTCTCGCCGGAAATGATTAACGCCAACAACTAATAACCCAAGCAGAAAAGATTTTGGCCCGCGAAACACGCGAATAGGCGCGAAAGGTTCTTTATCTCGGAAAACTCGACAAGCACTTTTTGTTAACTGGTAACCTAGGAATTAGTCACACGGTGAAACGTTGAAAGAAATGGCGATCATTCGCGCTTATTCGCGTGATTCGCGGGCCTTTTCTTGGTGCTGTTTCCACTCTGATTTAATAACGCGGCAAGCACGGACTTACGTGCCGCGATGAATTTGATAGAAGCTGAAAGGAACTGACATGGCGACGGTAAACGACCCTAAGTCGACGCCTGCTTCGATGAACGAAGCCAACGAGCGCGATCCGTATAACAACAATTCGTATGGAACCTTGGTGGATCGCCCCTGCGTCGACGTGAATCTGCCGATTCTCGATGTCAAGGATTTCAACGAGCGGATCATCCACAGCTACGAAGACGGCACCGCCGAAAAGCAGTTGCCGGCCGATCTGTCGCTGGCTCGCTCGCTGGTTCCGGCTGGCACGGCGGCATTCCGCGATTTCAGCTACGTGGCTCCAGAAATTCCCGAGTACATCCCCGGCAACTGCACCGGTTGCATGGACTGCGTGACCGAGTGCCCCGACACGGCGATCTTGGCCAAGGTGATCGCCGAGCCTGATCTGGAGAGCAAGCTTACCCAGTTGATCGACGACCCGGCCGACCGGGCTGACTTTGCCGAGCAATGGTCGACGCCCCGCAAGTACTACGACGGTCCGAAGAAAAAGGGCAAGGAAGGTGGCCGATTTGCCATCATCATCGACCCCAGCAAGTGCAAGGGCTGCGCGGAGTGCGTGACGGTGTGCGACGATCTGGCACTGAAGATGATCCCCAAGTCTGAACCGGTGATGGACAAGATCCGCAAGAGCCATCGCTATTTCAAGGAAGTCGGCCCTTCGGACGAGAACTACATCAACGACAATCTGCTGATCGACATGATGCTCAAAGAGGAGACGCACCTTTATGTAGGCGGCGCCGGGTCGTGTGCGGGTTGTGGAGAGGGGACGGCGCTACGGATGATGTGCGCCGCCACTGGCCTCAAATTCGGCGATCAATGGGCCATCGTTGCCGCGACCGGCTGCAACACCGTTTACACCTCGACCTACCCCTACAATCCGTATCTCATACCGTGGACCAACTCGCTCTTCGAAAACGCCCCGGCCGACGCCATGGGCGTCCGCATGCGGTGGGATCAAATGGGCTGGAGCGACAAACCGATCTGGTGCATCGGCGGCGATGGAGCGATGTTCGACATCGGTTTTCAGTCGTTGTCGAGATTGTTTGCTTCGGACCTGAACGTAAAAGTGTTCGTGCTCGACACGCAAGTCTATTCCAACACGGGCGGCCAGGCTTCCACGAGCACGTTCACCGGCCAGAACGCGAAGATGAGTGCGCACGGCAAGAAGTTCGACGGCAAGCAGGAACGCCGCAAGGAAATCGCCCAGATCGCGATGATGCATCCCAACACGTTTGTTGCCCAGACAACCTGTGCCCACACCAACCATTTCTACAAGGCCGTGTTGGGGGCGTTGGAGTTCGACGGGCCGGCGATTGTGAACTGCTACACAACCTGCCAGCCGGAACACGGCGTGGGCGACCACATGGCGTCGAACCAGGCTCGACTGGCGGTCGACAGCCGTGCGTTCCCGCTGCTGATCCACGATCCGTCCAAGGGCGATCGGCTCAAGAAGCGGCTGTCTCTGCAAGGCAACCCGGCGATGAAAGAAGACTGGTGGAAGAATCCCAAGTCGGGCGAAACGGTCGACTTCATCGACTTCGCCCGTAGCGAAGGCCGGTTTGTCAAGCATTTTGATCGCGAAGGCCAGCCTTCCGAAACGCTGCTCCGCTCGAAGCAAGATCGGCTGGAGAACTGGAACCTGCTGCAGGAGCTGGCGGGAGTGATCTGATTCACGAAAGTCCCGCCCTCATCACCCATGGATTGCAATCCATGGGCGTTCGGTGAGACTTCAGACCAGCTCTGGCTCTAGCGTGCGCAGACTCCGCCCGTTTTGAGTTGGCTCGAACAGGTGTACGTCTGCCGGCGCGACCTCGGCGGAAACGCTCTTTCCCTCTTCCAGCGGCGACGCCGGAACCCGGCACACCAGACGTTGGCCCGATGCGGTCTGCAGGAAGACGTCCATCGTGCTGCCCAAGGGTTCGGTCACTTGCACGGTGGCGGGGATGCCGTTGTCAGTGTCCGAGACTCGCAGCGCCTCGGGGCGGATGCCGGCGACGATCGGGCGGCGCGGCTGGCCTTCGAGCCATTCGACGGGGGCGTCGCCCAGCCGCAGGCGAGCGTCTTCGCCGACGAACCACATCTGGCCGTCGGCGTGTTCTAAATGTCCGTCGAGGAAATTCATCGGCGGCATGCCGAGAAAACCGGCGACAAAACGGTCGGTCGGGTGCCGGTAGACGTTCAGCGCCGAATCGGCCTGCCGCACCACGCCGTCGCTCATCACCACGACGCGGTCGCCCAGGGTCATCGCCTCTTCTTGATCGTGGGTGACGTAGATCGTGGTCGTTTTCAGTTTACGGTGGAGCCGCTTGATCTCGGCGCGGGTTTCGACGCGTAGCTTCGCATCGAGATTCGACAGCGGTTCGTCGAACAGGAACACGGCCGGCTGGCGGACGATTGCCCGGCCCAGCGCGACTCGCTGCCGCTGTCCGCCGGAGAGGGCTTTTGGCTTGCGCTCCAGCAGGTCTTCCAGCCCCAAGAGCCCAGCCGCCCAGTCAACGCGCTCGGCGATTTCAGGCTTGGGCGTCTTCCGCATTTTCAGCGCGAAAGCCATGTTCTGCCGAACCGTCATGTGCGGATAGAGGGCGTAGTTCTGAAACACCATCGCAATGTCGCGGTCGCGGGGGTGTACGTCGTTGACCACTCGGTGGCCAATCCGCAGAGTGCCCTCCGAGATTGACTCCAGCCCGGCAACCATCCTCAGCGTCGTGCTCTTGCCGCAACCCGAAGGGCCCACCAGTACCAGGAATTCGCCGTCGTGAATCTCCAGATCGATCTCGCGCACTGCATGCACGTCGCCCGGATAGATTTTAGAAATGCCTTCAAGCGTGACAGCTGCCATGGCGTGTGGGTCCTGACACCGGGTGGTGGTGGCCTTCTATTTGGTTCCGATTGATTATAACATCAATTCGCTCCACTTGCTGCACCTGACTGGTGGCCACGCCTGACCACACTCTCGGCGCCTTCGCCAGCCGTGCCCCCCGCCATCGTTCCTATGTGAGCTGTCTCACGATAACGCTACAATTCTCCCTATCATTGGCGTGAACTACCCAAGTTCTGAGAGTAAGGACTTGACGTATCACCCAACTGTCAAGTAATCGATACCAGACGGGAGCCATCGCAACACCGACAAGGGCCTGACAGAGTGAATGACGCATCTGACACCACGATCTCTTCGGACAGCACGAACCAAGCAGATTCGACGTCACCAGTCGGCGGCCGTGCGAGGTTGATCGCATTTGGCGTTGTGATTGTCGCGTTGGCGGCCGCATTCAAGTTCCTGCCGGTCAACGACTACCTGGCTCGCTTTTTCGAATATGTGCAATCTTCCGGAGTGTGGGGGCCGGTCCTGTTGGCGGTCGTCTACGTCTTGGCAACCATCGTGATGGTACCTGGCCTGATCCTCACGTTGGGCGCGGGGTTCGCCTTCGGAATCGTGAAGGGAACGATTGCCGTATCGGTGGGCAGCGTACTGGGAGCGACCGCGGCTTTTCTGATCGGACGAACGGTCGCGCGGTCGTTTGTCGAGCAGAAGGTGGCGGAGTTTCCCAAGTTCGCCGCCGTCGATCGGGCCGTGCAAACCTCTGGTTTTAAGATCGTGCTGCTCACTCGACTCTCCCCCGCCTTTCCATTCAATGTTCTGAACTATTTGTTCAGCATCACTAGCGTTCGCACACGCGACTACTTCCTCGCCAGTTGGATAGGCATGCTGCCCGGTACGCTGATGTATGTCTACTTTGGCACGGCCATCAAGAATCTTGCTGATTTGGTCGGAGGAAGATTCG
Source organism: uncultured Granulosicoccus sp. (assembly GCA_964195615.1). Classification (GTDB taxonomy): domain Bacteria; phylum Planctomycetota; class Planctomycetia; order Pirellulales; family Lacipirellulaceae; genus Bythopirellula. Next base: position 16,460 of record CAXMSB010000032.1, on the reverse strand, counting down.
AGGGAGGAATGGGTCAGAAGATCTTGTTAGTAGTTGGACTCCTCGCGACGGTGATAGTGACGGTCTACATAACAAAGCTTGCCCGGACTGCGATACGCGAACATGTGCCAGTTGACGATACCACAGGTGAAACCCTTTACTGATGACTGCGCGACGAATGGGCCCTTGCACCAGCGTTTGCTCGCGAAATCCGGGCTTCCGTTGGTCGCCCTCGGCGCATTGGTTGCGCAGGGATGAATAGATGAACTTCCCACCCAGGAAAAGAGAATGTCCACGCCAATCCCATTGCAGCCCTTGGACGAACACAACCGCGCGCTTGAGGCGAATGTTCACCCGCCTGATTGGGTGAATCCGGAGCCCTCCGGGCGTTACAACCTGGTCGTAATCGGCGCGGGGACGGCCGGGCTGGTGGCCGCGGCGGGGGCTGCCGGGCTGGGGGCCAAGGTGGCGCTCGTGGAGCGGGAGTTGATGGGCGGCGACTGCCTGAACGTCGGCTGCGTGCCATCCAAAGCACTGATCAGCGCCGCCCGCGTGGCGCGGACGATTCGCCATGCCGACGAGTTCGGCGTGCGTGTGCCGCCGGGCACGACGGTCGATTTTCCCCAGGTGATGGAGCGGCTACGGCGGCTGCGGGCTTCGATCAGTCCCAACGATTCCGCGGCCCGGTTTCGCGATCTCGGGATCGACGTCTTCCTGGGGCAGGGGACCTTTACCGGTTCCGACACCGTTCAGGTCGGCGACCGTACCCTGCGGTTCAAACGGGCCGTGATCGCCACGGGCGCACGGGCCCAGGCCCCGCCCATCCCGGGGCTCGACCGGGTGGAGTATCTCACGAACGAATCGATCTTTTCGCTGACCGAATTGCCGCAACGGCTGGGAGTGATCGGAGCCGGTCCGATTGGCTGTGAAATGGCTCAGACGTTCGCCCAGTTCGGTTCGGAGGTGTTTCTCGTCGAATCGACCCACGGCATCCTGCCGCGCGAAGATCAGCAGGCCGCCGAGATCGTGAAAGCCGCGATGATCGAAGACGGCGTGAAACTGCTCTGCTGCGGGCGGAACACTCAGGTTGAGCCGGGCGAGAATGGCCAGGCGCGGCTCACGCTCGACTCGCACGACAGGCAGTACGACGAGGCGGTCGACAAGCTGCTGGTGGCGGTCGGTCGGGCTCCCAATGTCGAGGGCTTGGGCTTGGATACGGTCGGCGTTGAGTACGACGCGCGCACCGGCGTGAAGGTCGACGATCGGCTGCAGACCACCAATCCCCACATCTACGCCGCTGGCGACATCTGCTCGCCCTACAAGTTCACCCATGCGGCCGATTTCATGGCCCGGATCGTCATCCAGAATTCCCTGTTCAAAGGCCGAGCCAAGTCGAGTGCTCTGACGATCCCCTGGGCAACCTACACCTCGCCCGAACTGGCCCACGTGGGTATCTCTCCCCAGGAAGCCGCCGCACAAGGCATCGCCATCCAGAGCTACACCCAGGAACTGAGCGAGGTCGATCGGGCGATTCTGGAAAGCGACACCGCCGGCTTCGTGCGGGTGCATGTCCAGCAGGGCGGCGACAAAATCGTGGGCGCGACTATCGTCGCCACCAATGCCGGTGATATGATCTCGGAAATATCGCTTGCTATGACCCACGGCCTGGGGCTGAAGAAAATCGCCAGCACGATTCATCCCTACCCCACCCAAGCCGAGGCGATTCGCAAGGTCGGCGATCAATTCAACAAAACCCGGCTCACGCCGTTGGTGAAGACAGTCTTTAATAAGTGGCTCTCTTGGACTCGCTAGATGAACCATCACCAAACAGCTTAGGTTCTTCAGCAGTTTTTCTGGGTCTCGTAGCGTATCAGAAGCCAGCCATAGGATACGAGCATGGAGTAGATCGGCTCCGGAGGAGCCAAGTCGTGTAGCCAGGGACGCGAGCCCCTGGAATGTCCACATTTTTTTGGGGGGACGGCGTTTGTTTTTGCCTGCTTTTGTCCCGGTAGGGACTTGCGATAATAGCCCAGCGTTTTAACGCTGGGTACGGATCACCTAGTTTCACGGAAGTCCCGGTAGGGACGACTGAAGAGAAACATCGTTTCAGTCGTCCCTGCCGGGACTGACAGATGGCCTGCTAACGGATACCCAGCGTTAAAACGCTGGGCTATTATCAGATCTCCCTCCGGGAGGAATTATTGATAAAGACAAGGCTCGCGCCCCTGGCTACACGACTTGGCTCCTACCGGGGCAAGTCAAGATCCAATTCCCCAAAGTCCAAAAACTCGCCCTCTGAAATTCCTGAAGAAACACATCTTGAGAGGCAACCATCATGTCCAATTCGACGGACAAAGAAGTCGAGGCCTTCATGTCGGGCCTGGAGAAACGCAACCCGAATGAACGGGAATTCCATCAGGCCGTTCACGAAGTGATTGAATCACTGATGCCCTTCGTGCTGGAACATCGGAAATACAAGGAGGCTCAGATTCTCGAGCGGATGACCGAGCCCGACCGAGTGATCATTTTCCGCGTCACGTGGGAAGATGACGAGGGCCAGTTCCGCGCGAATCGTGCCTGGCGCGTGCAGTTCAACAACTCGATTGGACCCTACAAAGGCGGCTTGCGGTTTCACCCGTCGGTGACGTTGAGCGTACTGAAATTCCTCGGTTTCGAGCAGGTGTTCAAGAACAGTCTGACGGGCTTGCCAATGGGCGGCGCCAAGGGTGGCTCCAATTTCAATCCCAAAAGTAAGAGCGACCGCGAGGTCATGCGGTTCTGCCAATCGATGATGATCGAGCTGAGCCGCCACATTGGCGACGACACCGACGTGCCAGCCGGCGACATTGGGGTCGGCGCTCGGGAGATCAGCTACCTCTTCGGGCAATACAAGCGCATGTCGAACCGGTTTTCCGGCATCCTCACCGGCAAAGGGCTGGCCTTTGGCGGCAGCCTGGTGCGAACCGAAGCGACCGGCTATGGATGCGTCTATTTCTGCGAACAGATGTTCAATCGGCGCAACGATAGCGTGAGAGACAAATCGGTAGTCATCTCGGGGTCCGGCAACGTGGCGATCTACGCCGCGGAGAAGTCGATTCAGCAGGGAGCCAAAGTGCTCACCCTGTCCGACTCGTCGGGTTTCGTCTACGACCCCGACGGCTTCGACCTCGAGAAGCTTGAGTTCGTGAAGAACCTGAAAGAAGTGCGACGGGGCCGGATCTCGGAGTATGCCGACAAGTTCGACAGGGCAGAATTTCGCGCCGAGCAGGCGCCCTGGTCAGTGCCGTGCGACGTGGCGTTTCCCTGTGCCACGCAGAACGAGATCGGTCTGGAGGATGCCCGTACGTTGCTGGACAACGGAGTGCTCGCCGTCTGCGAAGGCGCCAACATGCCCACCATGCTCGCCGGGGTGCATGCCTTTTTGGACGCTAAGATTCTCTACGGCCCGGGCAAAGCCGCCAACGCTGGCGGTGTCGCGGTGAGCGGATTGGAACAGAGCCAAAACGCGCTGCGGCTTTCCTGGAGTCATCAGGAAGTCGAAAGCCGACTGCAGACCATCATGTTCGACATTCACAAGAAATGCGTTGATTATGGCGCTGAATCGGAAGACTACGTCAACTATGTACGCGGTGCAAATGTCGCTGGCTTCGTAAAAGTGGCCGACGCCATGGTGGCTTACGGCGCCGTGTGAGGGAATTTGACGTGGAAATTCGCCAAGTCGTGAGTTCGCAGCACAAAGCCCGAACAGTGACCGCTGCAGGAGACGCGTATGGTATTTCCTCTCGCCGATGACAACACGGATCGCACTTCGTTTCCCTTAGTGAACATTGCGCTGATCGTGGCGAACATTCTGGTCTTCGTGTTGCTGCAGGGCATGGGCGAGAATATCGATTTCACCTACGCCTTTTCCACGGTGCCCGCGGAAATTGTCTCTGGCCAGGACCTCGTATCCGCCGACCGGGTGGTCCGCATGGACACAGCCAGGGGTCCGCAAGAGATGACGGCGCCCGGTCTGCGCAAAACGCCGATGCCGGTCTATCTGACGTTGCTCACGTCGATGTTCATGCACGGCGGCATCGCGCACCTGTTGGGCAACATGTGGTTTCTCTGGATCTTTGGCGACAACATCGAGCACGACCTGGGCAAGGGCCGCTATCTGGCGTTTTATCTGCTGTGCGGGCTGCTGGCCTCGCTGGCTCATGTGGTGATGAACACCCAGGGCGAGTCGGCGCTGATTCCCAGCTTGGGCGCCTCGGGGGCAATTTCCGGCGTGATGGGAGCGTATCTAGTCCTGCATCCGCAGCGACGCGTCACGGTGCTGTTGTTTCGCATCGTGACCCAGGTGCCCGGCTTTGTGGCGGTGGGAATCTGGTTTGTCTTTCAGATCGTCAGCAGCCTGGGGGTGCTCGGCGGCATGGGATCGGGGGGAGGAGTCGCCTACGGCGCCCACATCGGCGGTTTCATCGCAGGGGCGGTGCTGGCCAAGCCGTTTCTGCTGGGACGCGACCGGCCAGGGCACTAAGCCTGCCCACAAGCCCAAGAGACGACGAGACCCGCCGCACAAGAAAAACTAGCCCGCCAGGACTCGAACTATCGCGCCAATCCCGAGGAATACACACTTCTGCTCAGAGGTGCTGCAGAATCCGGTGCAGTTTCGCTCGATTCGCACAGGATCACCTCAGAGTTGTCACAGGTGATCAGAGCTTGGGAGACGCTCCCCGAGGCCGTCCGAGCCGGTATCCTGGCGATGGTCTGGGCCTCAGGGAACTCGAATCCGGGCTCGCTAGAGGCCCTGCGTCAGCTTCGATCGGAAAGATGAACCTACCATGACACACAGTGAGGTAATCACCAAACTCCAAAGGGAAGGCTTCGCCGCTTCAGTGGGAAGAATTCGCCACGCGTTAAGGTTTGGGTACTTGGAGCCTTTGCCCAAGAAGGGGGCCCGTGGAGCCTATCAGTTCACCCCTCGCCATCTGACTCAATTGCGGCGGTATTTTGTGCAAGTCCGCCCTGGCCCCAGGCCTGAGTGGGAGGAGGACTGGCCAGTGAAGGGCTCAGCAGACCGTCTGAACCGCTTAGCCTTAAAACGGGCACGAGACGTCAAGAGACCAGGGTCAGATAGGGCGGCTCGGAAGCGCCAGCAAGAGGCCACTGACTCGGCAACCAGAATGTTGGAACGGATTTCTCAAGAGCTCAATTCCGAGCGCGAGTCCGAGATAGACCTGCGGATATCTAGACCTAACGCAAGCCACTAGACGGAGATCTTGACGACGATCCTCAGAACTGTGGGACGCCAATTCTAATGGCCACGAAGTGCCCCTCGCAACAATAATCGACACTTCCTAGCTTCATCGCTGTAAACCCTTATTCGATTTAGCTTTACGAGTAGACCAGAGTCTGTGAGGGCGCTGGAACTACCCGCAAAGAATAGTAATTCTTGGGCACTGAAGGCTTTCTCAACGAGGCGATCTGATGTACGCATCCACCTGAAACTGATAGCGCTCGATCGTCCTGTTCTGATCGGTAGACAGGGACGCCGGAATCAGGGATTCGATTGGATAGATGGATCTGCCCGACCATGCATCTACCATGGCGGCGACCACTATTCCGACGGCCAAGTCAAATACGTATTAGACGGGAGCGAAGAAACGGGTTTGCAGTCACCAACCAAGGCATCAAAGCGGTCCGGTACGATACCTCCAAGCTTAACCTTCAAGTGGACGATGAGGCTATCGAAATTGCCCCCGTAGCTCCCCAACAACACAACTGGATCTACACAGAAGGTTCGATGAACTCTCGTGTCAACCTTGCCCAGCTCAAACATCTCGAAGCGGGGGAGATTGCTCCGGGCGGCTCGGTCTCGGGTTGGGTCATGGTGGCGCGAGTCGGAACGGCTTCATTTCACTTCGACGGGGTCGACGTTCCAGATTTCCTTACAGTACTGACGCATTGTACGGTCCGATGAGAAGAACCCGCTGCGAGCTACATTGAGGATCGACATGCGTGTCCAGTGCTCTTGGTCGAGGTACGCTTCGGCTGCTTGCTCGCAGCACTCGATGTAGGAAGGATAGTCGACGAACAACAAGTACTCGTCTTGTTCTAGCAACGACGCCACTAGTGGACGAAATAGCTCGGTGTCACCCTCAGAAAACTCCCCGCCGGCGATACTGTCAATCACACCCTTCAACTGGGAGTCGGCCTCGTAATATTCCTTTGGAGCGTAACTTCGTCCTTTGACGTCCAGCACTTCCTCTGCCGTCAGCCCAAATAGAAAGAAGTTTTCCGAACCTACCTGCTCACGGATCTCAACATTGGCCCCATCCAGCGTGCCAACGGTGATCGCTCCGTTGAGCGCGAATTTCATGTTGCCGGTGCCGGAAGCCTCCTTTCCAGCCATGGAAATTTGCTCGGAGATGTCGGCTGCCGGATAGATCTTTTCTGCCATCGAAACGTTGAAATTGGGAGGAAAGACGACTTTCAACCGGCCACGCACATCGGGATCATTGTTAACCACTCTTCCCACGTTGTTGATCAGCTTAATGATAAGTTTGGCCATGAAGTAGCCGGGCGCAGCCTTCGCTCCAAAGATGAACGTACGGGGAACAATCTTTGCATCACGATTAGATTTGATCTTTCTATAGAGAGTGATGATGTGCAGCACCTTCAATAACTGACGTTTGTACTCGTGAAGGCGTTTCACCATAATGTCGAACACTGAGTCAGAATCCATCTCTATACCTGTGGATTCGCGGAGCAACTCAGACAGCTCTTGTTTATTTGCCTGTTTAATTCCTCTCCAACACCTACAGAAACTTGGGTCATCTACAAGAGCCTCGAGTTCTCTAAGGCGATCCAAGTTCTTTAACCAACCGTCACCGAGCTCGGATGTGATTAACTGCGACAGGCGCGGGTTAGCAAGTCGCATGAAGCGGCGCGGAGTGATGCCGTTCGTCTTGTTCTGGAATCTACTGGGCCACAGATCAGCGAAGTCCCTGAGTGTTCTTTCTCTAAGCAACCGGGACTGCAATTCAGCTACTCCATTGATGGCGAAGCAGCCGACGCTGGCTAGATGAGCCATGCGCACCTGTTGCTGCGGTCCATCTTCAATGATGGACATCTGGCGAAGTCGATTCTCGTCCCCATCAAATCGACTTCGCACCTCGTGAAGAAAGCGGCGGTTAATCTCATGCACGATCTCCAGATGCCGCGGAAGCAGGCCCCCAAAAAGGTCCAGGGGCCACTTCTCGAGGGCCTCAGGCAGCAAGGTATGGCATGTGTATGCAAAGGTGTGCTGCGTAATTTTCCAGGCTTGATCCCAGCCAAGTTCGTGTACGTCTATCAACAGGCGCATTAGTTCGGGAATGGCCACTACGGGATGTGTGTCGTTCAACTGAATTGCCACCTTGCTCGACAGTCGATCCCAATCGTCGTTGAGCAGGAGGAATCGTCGAATAATGTCCTGTAATGAGCACGCGACGAAGAAGTACTGTTGTTGCAACCGCAACTCTTTTCCCTCGCGCGAGACATCGTTCGGATAAAGGACCTTGCTGATGTTCTCAGAGTAGACCTTTTGCTCTACCGCGCGAGTGTAATCGCCAACGTCAAAGAGCTGAAAGTCGAACTCGTCCGTGGCGCGTGCCCTCCAGAGGCGAAGAATGTTTACGGTCTTGGTGCCGTAGCCTGGAACCAGCGTGGTGCAGGGTTCGCCCAGAACCTTGTGTGCAGGAAGCCACCTAACATGAAGCTTGCCCGCTTGATCGCGGTAATGTTCTGTGTGGCCCCCGAACCCAACTTCAACCATGTCGTCCGATTGTGGGAATTCCCATGGATTGCCATACAAGAGCCAATCGTCAGGTTTCTCAACCTGCCAGCCGGCTTCAAACTTCTGTTTAAAAATTCCAAATTCGTAACGGATCCCATAGCCGACGGCTGGAATGCTCAGAGTGGCTAAGGAATCGAGGAAGCAAGCTGCCAACCGACCCAATCCTCCGTTGCCAAGCCCTGGCTCGACATCCAAGTCGACGAGACTTTCAAGTTCGAGGCCATATTCTTTCGAGGCTTGACGAGCGAGTTCGGTGGTGTCGGTGTACAGCATGTTTTGTTCTAGCTGCTTGCCGAGTAGATACTCGGCAGAGAAATAACAGACCGACTTGGGATTAGCTGCATACAGGGCATCAACCGTTTCACGCCAGCGCTGAATCAGGTGGTCGCGCACCGTATAGCACAAAGTCATATAAGCATCACGTTCACTGGCCAACTGAATGGCTTGGCCACGCGTATGCCACAAATTGTCGACAAGGCGTTTTCTAAAAGCTTTACTTGTTGCCTCGATGCGAGTGGTGTCTGCGGTAGGATTTGCCATTTTCTTGGTTGCCTACAGTCTGAGGTGATGGTTGCTCTTGTGGTTTCAAATACGCGTGTGTCGAATTGTCACACTTAGTACACTATTTGACACAAAACTGGAATCAATCACTACTGGCATGGCTGTTCAGCCAGTCCTTTCGGAGATGTCCCCCCCACCTGTATTCCTGTGGGATCGGCGGGGCAACTCACCTTCAAACGGCGACCCTTGGCCAAGTCAGTCCCCAGCGTCCTTTGGCACTAGGTTTGCACTGAAAATCTCGTGCCATAAAGCGTCTCCCTTGAACTTTGGAGGTATGAACCATATGGATGCCGACGAAGATTATCAGGACTATCTGCTGGAGCTCAGAGAACATGTGTGTAGTCATTGTGTCGAACGCCAACCGGACTGCCCTCCATGCACTCCGCACGGTAAAGCGTGCGGCATCGAGCTGCACCTTCCCGAGCTGGTCTCGATCTGTCGGACGACAGACGACGTGCAAATGGACACTTACATTCAGCAATTGCACGACAAGATCTGCCTGACCTGCGAGGATCGAGACAAGCCGACATGTCCTTGTCCACTTGAATATTTGTTGAAGATAGCCGTCGAGGCGGTGGAACGGGTCGAACGGCGTCGCGCCGATCAAGGGTCTATTTAGGCCCTGAATGACCAAGACCCATTCGAAGATGGACGAAATATTCGCTAGTGTGTCATGAAGGCAACACCAGGGAAACTTCCCATTGATTGTAGAAACTGTCGCTTCAAAAGAAGGAGGCGTCATGGCGACGTTCATCAGTGTCATCAAGTTTACTGAGCCGGGAATAGCCGACATCAAGAACACTTGCCAGAGAGCCAAGAGCTTCGAAAGCTCTGCCCAGAAGATGGGCGTAAAGGTTCACGACATTCTCTGGACAGAGGGTCCGTTCGACGGCCTCATCGTATTCGATGCTCCCGACGACCAGACCGTTGCAGCTCTCATGTTGCGTCTTTCCTCCGCGGGATATGTTCGTACTCAAACTTCCCGAGCCTACAGGGCTGAGGAAATGGAGGACAACCTCGAACTCATGTCATCGTGATTGTTTAGTAACACAATTCAGGCTTGTAGGGGAGCAGAGAGATACGAGATCAAACCGCTGTGTCGCCTTGGGGGAATGAGATGCAGAGGCTTAAGTTCGTCATCATCTGTCCTGCCGCCAAGTCCTTTAGGGTTGACTCCGTTAACAAGAGACCATCGCGACGGATGAGGATTTTTCGTGTCTCTATGCTCAGTGCTTTGTATGTCGCGGCTTCTTCTCCGGACGATGTCGAGACAGTAATCGTCGACGAAAATATCGAACCAATCGATCTTGATACCGACGCAGATATCGTTGGTATCTCTTTCATGACATTCAATGCACCACGGGCATATGAGCTTGCAGCAGCTTTCAAGGAAAGAGGCAAAATAGTTGTTTTCGGGGGATATCATCCAACTCTCATGCCCCAGGAGGCGATCAGATATTGCGATGCTGTTTGTATCGGGGATGCGGAGGGGAATGTCCCCAGATTGTTTGCAGATTTCAGAGATCGTAAACTTCAAAGGTTTTATCGTTATCGGAGCGACACTCTCGGGAGGATAGACGTTGACGATATGTCCCGCTACAGCAGCTAGCGCAGCTGGGCCTCCTTTTATAATGCAAGCAGTGAAGAAGCCGATCTCCTAACATTCCAACTATTACCACGTTGGGGATGGATTCACCTTTCGTCAGCTGGCAGATATGATGGTGATGCGAAACGGTTTTCGGCGAGTTCGATGCCGTCCAGTTCTTGTTGAACTGCCGATTCCAGGGCGCGCGTCAGATCGGGAACGGCACTCTTGTTCTTTCGTTCACTGGCAACTTTGATAGGCTGTCCGAAGGACACAATTGCTCTGCGTTGCCCTCGAATGGAAGCAGAGAAGACGCCCAGCACATCCTCCTCAAACTTGTCAAGCGTTTCGGCCATGCGTTCCACCGTGGGATGCTCTTGGACATAGTCCCCCGGGTAGCTGAACAGTTGCACCACAAGAAACAGATCATTTAGATCGTTCTTATACGGTTGGCAGTCAGGGTCGAAGTCTTCGAGTTCACTTATTCTCTTCAAGGCCAGCCCGCGTAGTTCTTTCACACGTTCGGGAATCGAGGGCTTGATGGTCTTGATGTCATGGCGTTGTTCCAAATTATTGAGAATGTATTGGGCCAATGCATCGGTCCGTTCGGGGAGGGGTCCAGAGGACGTACTGCCTAGGTACTCCAGTTCCTTAAGCGCCATGATCCCCTCTGCGAAGCGGTAGATTCTCCGGTGGAGTGGCAAATCGCGACGTGGCTGCCAGAGCAACTCTCGTTCCAGACGATCCATCAGCTTCAATAGGTTGTCGGTGGGGTCGTCGAGGTACTCATACTTGATTCCGCAGGGTACGCAGAGGACTGGTTTCTTGGAGCGTCGGGCAGATGATATCGCTGCGGCCGCGGCTCCATCGCGGAACGGCGTAATCCGCTCGTTAATATGGTACACCTCGCCTTCGGGAAAGATCACCAGTGGAAACTCGCTTCGCTCGAGTACTTCGGTGGCCTGGCGAAATGCCTTCAGGTCGGTGCTTTCGCGGTCGATGCTAAAGCAACCATGATGTCGCAGCATCCACTTCCCGAAGAAAGATTGCTGCTGAAAGACTTGCCATGCCGTCATGAAATAGAACGCCCGCCCTAACTTATCTGCAATGTCGTACATGATGTACGCGTCCGCGTGACCAGAATGGTTTGGTGTAATCAGCACTCCCTGACCGGACTTAACTGCCATTTGCAGATTGTCGAGTTGACGTACTTCGACCTCCATGAGTCGCTGTTTGCGAAGTTGAAGTCGTTTGCGATAGGGTCGCCAACAACGAATCCAGAAAGGACTAAGCTTGGGCCCCCACCAGCGAGGCGGAATCTCTTGTACATAACGATTCATAGCTCTCGTTGTTCGTTAGTGTGAAAACGGGCAGAATCTTGTCGCAGGCAAACTGGTCCTCCACCCGCCAACACGGACCAGACTGCGACCGAGATGCCAACACAGGCTCCTATTGCATGCGCCAGTGGCACAGGCTGGAAGTTGGCGGCAACGCAGTCGACAAACAAGGTTTGCTTGGAAGCAATCTCGAACGCGAACTTCAGACCCAGACCGAGCTGCGAGATGGCGAGGATTGCCACCCACGCCCACTCTCTGGCCGACCATTTCTCGAAAAGCAGGTAGCCGCTTAGCATCGCAAAGAGCCCCGTGTCGATTCCGCTGAGCCCTCGGTACGTGTTCAACTCAGGCGAAAAGAGACAGATACCTAGTGGGATCAGGATTGCAGAAACAGCCAAGCAGATCAAGTAGCGGACCCGATGTAGCGACTCGCAAAGTGCTCCCAGAACAGCAAACACCGCCAAGTCCCAAACGAGATGATTCCAACCCCAGTGAGTCAGGTGCCCTGTAAATATCTGCCACAGCTGACCGGGGGCAACCGCTTCTCGGTTGAACTGAAGCTGCTGACTCATCTCCGGGGAGCAAGCCAGCAGCAGGGTGCAAGCCGAAATCACAAGTGTGACCAGCGGGAGCTCCGTGGCGTGCGAAGCCGCTGTTCCAAGCAGGCTTTGGGGACGCCGTTGTTCTGTGACCGTTGTGTCCATGATGACTCCCAATCAGACGATCGACTTCAGAGCGGAACTTGTCGCGCACAACTAGGCCCGGGGCAGGCAGGAACACCGACCTACCCCAGGCCATGGAGTTAGACTCTGTTGGGACAGGTCGAATTCTCCTCTGGAGACTTAGAACTGGTGTCATTCCTTCGTTTCCTCAGCCGGGACGCCGCGGCGGCTCCGCCCAACCCCAGTGCGATCAGTCCGGAGATCGGATCGATAGCGCCCCCTCCACCACCTCTACTACTTCTAGTATTTGTCAGAGAAATGTTTCGACTCGTCGAGGACTTTCGCGGCGCGACCGAGGGAGGAGTGCGCCGGGCCACCGTTTGAGTGTTCTTCGCCGGCGCTTTGCGCGGTCCTAATTGTGCGCTGTGGGTCACACTTAGTTGTTCCAGCTCGGCGCGTACCCGTTGTTGCGCGTCGCGATCGCGTGCAATTCGTACCGCATTGCGCCGGTCGATCTTCCACCGTTTGTACTCCACATCGTTCTCCAAAACGATGAACGATGCATACTCGCTGACGATCGAATAGCCTTCACAGAGCTGGACAATCTCGCCGCGATGCTTGCCCTCAAAGTCGACAGTTCGCTCCTGCTCCAGCAGACCTTGAACACGGTGCCAAGCCCACATTCGCTCGATCTCTGGGTTGCCCGAGTCCGCATCCGGCAGGCGAACGCTCACGGTTTGCTCTAATGGCGCCCCTTGAATCTCGCCGGTAATCGTGACGGAAACATCGCCGTCGTTCTTGTAGCGGCCGTAGAGTCGCAGCGGCGAACCATGGAACAGATCCGGCAGTTCCCGTGGCTCGATCTCGTAGGTCCCAGCGCCAGCAAGACTAACGGCGAGGTCGCGAATGGCAGGACGCATCAGTTTGCGACGAAACGCGCGAGCCTGCCGCTCAAAACTGTCTTCCTCCGAAAGAAATGTCGCCAGGCCGCCAGCATCGCGAGCGATCTGCTGAAGCAGTGGACGATTCACCTCATTGCCTACGCCGACACAGAAGATCCGGCTTCCCAAGGGACGTTCGCGAATCAGCTGTAGCAGTTCGCGCTGTTCCCGCTGTTCGGTCATTCCATCGGAGAGAACCACCACATTCAATGTGCGATCGCTATCTTGATAGCGGTAGGCCGCGGAAATCGCCGGACGTAAGACGGTGCCACCGCGGGCTCGCTGCAATTCAAGGAAGGCTTTCGCCTCCTGCTTACGCCCTTCCGTGACAGATTGTAGATCATTGAAGAGCGTTTCTGTCGCCACGTTGAACGACATCAGCTCGAACCGATCCTCGGCACCCAAAGAGTCCATGAACGCGAAGATCGAGTTGCGCGACAGCCGCAGCTTGCCGTCGTTCGCCATGCTGCCGGAGACATCAAGAATGAAAACGTAATCCATTCCCTGGTTCTGCTCCGCCAGCTCTTCGCCGGCCGTGACGGTAAGCATGAAATAACCATCTTCACCCACTTGATTGGAGGTGATGATGTCGATGCCGGTCTGAGCCCGCTCCGTCTTGAATGCGAGCACCATGTCTCTGCTGAGGTCGCCGCCGTCCGTTTCGAGACTTGCCTGATAGTAGTTGTCGGATTGTTTTACTGTGACAAAGTCGTCGGCGTGCGAAGGGCTCGTCAGTTCAACGACCGGTACTTCGCTTTTGACGTCGAGAGTCATCGCGAACTTTCCGGTTGTCCGCTGATCTATGCCCCGGCGAGTAACCGTGGCGAGCGGATAGACGTAGGTTGCCCAGTCGTTATCAAAGTCCAGCTCTTGATAGTAGGCAACCTTGATGCGCTGCTCGGCTCCGGGGCCGATCGGAAAAATCCTCATTTCAAACGTCTTGTAGTCGACTTGCTCCAGCAAGCCAGGATCGCGGCGAGTCTGCTTGTAGCTTTCGTAGATCTTCCGAGCCCGCTCTTTTTCGACGACCTCGCCAATCATCTCTTTGCCGTCGATCCACATACTGAAGTTGGCGACGCTCGCCCCCTTGGGCACGGGAAACGTATACAACGCTTCAACGATTCGATCTTCGGAGTTCACGAAGATCTGCTCAATTTCGGTCACGGCTACGCCGTTGTTGATGGTTACCTGTGCAGTGTGCTCCTTAATCTGCATCACGCCACCGAAACCGCCATCCGCCACCAGCAATCCCGCGGCCCGGGCTCGGCTGCTCAACAAGCTGAGGACCACCAGTCCTAGCACCACCACAATCGTGTTGTTCTTGGTTTTCATCACTGACTCCTTGTGTACAGGGTTACGTGGAAACCACCTCGAGAGCACGATATAACAAATCCGATGCCAGAATCGATAGATGTCCTTAAGTGGCTACTTACAAACAAGTTGCGTTAAGACATCTCTATAGCTACACTCTGCAGGACTCGCATTGAATGTTCGGCCGCTATACACTCAATGAACAAGGAGGCTTGCCATGCCGCTCGTTAAGAATCAAGATCTGAGGTTCCTAAAAGCCCTCTCGCAACTGGCCTACTGCAATCCGTTCACCAGTGAGCGCATTGAGTTGGAGAAGGTCGCCTTGGGGCCTTCCTTCGATGAAGAAGCCGCTACTTGGAGCAAACAATCCGACTGGGATCGCGAGCGACCCAACCTGCTGAGCTTGCGCGAGCGGTGCCAGACTCTCGCCGAACAGCTTCGCCGAAAACTTCAGCAAGGCTCTGCCAAGACGCCGGACGATCTAAGCCTGTATGAAGACCTCGTCTCCTATCTGCTCTACGATCGCTACCGGACAAACTTCGTAAGTGTGAGACAAGCTCCGGCAGGACGATCGAAACCGTCGCTGAAGTTCTGGTCGGCGTTTCGCAAAGACGCCGATTATTTTCTCAAGGAAATAGGGGTTGGTGAGTTTGACGATTACGACACCGAACACCTGTTCGCCTGCTGCTTTCAGGTGTGCGGCGCTTTCCGTGAGATCTTTCAGCATATCGTGGGCACGTCGCTCCCCGCGGCGAAATTGCGTGCACGCATCTGGCAGTCAATCTTCACGCACGACATGCGCCGCTACCGCCGCTCTCTCTATGCGTGCATGGTGGATTTCACGACGCTGATCACCGGTCCCTCTGGAACGGGCAAGGAACTGGTAGCGCGAGCCATTGGCTTGTCACGATATGTTCCGTTCGATAGCAAGCAAGAGACGTTCGGCGACTTCTCGGCCGAGTGCTTTTTTCCTCTGAATTTATCGGCTCTCTCTTCGACGTTAATCGAATCCGAGTTATTTGGACACTCACTCGGCGCCTTCACTGGAGCCGTTGAGGATCGCAAAGGGTGGTTGGAGACGTGCCCTCATCTCGGCACGGTGTTTCTGGACGAGATCGGAGACTTGGACGCATCGATCCAGGTGAAGCTATTGAGAGTCCTGCAGTCACGTTCATTTCAACGACTCGGAGAAACAACCGACCGACAGTTTCAAGGAAAAATCATTGCCGCAACGAATCAGAACCTGGAAGCAAAAACACGCGACGACTCGTTCCGGAACGACTTCTATTTTCGGCTTTGCTCCGACATGGTGACAACACCATCGCTCCAGGAACAACTCGCGGACTGTCCCGGAGACTTGCCCAACCTGGTCACCACTTGCGTGCATCGCGTGGCGGGCGAGGAGGCGGACGATCTCGTCGAAGAAGTGGTGCAATGGATCAACGACCACCTGGGCCTCGACTATCTCTGGCCGGGCAACTTTCGCGAGTTGGAGCAATGCGTTCGAAATCTGGTTATCTGCCGCGACTATCGGCCGAGGATGTCCCTGGAGGATTACACGCTCGATCCAAGAGATCGCGTGGCCAGTGAGATTGTCGCAGGATCGCTGACGGCGGACGAAGTACTTAGACGCTATTGTACCTTGATCTATGCAGAGACTGGCAGTTACGAACAGACAGCGCGGCGCATTAAGCTCGACCGCCGTACGGTGAAGAGCAAGATCGACGCTGAATTGCTGGAAACCCTGATCGGGAGGGGGTGAAATCGGCTATCGCTTCCCAAGTGTTCTCGAAGAATATCGCCACGAGACTGCGGATTCATTGGCGGCAGCCTCGACTGCCGTGCCTGAGACGACAAGTACGTTGCTGATGTTGGCAACAACTTAAGTCTTCCTTCTGCGGGCCACTCGGCGGGAGGTGACAGGTCTCGGAAACTTGTAAACGAGTGAGAGGCGGCGCCTTGGGAATGCACAATTCAGCATTCGGTTCGAACGTAAGTCCTTTCACTGTTTAACCTTGAATTCTACACGCCGTACTGTTCTCCTGTCTGTGCACCCGGTCTCCTGGCCGGCTCGTCAGTCCAGATTTGGTAGGTCATTTTGCCTTCTCTAAGGAGCGTCGGTGTGCTCAACCGAAGCGGCTAAGGAAACTGTCGTTTATGCGTAAGGAGGGTCACTCCTGGGTTAGATAGCCAAGTGCCGTTCGAGCAGTCGGTCATGGACACCTCCGGCAGATAACTCGGCCCGAAGAGCGCGCGGATTGG
>CAXMSB010000031.1:0-5024 GCA_964195615.1 uncultured Granulosicoccus sp. | reverse complement strand
GCAACGGCAAACGATGGCGAATCAGCGTCGGCTCAATCAGATGGCTGCGCAAGGCCCGTACAGTCTGCGGGGCGATGAGAATCTAGCACCCACGGGTCACTCGGCCACCCGTATGTTTTTCGAGAATTTCCAGAGCACGGGCGGTTATTATCCCCCTCCGCAAGGCCTGGAGAAGCAGCGATAGCTGGCTGCTAGCGCCTCGATTCGCTTAAGATGTTGGGTTTGCTCTTCAAAACCTCAAGCTTGCGGCCCTGCAAGGTTCCCGGCTGATCGGGTTCAAATTGCTCTTGTGCCCGATTCGCGAGATTTGCTACATACGGGCCGCTTTTCGTAAGCAAATCTCATCTACCACCTTTTCCAAGTCATTTCCCCGGACCAGATCCGGCTGGGAATGCGCGTGCGAGGACAAACCCTCATGGCTGTACATCGACACAGTTCGATCGCGGCGTTGATAGCCGCTTCGTGGATAATTGGTTTCCTGAGTCCGGCAGACTTGTTGGCTCAGTCGAGACGTCATCAAGCGGGCGATGGGCCGAACAAGTCGACCCATACCGATGTTGCGGTGGGACAAATGGTCGATGCGCTGCTTTCGCCCAATTTGTCGAGCGTAGCCCCAGCGAAGAAGGTTCGTCGGCGGCAGAAACCTCGGTTTCATCAACCCAGCGCGCCGCGCAGCAATCTGCGTGGAACGTTGGTGAACAATCCCGACACATCGGACGGCAGCTCAGAGTTTGCCCTGGTCGACCGCTACGGCGGCGTGCTCCGCTACGTGGAACCGGTCGACGACGTCGACCTGGAAATGCATGTCGGCGAAACGGTCGCTGTGCGTCACGATACGGGCGACATCCTGTTGGCTTCGCAATTAGATTTTTCAAGGAGTTCCACCGCCGACGGAGGCGTGCAGTTGGCCGCCTACGAGGAAGAACTGATCGGACCCGGTATGGAGGAGGGAACCATCATCGAGCCTATGCCGGATGATGCGCTCTATCTCGACACGGGGATCGACTTCGGCGGCTGCTCGCAATGCGGCGTTTACCCTTGTCGCCAGCGCAACGGCTGTTCGCCGGGCACTCGGGGCATCCTCTATGCACGGGCGGAGTACTTGATTTGGTGGTTCAACGGCATGGACATCCCGCCGCTGGTCGTGGAAGGCGAAGCCGATGATGACGATTTCGTCAACGCGCGAATCGTCTACGGCAATGAGGAAATCCTGGATGAAAATCGCGACGGCTTACGACTTCGCATTGGTTTATGGCTTGACGACTGTGGGCAATGGGCCATCGAGGGCGACTACATTGGATTCGATGAGTTGACTTCCAGATACACCAATGGCGGCGACGGCGTGACTCTACCATATGTCGGTCGGCCATTCACAGACGACACGACGGGGCTCAACGCAGTCCAGGACGTTTCGTTTCCCGGCATACGAGGAACGGTGACCGTCGATGCCTCGAGTAAATTCAATTCGTTCGGCGTGAGATTGCGGCACAACATCTGTTGCGTCGCGGGCAATTGCGGCTGTGGCGACCCCGTGAGCTGCGGCGTGGGTGTGGGCGGTTGCGGCAGTGGTGTAGGCTGCGGCGGACGCCGGGGTACGCGGCGCATCGATTTTCTCTTCGGCATACGTTATGCGAATCTCAGAGAAAGCCTAATCATTACCGAAGACCTGCGGACCATGGAGATACAGGTCCCTCAAACCGACATCTATGGGCAAGACCGTTTCTATACCAAGAACGAGTTCTTCGGCGGCGAACTTGGCTTCTTGTGGGAGTGGGAATGCCGACGCTGGTCGCTGGAGCTGCTTTCCCTGCTGGCCATTGGCAACAACCGGCAGACGGTCGACATCAGCGGATTTACGAGCCGGAATACGAATCAGGGAGGGGGATGGGAGACGAAAGACGGATTGCTGCTGACTCAGACCACGAACATCGGCAGCTACGCGCGGAATGAGTTCTCGGTGATTCCGCAGATCGGCGCCACGGTCGGCTTCCAAATGACGCCGCGGTTCCGATTCACCGGCGGTTATACCTTGATGTATTGGGGCAACGTCGTGCGTCCTGGCGACCAGATCGATCAGAATGTGAACCCTGACTACCTCAATTACACTACGGTCGACGATGGTGCGCCCTTCAGCCCGAAGTTCGCCTTCAACGAAACCGATCTCTGGGCGCATGGCCTCAACTTCGGCGGCGAGTATCGCTGGTAAGGGATGGTCGAGAATTAACTGTCGCGTGTCCGTGAGGTTGTAATAGCCCCGGCATTCATGCCGGGGAAATGGATTGACTATCATCGGCTCAGGCCCGTTCACGGGTCTTACCTCTTTGCAGCAAGAAGACCCGTGAACGGGCCTGAAGTGGTCGCATGGAGCCCTTTACCCCGACGTAAACGACGGGGCTAATACATCGCAAGCAATACACGACAGTTGTTTGCAGGCGAATCCTAAGCCGGTTCTGAGCCGCAGGCGAAAGCCTGTCACCCCGGTGTGCTCAAAAATTCTCTCCCGCCCGATCGCCGGTAATCTGCGGGACCGTTGTGTGCCGATACATGCCTTACTGGTATGTGCGCCACTATCTCAAGGTTTCAGCTAGCAACTTTTGCATTCCCGAGGTGCTGACATGTCCCGATCCGGATCCCGCAAATCCACCCTCAAATCGACTGTCTCTCATAGAATCCACGGCCCCGAGACCTTGAAGGGCAGCGTACTGTCGTTCGAGACGTTGGAGTCGCGCGTGATGCTAGCGGCCGACATGGCCGAGATCATTGGAGTGGTGCGCACCGACGTGCAGGGCGATGGCATCGCTAGCAATGATACCGTGGTGGTCGGAGCAACGGCCGCTTTGTATCGCGACGGGGGCAATAATATTTTTGACGCTAGCGACGCGCTGGTTTCGTCAGTCACCACCGATGCATTGGGTCAGTATCAATTCGACCAGATCGGCGCCGGTCGATATTTTGTGAAAATCACGCTGCCGGCGGACTTGCAGTTTCGACCGGGCGAGGACGTGAAGGAAGTGATCGTCGCCCCCGGAGAAGGCGACGGCATTGTTGGCCCGGCGATCGACGGCTTCAGCACCTTTCAGGTAGTCCAAGCAACGCCGCCGTTGCCGGCCAGCGAGCCGGCGACGCAATTGGACGGGGCGGTACTCGGCGGCGAGCGCGATCTGTACGTCGAACTCACGACTTCCGAGAATCCGGTTTCTTCGGTCTCGCTGGCCTCCAGCGGCGGGAAATTGTATTTCGCTAGCGGTTCCGGCGTCACCGGCACGGCCAAGGTTGTCTGGGACGGCGTGGACGGCAACGGACAACTGGTGAACCCCACCGGCTTGGGCGGCATCGATCTCACCGAGGCCAACGGCAACACGATGACCGGCATCGCGCTGACTTCCGGCGCCGATCATCCCAACGCCAAGATCATGATGCGCATCTACACCGATGCCAACAACTGGTCCGAGTTCACGACCTCGGTTCCCGAATCGGTGGGCGGCGCTGCCAGCGGGCAGGCTGTGTTCCACTTCGACGACGTGCCGACCGCCAAGAATGGAAACGGCGCCGACTTTACGAACGTCGGCGCCCTCGAGCTGACCTTCGAGGGAGTGTCGGCGGTCGACGCCCAGGTGACGCTCGTCGGCTTGGTGGGCCGAGCGACGAAGCGGCTCGACTTCACCGCCGCGCCCCGCCTGAGCTTGGGCGACCGTGTTTGGGCTGATCGCGACGACGACGGCATTCTCGACCCGGGCGAAGTCGGCATCGCCGGCGTTCAGATGAATCTCTACGCGGACACAAACTCCGATAACCAGTTCACGCAGGGCGTCGACGCCTTGCTCGGCACGACCACAACCGACGCCGCGGGGAACTATCTGTTTGCCGACTTGTTCCCCGGCAAATACGTCGTGCAGGTGGCCCCGACCAATTTCCAAGTCACCAAGCCGCTTCACGGGCTCACATCCAGCTCGGGCAACGACCCGGCTTCCGATCCGGACGATCGCACCAACAACGACGACAACGGCACCGCCCTGGCTGGGGCGGGCGTGGTGAGTCAGGCGGCGACCCTCGGCGGCTCGAACCTGACGGTCGACTTCGGTTTCTTCGGCTTCGATCTGGTGCTCGACAAGTCGGTTGATCAAACCACCTTGTCACCGCAGGAGACGGTCGAGTATCGCATCAAGATCGATAACGACGGTCCCTCGGACGCCGCCAACACGACCTTCGAAGACACGCTTCCCAGCCACGTGACGTTCGTTTCGGGCACGACAAGCCTCAGTGGCGTCGGCGTTCAGCACGCTGGCGGCGTCGTGACGGCCAACCTCGGCACCATGAAGACAGGAGACGTTGTGATTATTACATTGCTCGCCACCGTCAACGACGATGCCGTAGGCACGCTCGTGAACACTGCCACGGTCATCGCCCCGAAGGAAGTGAATCTCTCGAACAATACCGACTCGGTTTCGAATCCCGTGGAACCGAAGATCGATTTGGCGATCACCAAGATCGACAGCCGCGACCCGGTGGAGCCGGGTGGCGAGTTCAGCTACACGCTGGATGTCGTGAACAACGGTCCGTCCGACGCGACGGGCGTTGTGGTGACCGACGATCTGCCGGACGTGGGCGTTTTGTTCCAAAGTGCTTCGATTACGCCCGACTCTTTCGACGGCGATCAGCTAACATTCGAACTGGGAGACTTGGCCAAGGGCGAGTCGACCTCGATCACGATCAACGTGCGGGTCGACGACGATTTCTCGGGCGAACTCTTGAATCACACCGAAGTGAGCGGCAACGAGACCGAAATCACGCTCGCGAACAACCAGGACACGGAACCGACGCTCGTGAAGATCGACCCAGCGAGCGTCGGCGGCACCGTGTTTGTCGACCGAAACGACAACGGTGAATTCGATTCGGGCGAGCGAACCTTGGCGGGCGTGATCGTTACGCTCACGGGGGTCGACGTCACGGGAGCCACCGTGGTTCGTTCGATCGCCACTGGCTCGAATGGTTCGTATCTGTTCGATAACTTGAATCCGGGAACG
>CAXMSB010000030.1:0-15645 GCA_964195615.1 uncultured Granulosicoccus sp. | reverse complement strand
GACCGCCTGTCGAACGTCGTC
Organism: uncultured Granulosicoccus sp.; assembly: GCA_964195615.1. Classification (GTDB taxonomy): domain Bacteria; phylum Planctomycetota; class Planctomycetia; order Pirellulales; family Lacipirellulaceae; genus Bythopirellula. The sequence goes on along the minus strand of CAXMSB010000030.1, from coordinate 15,624 downwards.
GGTGCTGCCATTCGGTAACAACTCTTGGGTGTCCACACCGCCCCAGAAGGTGATCCGCCCACCGAAACGCTCGTAGAGATTCCGCGGCGACATGTTGGCGGCCTTTACCTGGACAGGGTTCAGGGCATCGGCCCCGATCTCGATGTAGTCGTCGACGATGTCCACCACACAGCCGCAGGCGTGCATGATGACTTTCGCGTCGGTGTGCGACTTGATGACCTCGATGTAGCGCTGATGAAAGGGCTTGACCATGGTGCGATAGAGCGCAGGCCGAATTAGCAGGCTATCCTGTACGCCCATGTCGTCGCCGATCATGATGGCATCGATCGACGCGCCGACCTGCTCCAGGAAGCACTCGTGGCGCCGGAATTGCACCTGGGCAACCTTTTCCATCAGAGCCAGGGCAAACTCCGGGTCCGCGAGCATGTCGACCAGAAATTGCTGCATGCCTCGCAGCGCCCACGAGCGGTCGAAGATACAGGTATCCAGCGCAGCGGCACAGATCGCGAAGTCGGTGTTCTCTCGCAGCTCGCTCGCTTGGTCTCGCAGGCCGGCATACCTGCTGGCGTCTTCCACGTCTGGCCAGTCGTGTTTGTCCAGGTCATCGATGGTGGCCTCGGCCAGAGGATGGGCGATCATGTGATACTGGGGATGATCTGGTGACCGTCGCCAAGTGATTCCCCAGTCATCGACAAAGGTGTAAGTGTCCAACTGGCGATGCCGATCTTGGGACAGGTGGGGGAATACCGATCGTGTGTCCACCGGCAACTGGGCCAGCACCGTCTCCTCCAGCTTGGCCCACTCGTAGGTGGCGCTCAGTTCCTCAGTGGGCGTATCGACCTTCATGAACGCCTTCAGCGTCCGGTAGGCGCCGGTGCTGATCGAGGTGTTGTGCGTGCCGCCCAGGTCGATGGGTATCCGATCGACTTCCTGATGGTTCAGCGCAGCCAGTACACGCTCTCGGGAGGTCATGGTTGCCGACATGGGGACGGTCTCCTCGGTCAAGCCGTTGGGACTGTGAATCGTAGTCGAAAAGTGCGGCGCTCGGTCGGTGCGCGAATTGTAACAGGCCCCGCCACTAGGGTCGAGCGATTGCCCTTTGGCTCCAAGAGAAAAGCAGAGTCTTTTTCTTTCCTTGCTGTCATTCCGAGGTCTGCCGAGGAATCTCCATCGGTGTGCGGGTTGACAGTGCCAAGGAGATCCTTCGGCAGACCTCAGGATGACAATGTTTCTCCTTCGCTTCTGCTCTCGCCAGTGGTTGGCGAAGATGCGTTGCCAGCGGTACACTGGGTGACGGCAACGGTAACCGAAGCCCTCGTCCCAACCTGGTGATATCCCCAGCGTGAGCACTTTCAACGAAGCCAAGCTGATCGATTACCTGATTCAGCATCGCATCACGCAATCGCGTGATATCGAGATCGTTCCGCTTTCCGGCGGCGTGTCGAGCGATATTTCGCTGGTCCGCGCGGGCGAGCAGGAGTTTGTCGTCAAACAGGCCCTGGAAAAGCTGAAAGTAAAAGACGACTGGCATTGCGATACGGCGCGAAACATCACCGAGCACAACGCGATCCAGTTTGCCGCACGGTTCATGCCCGAGGCCGTTCCCAAAGTGCTGCACGGCGATACCCAGAACCGGCTCATCCTGCTCGAGTACCTGGGCGCCGGCTTCACGCCCTGGAAGAGCCAACTGTTGGCGGGGCAGATCGACGAGTCGACCGGCGCGAAGGCAGCCCGCATTCTGGCGACCCTGCACAACGCGACGTGGGGAAACGCCGAAGCCCAGGAAATGTTTGACACGACCGAGAGTTTTTACACGCTGCGGCTCGAACCCTATCTCGTGACGACCGGCAGTCGGCATCCCGACGTGAAAGAGCTGTTCGAACAGGAGGTCGAGCGTTTGCAGAAAACCCGTTGTTCGCTTGTCCACGGCGACTACAGCGCCAAGAACATCCTGGTTTCCGCCGATCGCCTGGTCGTTTTGGATTGGGAAGTCGCCTGGTACGGCGACCCGGCCTTCGACTTGGCCTTTCTGCTAAATCTGCTCTACTTGAAGTCGCTCTACCGTCGGCAGCAGTCCGAAGAGTTTTTGCAGCTCATCGAGACGGTTCGCACCACCTATTTCCAGGAGCTCGAGCATTACGATCAAGAGTTGGAGCAGAGGGTCTGCAGGCTGACGTTGATGCTGATGCTGGCGCGGGTCGACGGCAAATCGCCGGCCGAGTACTTAACGCAAGCGGCGGACCGGGATTTCGTGCGGGAGTTGTCCAAAGAATTGTTATCAAGAGGGACCAATCGATTTGAAGAATTGGATTCGGCCTGGCGACTGAAACTGGCTGGCTAGAATCGCAAGTTGTAGGCCGGAACAAGTCCGCGCAGTTCCGGCAAGGCGGAGAGATCGAGCGTGGCCGCCGGAACTGCGCGGACTTGTTCCGGCCTACACGCTGGTTCCAGGCAACATCGAGGAAACACAAGTGACACATTCAATCGCCAAGATTCACGCACGTGAGGTATTCGATTCGCGGGGCAGGCCGACGGTGGAAGTGGAAGTCGCCGCGTCCAATGGCGTCGTGGCCTCCGCGATTGTGCCGTCGGGCATGTCGACGGGACGGCACGAAGCACTGGAGCTCCGCGATGGCGATCCAGAGCGACATGCCGGGCTCGGCGTCAGCAAAGCGGTCCGCAATGTTCGGGAAGTGATTGCACCAGCTCTAACGGGTCACGACCTGCTGGACCAGGCGGGGATTGATGCCCGGCTGGTGGAGCTTGACGGAACGCCGGACAAGACGCGCCTGGGAGCGAACGCCGTGCTGGGCGTCTCGCTGGCATCGTTGCGCGCTGCCGCCTCGGTAGAGCAAAAGCCGTTGTGGCAACATCTCGATCAAGCCGGGCTTGCCACGATGCCCCTGCCGATGGTCAACATCATCAGTGGCGGGCTGCACGCACGGGGCAATGTCGATTTGCAGGATTTTCTGATGGTGCCCGTCGGCGCCAAGAGCTACAGCGAAGCGCTGGAGATGAGCCTCGACGTCCACCGCGCCACGGGCGAATTGCTCGGCAGCCTGGGGCAGTCGACACTCAAAGCAGATGAAGGCGGATATGGACCGACGCTCGACAGCAATCGTGCCGCGCTCGATCTCTTGGTCCAAGCGATCGAAGCTGCCGGTTACACGCCGGGCGAGCAAATTGCCATCGCGCTGGACGTCGCATCGTCACATTTCTTCTCAGAGAGCGACGGCCGATACCACTTTCGGTCGGAAGCGCGCAGCCTCGACGCGGGCGAGATGATCCAAATGCTTTGCGAGTGGGCTGATGATTATCCGATCGTGTCGATCGAAGATGGATTGGCCGAGGACGACTGGCACGGCTGGAGCCAGCTGACGCAACGTCTTGGCAATCGCGTCCAGGTGCTCGGCGATGATCTGTTCACCACTAATCCCGACCGGCTCCGTCGTGGCATCGAACTGCAGGCCGCCAATGCCGTGCTCGTGAAGATGAATCAAATCGGCACGATCAGCGAGACGCTCACCGTCATCGAGATCGCCCAGAAGGCCGGCTTTCGCACGATTGTCTCGGCCCGATCAGGGGAAACTGAGGACAGTAGCTTGGCCGACCTGGCCGTGGCCACCGGTGCGGGCCAAATCAAAATCGGTTCGGTATGCGGTTCCGAACGATTGGCCAAATACAATCAACTGCTGCGAATCGAAGCCGCCATGGGCGATGCACCGCGATTCGCGGGCGGCGAGATCTTAAACTTGGGTGGCCGGGGCTAAGTCGCGCAGGGCGTGCCCCGGTGGCCCCAGTCCAGATTCAAGCCAATCGAGTGCCAAGCTTCCGGTAACACTCGTTCAGCGTAACCATCGTCTTCTCCAGGGAAGAACCCTTGGTCATCGCTTCGTGCAGAATCGCTCCGGCCGATTCTTGGAAATCATGAAAACCGGGCACGCGGGGACGCACGTAGGCGCTCTCCAATGTTTCCAGCGTGTTGCTGAAGAAGTGGGAGCAAGACTCGTTCACGCTCGTGCTTTTCCAAGCGGCCAGATGCCCCGGCTGGCCGTGGTTGGCGAAATACTCGCCTGCTTGAATCTCGGGGGACAAAACGAACGAAAGATATTCGGCCGCTTCGTCACGATGGGCCGAGCGGGCGGAAATGGCCAGTCCAACGCCTCCGAGGAGCGAAGTCTTTTGGGCCCCCGGGTAGCACGGCGGATCGGTGAAGCGAATCACATGCCCCGTTTGCTGGGGCTGGGAATAACTGCTGTAGCCGAACAGCAGCGGAGCGTACGCGATGTCCTCGCCAGAGCGCATGGCGTCGAGTGTTTGGATCGGATTAAACTCCAGCGATTGTTCGTGCAACACCGGCAGAAGCGACCGAATCTCCTCCAGTACCTTCTCGCCCACTTGTACGTCGATCCCAGACTCCAGGTCAAAGAACTCTCCGCCATTCAACTGAGCACACAGACTGAGAAACGAACACCAAAGATCCGTCGGCCCCAACGGCCAGAGAATTCTTGCTTTTTCTGGCAGGTTCTCACAGAGCGCGTGGATGTCCTGGATCGAGCGCGGTAGGTCATCTTCCAACCCATCCAGAAGGTCTGCGCGATACGCGGCTACTTGCGCTGCGGCGTCGATCGGCAGCGCGTATTGGTGGCCGCCGTAGCGATAACTGTCGAAACTGGGGCCTGCCGAGTTGGCCTGTTGCTCAGCCAGAAACTCGGTCGAGAGTTGCTCCTCCAAGGGCACAAGCAGTTGCTTCTGGTGCGCTTCTCCCATGAAGGGATGATCGACAAGCAGCAAATCGTATTCGTCGGCCAGTTTTTCTATCGAAGATTCACCGAAGTTCTTGAGACTTCGCTTCACCCATTGGAGCTGGAGGTCTCCATGCGCCTGCGAGAAGGACCGGCTCGTCGCGACGAGTGGATCAAAACCTCGGGGATGATCCCAGGTGATGCCCTTGAGGAGGATCGTCATCAGTCACCAATTGCTCTGTAGCAATTCCTTTGAATTTGTAGCCACAGAGATCACTGAGAAGAGACTCTTCGTCCGCATCTTCTCCGTGATCTCTGTGTACTCTGTGGCTTCACTGTTCCTTAAGAATTCTTCAGTGAGTCTCGATCTGCCCGATCGAACGCAAAATACCTTTCAAGTAACCCACGGTAAATGCTCGAGATCGCTCCTGCCATTTGCCATCCGCACCCACGCTTGGCACGTGGCCGGGGATGATGAGCCCTCGAAAGCCGACGTCAACGAGTTTCTTTAGGATCTCGAACGTATCGTAATAGCCAGGCTCGTCGACGAACACTTCGTGCAGTGGTTCGGGAAGCGCGTTGGAGACCGTCTGGAAGTGAACGTAGAAGAGCTTGTTCGCACGGGCGTAGTGATCGATCACGCCGGGAATGTCTTCGCCCATCGCCGCCCAATTGCCCAGGCAGAACTGGCAACCGTGGATTGGGCTCGGCACGAGTTCGAACGCTCGATCATAGGCCTCTCGGCTGCGCAGCAGTCGCGGCACGCCGCCGATCGTGGGAATTGGCGGATCGTTTGGGTGCACGGCCAGTTTGAGTCCTTCCGACTCGGCCACGGGCACGACTTGTTCGAGGAAGTAGTGGTAGTACTCCCACATCTCCTGCTCGGAGAACTCGCGATCGGCGATCAGCGGAGTATTCTCAAAGTCGGCCAGATCGATCGACATCGACTCAGCGCCGCCTCGCAGGGGATAGGTGGTTGAACTCCGGTAGACCTCACCCGCCTCCCAGCAATAGCCGAGCATCGGAATGCCCGCGCGGGCCAGATTCACGATCGTCTGCTGGACGTGCTCGATCTGTTTCTCTCGGCCAGGCAGACCGAGAATGATCTTGTCGTAGAACGATTTGGGCAGATTCTCGATCGCGTTGAGCCGCAGGCCGGCGTCTTCGACGCGAGTGCGCAGCGCGAGAATCTCGGCATACGACCACTCTTCGTCTCCGCTCAAAGGAAGCTCGGAATAATCGGTGTCGATCAGCGGCGTGCGATACATGTTCAGCAGGATGTCGTCGACGCCAAGCTGTTTGATGAATTTCAAGCGTTCCGGGTCGGGATGCATGAACGACCCCAGCCCCACGCGCAGCGGCAGGCGATCGAAATCGATTGGTGGTTGTGCCATGCTGCTTTTCCTCAGGCTTCTTCGGCACCCTGTTTGCTAACGGTGAATAGTTTCCCCTGGTAGGGCACGTTCAGCAGCTTCGACTCGGCATCGAAATCGTCCAGCCGCGAGTTGACTTGGATGCCGTCGTAAAGCGTTTGATCGGCTCCGAACAGCGAGTCGACCACCAGATCGGCGAAACTGCCGCCGGAGACTTCCGACCAATCGTTGCCGTACGGTTTGTCGCGTGGGCACTTGAATGCGCCGCCGTTTTCGGGCGGAAAGATCGTCTCGACGATGTGGGCCTGTCCGTAGGGGCCCTGGTTCGAGGCCTTCGCAAAACCCTTGACCCACTCGCTGACGCGTGCCGACGATTCGACTTTGTACAACCCGGCCGCGGTCTTGGCGGGCCAGGCCGTGTAGGCGCCCAGCCAACTGTGGTCGGCGCGGGCGTTCCACGTGCAATCGACGTCGCCCGGCGAAAGCGAGTGCATCCAAAGCGGCGTGTGCAGCTCATCCCAGAAGAAATGGTTCATTTCCTTCTTCTGCTGATCGCTGAGATCTTCGAACATCGTGTCGAGGATCGTCAGCAGGTCGTAGCAGTGCCGGACTTCGTTGAACGTGCCGTCAGGCAGCCCGCATTTCCACCAACCTTTGCCCTGAACGTAAAGCAGCCGGCTGATTCGTTTCGCTAATTCGGTCGCCTCGGCCCGCAGTTGATCGGCCCGGCCTTTGTCGCCCCGGCGTTCCAGCAACGTCGCGACAAACCGCATTCCGTAAACATTGCCGGCATTTATCGCCGGCACCTCGTGGACCCAAGTGCTCAGCACTTCCAGCAGGTTGTCCAACTCACCATAGTCGGCCAGTCCGTGCCCATGTTTGTCGAGCTGCTTCCAGTAGAGCGAGTAACCCACCAAGCGCTCCAGCACGCTCTGTCCTTCGATCTGCTTGTCGAGCCAGGCGAAATCTCCCGTGACGCGCAGGTAGTTGTCCGCGCAACGCAAGATGGCCATGTCGTTCACTGCGTACCACGACCAGACGGCTTTGCCGGTCAGATACTCGGTGGCCAGATGATCGTGCATATCCTGCGACAGCCAGGCTTCCAGAAGCGTCTTGAGCGTCTTTGGATCGAGCATCGCCAGGCTGAGCGACGTCAGGCTGATGTCCCAGATGAACGTCGAGGTAGGCCAGATGCGCGGGGTGAGCGTGATGTATGTTGGTCCGTAAGCGCTCTCGGGACTGTCACGCCGACTCTGCAGCAAACTCATCATGCCGCCGTAGTAGAGCTTCCAGAGCGCCGGGTCGCGCGTGACGAGCTGCGGAAGGTGTCCCGAGAATTCCGAGTTACCCGGCGTCAGGGCCGCCTCGACGCGTGCTTGAACCACTTCCTCGTTTTCACGGAGCAATTGCTCGAACTTGGCCTGCAGACGCTCGTAGTTCTTCAGTTCTTCATCTTTATCGCCGCCGATGACGTTCAGATAATTGAATGTCTTCGATTCTCCCGGACCGAGAGTAAACTCATTCACCAGAATGCGGCGGTTCTCAATGCGATCGGGCCGGGGAGAGATGCCTTGCACCGAGAAGGCCTGGCTATGTTGCGCTTCGAAGAGCAGGCAGCCCTGCGACTCGATCGCCGTGAGCAGATTGTCCGCCTCGGCGGGTGAATAGACAAACCACGGTTCATCGCCCGAGGTCGAGACGGCGGCGCGTAGATTGAATCCAAGCGTGACTTTCCTCTCAGCCCCGGTGTTGTTGGTGACGGTAATCGATTCGCCAACGGCCCGCTCTCGGGATGGCATGAACGTGAGAGTTTTGAACGAAAGCCCGCCGACGCTCGCCTCGCGCACCACGCGGTGAGGGTACCAGGTGTAGGCCACCGTCGCGGCTTCGGGATACGAATGCAGAATCCGCCCATCGAGATAAAGCTCACAGGTAACAATGTTACCGGGAGTGAACGTCATTTTCGGAATTCCCCCGCAGGCGAACGGCGGGAAGGAGATCGCCGTGATGCCGGCCACTGACTTCGAGCTCTGGGAGAATCCCCACTCGTTTTGGGCGGGCGGTGGATTGAACAGGTCGCGAAAGTGATGCACGAGCGTGTCGCTGGCGAGATCCTCCAGCGTGGGAATGACCGGAAGCACTTCACCGCTGGTCGTATTAGACAGCGCGGACTTCCCGTGAGTGGCGACCGCGGTCAGAACCGTGGCCCCGGTGCCCAGTTTCAAGAAATTCCTACGGTCGAGCGAGGCGCCCTTGAGCGCTTCGACGAGTTTTTCATTTTCTGACGCCATGTGATACTTTCTCCCTGCGAAAAGTAGTAAGCCGCGAGGCGCTAGCCGAGCGCTCGGCTAGCGCCTCGCGGCTTACGCGGTGTGTGTAGTGGTTATAGGACTCCGTATTTCTTGAAGGCGTCGGTGCTGCTCATGCCACCTTCGATTGCGTTTCGGACTAAGTTCTCGGCGCGCGCCTTTTCGAGGGCTCGCTCCACCGTTTCGGCTTCCAACTCTTGGGGAACGACGACCACGCCGTCCAGGTCGCCGAAGACCAGGTCTCCCGGTTCGATCCACGTGCCGTCCACCTCGATCGGGCATCGATAGGCGACCACCTGGGTTCTTACCGAGGAATCTTGCGCGTAGCGTCCTCGGCTGAAGACGGGCCAGTTCTGCTCCAGCACCTTGGGCGTATCGCGGTGATATCCGTTGACCACGGCGCCAACCGCACCACGGGTCCGGGCCGTCGCGGTGAGGATTTCCCCCCAATAGGCGCATCGCATTTGGCCGCCCGAACCGATCCAGACTTCCCCCGGCTCAAGCTGGTCGAGCGCTTCGGTCAGTAGCCCGAACGGGCGATCTTGGGGCCCATGGACGTCGCCGTGTAAGGCTGGCATCGCTCGACCGACAACTTTCATCTGCTCGCGCATCGGTTGGACGGGCGCGGGCAGGAACTGATGGGTGCGTCCGAGCTGGTCGAGAACGTCGCCAACGACCGGCGTGTAGAGCACGTCGCGGACGAGGGTGAACAGCTCGGCATCGGTTTTCCACTCGGCCATCTGTACGTCCCGTCTTCTTGTTTCTGGTTAGCAAAGTTTTGGCAGGCCGACGCCGGCGTCGACGTTGAGTACGTGGCCGTCGACCTCGTCGGCCAGCGGCGAACAGAGATACAGAAAGGCGTTGGCCACCGCCTGCGGCGAGTTGCGCTTTCCCAACGGCGACATGCGATCGACCGTGGCACGATACTCGGGATCGCTCTCGTAGACGGCTAGCGAAGCGCCGGCCGCCACGTTTCCCGGCGAGACGACGTTGAAGCGAATCCCGTCGGACGCATACTCCAGCGCCAACGTCTTGGCGAACATGTCGAGCGCGGCCTTCGACGCGTTGTAGGCGGCGATGCCCGCAAACGGAATGCGGCTTACGTAGGACGAAGTAAAAATCATGTGCCCGTGTGTCCCGCGATTCAGCCACTGCTGGAGAACCGCCCGGGCGAAGTAGGTTTGGCCGAGTAAATTGAACTGCACCAGCCGGTCGAACGAGTCGGCACTCGAATCGCGGAACAACTCGATGCCGGTCCCACCCGCGTGTCCCAGGGCGATATTCACATTCGGGTAGAGCTGAAAAATCTCGTCGACCACGTGCGAAACGGCGTCGGCGTCGGTCACGTCCATCCGATAATAATCGCATCGACGCGAGGCGTAGCCACGCGACTCCATCGCTTCGCGGGCTTCGTGCTCCTCGAGTCGGTCGGTCAGCACGACGAACGCCTCGGCATCGAGCAGCGCCCGCACCACATACTCGGCAATCGCGCCCAGCGCCCCGGTTACGACGATCGTTTTGTCGCTCAGGTCGATATGCATGGCGTTCACTCAGACTCGATCATTGTAACGGCAGCTTTCAAGAAACCCAGCGCGTACGCCATGCCCGCGTGCCACGGCGCATCGCAAGTCATCTGGGGTGTGTGGTCCGGGACCATGACGCCGTCGAAGCCGTTTCGATGCAGGATCCGCAGTACGCGCACCATGTCGATGTCTCCCTCGTCGATGAACACCTCGTGGTAGTCGGGCACCTTGCCCCGCACGTTGCGGCAATGGACGTAGCAGACGTTGCCTTGACGGCTGTACTGGTCGACGACGTCGTAGAAATCGCCCTCGGTCATCTCGGCTATCGTTCCCAGGCAGAACTCCAGGCCGTTGTAATGACTGGGCTTGATGTCGAGTTGCTTTTGGAAGTAGCGAGGCTGATGCACCAGGCGCGCCGTGTCTCTGAGTGTGGGCAATGGCGGGTCGTCGGGATGGGCGGCCATCCGCACGCCGGCCTCCTCGGCAACGGGGATCAATTCGTTGAGGAATTCGGCATACCGCTGCCAGAGTTCTTCATGAGTGACCGTGCCGACGTTGCCCGCGGGAGCCTGGGGGTCGTACACCATGTTCCACACCTGACCGTTGGGAATCGGCGTCTCTTCCGGAGCTTCGGCCGCGCAGTAGCCCACCGACGGCGCCCCCCCGCGGACCTGCCGAGTCGTCGTTCGCCCCCACACGCCCGCGAGGGAAAAATTGTAGCCCATGCAGGGGATCCCCGCCCGACCCATGTTGCGAATGATGGTCTTGATATTCTCCAGGTGACGCTGTTTGAGCGGTCCGTCGAGCAGCACGTCGTACCAATGAGCCGGGTCGAAGTTTTCGAGCGCCGCCAACTGCAGCCCCTCGGCTTCGATGGCCTGGCGCAGCTCCAGGAGTTCTTCGTAGCTCCAGAGCTGGTCGTGGCTGGTTGTCTCGCCCCAGGCGTCGCCGGCCGATGCGGTCGACAGGCTGTCGGAATCTTTGAAGTAGTCGGTCAGATGGGCGACGATGTGCGTAGCGCCGGCCTGCCGGGCGAAACGAAAGTTCTCCGGCGTGAGCATCTGGCGATAGAGCCCCAATCCGAGTTTCATGGCGTCCGCTCCGCTAGAAGATTCCAGACAATAGACCACCATCAATCCGATAACAACTGCCGGTGCAGAACGACGAATCGTCGCTCGCCAGGAAGAGCACCAGTTTGGCCACCTCTTCCGAACGACCAACCCGACCGACCGGGTGCAAATCGCCCCATTCCTTGATGGCTCGCTCGGGATCGTCGGGGCTGAATTTCCTGGCTCCCCATTCGAGCATGGGAGTGTGGATCGTTCCCGGCGCGATGCAGTTGCAGCGAATGTTGTCGGCCGCGTGGTCGAGAGCCACAGTGGTCGTGAAGCTGACGATCGCCCCCTTGGAAGCGGCATAGGCCGCCACTGTTTTCTGCGAGGCAAACGCTTGTACCGACGACGTATTCACAATCGCGCCGCCACCCCGTTTGATCATTTCACCGATGGTGTACTTGCAGGTCAGGAACGTGCCTCGGAGATTGATGTTCATCTGCAGATCCCAGTCCTCTTCCGACATATCAACGACTGTGCCGTAGCGCACCACTCCCGCATTGTTGTAAAGAACATCCACGCCGCCGAAGGTGCCCACGGTCGCCTCGACCAGACGTTTCACGTCGTCGGCTTGCGAAACATCGCACTTTACATAAATGGCAGTGCCCCCCGCCGCTTCGATTTCGCCAACGGTTTCCAGGGCGGCTTGCTCGTCGACGTCGGCCACGGCCACATGCCCGCCCTCCCGAGCAAAGGCGATGGCACAGGTCTTGCCGATCCCTTTCGCGGCGCCGGTAACGATAACCACCTTATTCTCAAATCGCTTGTTCATGGTTCACTGTCTTTGCAGTTGGGCTCTACAGTTGGGGATATCTGGCCGGCAGGCCCGCGACGGGCATCCGCCCTTTGGTCAGGTGCCATCGCGCCAGGCTGGAAACTACCAGTGTGGACAGATCGTCTCCGGCAAACACGATGTTTGTGGGCGAGGACAATATCACGCTGCGCCAATCTTCGGCCAGCACCTTCAACTCGCCCGACGGCGACAGTCGGTAGATCCGGTCGGGCGTGTAGCACGAAATGTACAGGTTGCCTTCCACGTCGAAGGCCACACCGTCGGGCACCGTGTCGGGCAACTCGACAACCGGCTCCATCGGGCCAACCGTGCCGTCTGCATGGATCTTGAACTTGGCGATGCCCGGCATATTCGACATGACGACGTACAGCTCGGTTTCGTCGGCATTCAGCGCCATGCCGTTGGGGAAGGGCAGCGACTGGTCGCTGACCAATTGCGTCTCGCCGCCGGGTCGGATGCGGAACAGGCAGCCCGTCGATTGATCGAATTCGCCGGAGTCCGATACATAGAGGTTGCCCCGCGAATCGAACACCGGGTAGTTCGGCGTCTGCATGTCCCGCTCTGGCGAACCCTTGGAGTAAGTAGTCACGTCGCCGCACGGCGTAACGCAAACCACCTCGTGCCGCTTCAGATCGCAACCATAGAGGTTGCAGTCGCCGTCAAGGCAAAGGCCGAGGAGAAAACCCCCGGTGTTCGCGATTTCCTCGAGTGAGCCACTGTCAAGATCGACGCGGTAAATCTGCCCCGCTTCGCCGCCCGCATAGACGTAACCATCCGGCCCCCAGGCCACGCCTTCGGGATGGTCGAGGTCGTCGGCAAAAGGAGCAAAGTCGCCCAGGCTCATCAATGAATCACTCATGGTGATTGGTTCCCTGTCTCGATCGAACTGTTCTGTTGATGCTTGGCCAGGAGTGCCTCGCCCCTAGGGCTCCTGCTGAATACTCAATCCTTCGCTGGTGCTGTTGATGGTATAAAACTTGTCTCGGTGGCGCACGTGTCGAAGTTGGCCTTGGAAACCGCGCGGCGTCTCTGGGTCGAACAGCAACTCGTCGCCTTCCAACCCCGGGCGATATCCAAAGAACGATTTGATAACCGCGTTGGCAAAGCTGACCCCGCCGCTCGATTCGCGGCAGACGCAGTCGCGCTCGGCAATGCGCACGGGGGCGTCGTACTCCCGCTTGTCGGGGCCGTACAGTTCATGCGCCTGGGCGTAGGGCCCTTCATGGGTGGCGATCTCGCTGCGGTGGAGAAAGGCGAGAGCCTCGTCGAAATAGCCGAAGTTGCACATGCCATCCATCGTCCGGGGTAGCCAGCCGTCGTAGGAGCCCATCGGGCCGTGGTCGGCGCGGTCCGATTGCTCGGCTGCGACGTCATCCAGCGATTGTGCCCGCATCCAATGCTCCGTCAGCAGCTCCCGCTTGACGAAGCCGACCATCTCATCGGCCATCTTCGACGTAATGCTCTCGGTGAAGAAATTGCTGAGCGTGATGAAATCGTAGCAATGCCGCATTTCCACTCGGCTGCCATCGCGGTGCAGACTATACCAATACCCTTTGCCAGGCGCGTAGAGCCCCAACACCGCTTTGGCCAACGCGTCGGCCTCGGAGCGAAGCTGCTCGGGTCGAGTTATTTCGCCAAGGGATTCTCTGATTTCGGCTGTGCAGCGCATCATCCACACACTGGCTGCATTAAGTGAAGGAACCCGGTTGATATAGGTCGGCACACATTCGAGCAAATCCCAAGCCCCGCCAAAATCGGCCAACACGTCGCCCTCGCGGACCAGCTTCTTCCAGTTCACCGAGAAGTCGTCCATCGTTAGCAGAATGGTTCGACCGGCGACCTCTTCCTGTAGAAAGGCCGTGTCGCCCGTCACTTTCAGATAGACCTGCAGCATCTTGAAGATCGACACGTAGCTGGCACTGTATCGAAAGCCGATGCCCTTGCCGCCATAGAAGTCTTGCGCAAAGTACTTGTCAATGTCCAGCTCCAGCCAACCGCGCAGATGTTCTTTCATGGTCTGAGGATCGAGCATCGCGAACGCGGTCGACCACATCGACGTATCCCAATAGAACATCACCGTGGCGCCCAACCGAGGCGATCCCGAGAGATAAACCCGGTCGTGGATCGGCAGATTCGTTCGATGCACCACCAACAACGTGAGTGCGCCCATGTAGTACACTCGCCGGAGTTTCTTGTCCGGGGTATCCAGCACAGGCAGGTTGCCCGAGAAATGCTTGTTGCCGGGCGTGAAGGCGTCGTTGAAACGCTGCTGCCAAAGATCCTTCGCCTGCTGAAAAACCGTGTCGAACGCCTGCCCCCACCGCCGGGCCGATGCGATGACTTCCTGCTCCTGGTCGCCGATTACCATCACGTAGTCGAGCGTCTTCGCTTCGCCCGGCTGGAGCGTTGCTTTCCACTTCGCGTAGCCCTGATTCCCGACGGCGGCGATTTCGTCCGGCGCTTGGGCGAAGGCGAACGCCGTGCGTGCAGCGCCCGACTTGTCGCGCACCAGAAGCACCGGGCCTTCGTCCTGCAACTCGGCGACGAACTGGCGGTGCAGCGGCGCGATGAATTTCACCACGTCGTTGGGGATCGGCCCCACGTTTTCGCGGTAGGCCTCCATCAAGCGGAATGCGGCTGACGATACTTTTCGCTCCCGGTCGTCTTTCGGGAACGTCGGCAGCCGATAGAACCAGTCCCAGCCATCTTCAAACTTGCTGACAACGCCCACGAGATCGACCCGAAGATCCAGCTCCTGCGGTTCGTCTCCGACGTTCTTGATATTGATGCGGAACAACACGCCCTTGTCTTCGAACGTCATCCGCGTGGTGGTCAGAATCTCCAGGTCGTCGACTCGCTTGCGACGCAAGGCCTGGTAGGCGTACCAACGGAATTCGTCTGCCGTGTGAACCTGACCATTGATGTAGAGCGTGCCGCTGTGATACGCCTGTGAGAAAGGCGGGATGACCAGCCAGCTTACCGAAAGCAGGTCCTTGTTACTCAGCAGTGCACCGTGAAAATTGTGAATGCTCGGGTAGTGGCCCAACTGCGATAGCGGCATCCAATCGCTGGCCATCTCGTCGAGCGTGGGAATGGCCGGGTCGGCATCCGACGCCAGCGCGGCAGCGTCGGCTGCAGTAATGATGAGGCCTATGGCCAGAATTGCCAGAGTCTTGGTGTGCATGAATAGATTCTCCTACAAGTGATGAGTCCAACATTCTACCCCGTCGCACTGCGCTAAGCCACCGTCGAGGCAAACTGGGTTTGGAGATCTGCAAAGTCACAGCTTGCCTTCGCTGTCATTCCGAGGTCCGCCGAGGAATCTCTGTCGTGACGCAGTTTGCCAGGGCCACGGAGATCCCTCGGCGGACCTCGGGATGACTGGAGGTGGACTTTGCAGTTCTCCTGATGGATTGGGTCTGGCCCGGAGATTGATATGCTACGTCTTATTCTTCGGGGCCAGCGGCTTGCCAACGATCGCGCCCGTGGTAGCTTTTACCCAACCAAACCACGCTTTTTGGTGCTACCCGAGTTGGCGTTGCTACCCGATACTAACGGCTTGCTCGACGGGGAAAATCGAAGTGGTGCAAAGGAAGAGGTTGTCAGCAGTTGTCGATCCTGGCGGGTCGCTGCGTAGTCCTGCCGACTCATAGCACAGGTTATTCAACCAAAAAGGAGCATCCGATGGCATCTGGAAGCAATCCGGCCGCGGCGAATCTGTCCACCGTGGGCGTCGAAGAAGTGACGAAGCAATGGGGCTGGTTCTTGG
>CAXMSB010000029.1:0-1604 GCA_964195615.1 uncultured Granulosicoccus sp. | reverse complement strand
CCGGCTGACGCGTCTTAAGCTGATCAAGATCGATGTTGAGGGTATGGAGGCCGCCGTTATACGAGGTGCAACGGCAACGATCAAGTCTCATCGACCAGCGCTTTATGTCGAGAATGACCGGGTCGACAAGTCAGCCGAGTTGATTGAGCTGATCAGGTCTCTCGACTATCGGATGTACTGGCATCGACCACCCCTTTTCAACCCTGGCAATTACTTTGGTGACGAAGAGAATATTTTTCCCAACCTTATCTCAGTCAATATGCTGTGTCTCCATCAATCCCAGGAAACGTTTGAAGGACTTCAGGAGGTAACCGATACCGCTTATCACCCGTTGGCCAAGCGTAATAAGTAAGTACGGGGGCGAAAATCCGCGAGCACTCTGGATCGCGGCGACCTCGACCTTTATCGGTGATCACGACCCGGCACTTTATCCCCTGCTACCGCATATCGTGAGGCTGCGTTTCTCGGCGCCCGAGAATAGGGAAAAGGAGATCCAGCGCTTCTGGACGGTTTCCAGGGAACTCGGTTTTGGCCGGGAAAGCCTGTTGGGAAAAGGACCTCTGTGGGGCCCCCGAATCGGGACCGGCGCATTGCTGGTTCTCGGCGAATACCAACCGATCGTCGATGACTACTGGGGAAACTCACCCATGTACTGGATGTGGGGCCGGGGACTGAGTCAACTAAGACGATCCGAGCCTTTCCGAACGAAGGTACGCGATTCCGGCATTCTGGCAGGACAATGGCTGGCCGGATCTTTGCCGTCCGGTTGGCAAAGACGACTTCGAGTGCGACTGATCGTCAGGGCAGTCGGAGAGATCGGCCATTCATCTGTCTGCTGATCGTTGCTGTTAGCATAGTGGCCCTTTCGAGCCCGGAGTTCCCCGTCATGATCACCGTTCATCACCTGGAAGACTCTCGGTCACAGCGAGTGCTTTGGCTGCTGGAAGAACTGGGTCTCGATTATCAGATCGAGCGCTACAAACGCGACCCGAAAACGATGCTGGCCCCCGAGTCACTGAAAAAGGTGCACCCGTTGGGCAAATCTCCGGTGGTCGTCGACGATGGGCAAACGCTCGCGGAGACCGGCGCCATCGTCGAGTACCTCGTGGATCGCTATGGCGAAGGGGCATTGAAACCGGCAGAAGATACCGAAGAGCGGCTACGCTACATCTACTGGCTGCATTTCGCCGAGGGCTCGATGATGTCTTTGCTCCTGCTGAGTATTGTTCTCGACAGGATGGGTAATGCGCCCGTGCCGCTTCTCCTGCGCCCCGCCGGAATGCTGCTGGGCGGTGGCGTCAAGAAGAAGTTTCTGACGCCGCGGCTGGATGCACAGCTCGAGTTTATCGAAAGCGAGTTAGGGAGAAGTGAATGGTTTGCCGGCGATCAGTTCACCGCGGCAGATATTCAGATGAGCTTTCCTCTGGAGGCGCTCGACACACGCGCCAATATCGGGAAACAGCACCCCAGGATCGCCGCATACCTCAAGCGCATCCACGAACGACCGGACTACAAAACGGCATTACAGCGCGGTGGTCCCTATGCATACGCATAGCGGGTCGCGGTAGGACGACGTACTGGTCATGGTCGACTTCGAAATTCAC